>CAYJIG010000040.1:0-17918 GCA_964370165.1 uncultured Oscillospiraceae bacterium
TTGATATGTGTAATAAGCTTCCTGTGAATGACCAGCAATTTATTAATGTTTCAGGCGTGGGTAAACAAAAGCTTGAGAACTATGGTGCGGTTTTCACAAAAACAATTGCAGAATTTTGCAAAACGAATACACTCAAACCACCACCGGAAAAAGTGAAAATCAGTGCAGAAGACAGCAAAGTACTCGCTTTACCGAGTCAGGAAGTAATAAATCAAATCGAAACAAGAGAAGATTTGCTGACCGTAAGTGAAATTGCAAGTTTAATAAACGAAGTGCTGGAATTTAACGACTGCACTAAAATCTCATTCATAAAAATAACAAACTGGCTTGTCGAAAACGGATATCTTGAAATTTTAGAAACTGACGGCGTGCGAACAAAAGTGCCAAGTGAAAAGGGACTCGAAGAAGGAGTAGTACAACAAAAGAGAACAAGAAGCACAGGCACTTACGACGTTAATTTATATCCTGAAAATGTGCAAAAAATAATTGTGGGAAATATTTTGAGTATAATTCAGTAAATGCTTGAATTGATGATTTTCAACACATTATAAGACATTTGTGCAAACAACAATCATATCAAAACAGGTGTGCTGGAAAATACCATAAATACACCATGGTTATTTTGTGTAATTCGCAAATACAATGATATATCAAATATTATCCCCCCTATCTGTACCATGTGTCCACAAAACCACATACCAACTATTAACAGCATACTTCATACGTGATCCGTACGTAATGGTTTGAAAAATGCAGAAAACACGAACAGAATGAAAATTCAAATCATCGCTATAAAGCTGTATTTTTCATGTGCTCCGTCTGTACCAATGCCTGCGCTAAACTGGCAGCCAAGAGGTAAGGGGTTCAAAATTGACAGTAAACTAAGCTCATGCTAGTATTACATCAGATGCGCAAATAAACAGGCAATCAAATATAAGGTGATGAATATGAAAAGAAGAAGCGAGATGATTCTATCCGGCTCAGAATGGGCCAACGTACGTTCCCTTTATAAATCAAGTGGCTACACAGATACCGAGCTAAAAAAGCCAATGATTGCAGTCGTTAATACATATAATAACATTTGCCCGGGGCATATTGTGCTAAAAGATTTGGCGCAACGTGTCAAGGAGGGAATATATGCCGCCGGTGGTACCGCTCTTGAGTTTTCCACTATTGGCGCTTGTGATGGAATCGCCATGGGTCACGTGGGGATGAAATATATCCTTCCTACTCGTGAAATGATTGCCAACGATGTCGAGGCAATGGTACAGTCATGTCAGTTAGACGGCATGGTTTTGTTAGGCTCTTGCGACAAAATCGTTCCGGGACTTTTAATGAGTGCCGTTCGTTTAAACATTCCGGCCATTTTCCTAAATGGAGGCCCTACCCTGCCCGGACGAATGACCGAAAACAACCCCTATGGTGGAACCACGATTGACCACTCTATTATCCAGCAATCCGAAGGCGCGTTAAAATCCGGCACTATTTCGGAAGAGGAGTTTGCATGGATTGAAAACAACGCAGTACCGACGGTTGGCTCTTGCGCTATGCTAGGCACGGCAAATACTATGTGTTGTCTGGCTGAAGCGATGGGAATTTCACTTCCCGGTAGCTCGACAGTTCCTGCGGTATACAGCCATAGAAATCAGTTGGCATACTATACAGGCGAGCAAATCATGCATTTAGTCAATAAGAATATTTGCCCCAGAGATATAATCACAAAAGAAAGTATTCAAAATGCGGTTAAGGTCAATTCCGCAATTGGTGGCTCCACCAATGCGGTGCTTCATTTATTGGCACTTGCATATGAGGCGGAGATTGATTTCACCATTGAAGATTTCGGCAACATCAGCGCTAAAATCCCTCATTTGGTGCCGCTAATTCCCGCCGGAAGCTATACTTTACTTGATTTCTATGAAGCCGGCGGTATTCCTGCCATCATGAGCACCATGTCACAACACTTGCAACTAGACGGTATGACTTGCACCGGAAATACCATGCAAAAAAATCTTGATGGAGTGAAGGTACATAACCGTGATGTAATTCGTACTCTTGACAACGCGGTACATTCTTGCGGTGGCATTGCCATTCTAAGCGGAAACTTAGCACCTGACGGCGCTGTCACCAAACCCTCTGCAATTCCTGAGGGCGCACATTATTTTGAAGGTACTGCTGTCATTTTCGAAAATGAGCAAAGTGCACTGGATGGCATTCGAGGCCATCAAATCAAAGCCGGCGATGTAGTAGTTATCCGAAACGAAGGCCCAAAAGGCGGCCCCGGAATGCCGGAAATGTATAAGGCAATGAAATTACTGGTTGGCATGGGCCTAGGTGCACAGGTTTGCGTAATCACTGATGGGCGTTTTTCCGGCTCTAACAACGGATGCTTTGTGGGACACATCTGCCCCGAAGCGGCCGAAGATGGCCCAATAGCCTATTTAAGGAACGGCGATCGTGTGGTGGTAGATGTGGATGGTGGTAAAATAAACGCCCCTGACGTAGACTTTGAAGCAAGGCGCAAAGAAGGCCATTCCATCGTCCAAGATGCAGCCAGTGGATATTTGTATCAATATCGCAAAAATGTCATGTCGGCTTCCAAAGGTGCCGTCATTCAAACAAGATAACAAAGAAGGATTTTTCAGTATTTAGTATTGTAGACAATTTAATTACGTAACAAACATTTATTAATAAACTTTTTGGAGAATCAAATGAGATGTGAGCATTGTAATCAGCCCTTATCAGGTAGTAAAAACTTTTGTAAAAGCTGTGGCCTTCCTATAAAAAGGAAAAAACGCAGTGGTTGTCTTTCCGCTATTATAATACTTATTGTGATAATGGCAGTAATTCTATTTGCCCTTTTTATGATTGGAGTTCTATCAGAGGATTCAGACGAATATACTTCCTCAACAAGCAGAATATCCGATGCTACATCTACTACCGATAATTCTTACGACTTTCAGCAAGGTGACGTACGTGATTTTTACACCACGCCAAAAGCAGACGGTAGCGACATACACACCATCATGGTTTATATGATAGGCTCCGATCTTGAAACTATAGATGCCTCGGCCACTCATGATATCTATGAGATGCAAGATGCCGAGTTTGGCGATAACATAAACCTTATATTGATGACCGGTGGCGCAGAATATTGGCATCATGAAGATATTAGTAATAGCTCTACACAATATTGGCAGGTGGAAAACGGCAACCTTTCCTTATTGTATGACGCTCAAACACATTTAGATATGGTATCCCCTGATACCGTGAGTACTTTTATCACCGATACAGCAAATGCTTTTCCCGCCGATAGATACAGCTTCATTTTTTGGAACCATGGTGGTGGAACTTTGGGCGGTTTTGGATACGATGAACATTATTCATCAGACACTCTCACCTTAACCGATCTCGATGTAGCACTCAATCAAGCCGATGTAAAGTTTGATTTTGTGGGATTTGATGCATGCCTTATGGCCACAATAGAAACAGCAATGATGTTGGAGTCTCACGCTGATTATTTCATCGCTTCGCAAGAGTCTGTTCCCGGTGAGGGATGGTATTACACCGACTGGCTCACGGCTCTTGGCCAAAATCCATCCATGTCAACACTGGACATCGGCACAACTATCATCGACGACTTCGCAGATTCGTTTTCTCACTACTCCGCCGGCATCGCTTATACCCTTTCTGTTGTCGAGCTACGGCAAATACCACTTGTCTATGATATATTAACAGACTATTTTGTGAACGCCACCACTGATATCCGCAACGACGAATATCCCCAGCTATCCCGAGCACGACATGAAACAAAGGACTTCGGCGATGGTTACTTTGAGCAAATTGATATTATAGACTTCATCCAAAACGCCGATGTTGAGGGTGGCGATCATGCCCTTGCGGCAGTACGTAACTCAGTAAAATACTACCAAAATAGCGATTATGTTGAGTCTGCACATGGCCTAGCCATGTATTTCCCTTATGAATATCCCGAATATTATACCGATAGCCGAGATATTATAAACAGCCTTGGGATAAGTAGCGAATACACAAACTTTTTCAATGTGTTTGTCAGCGCTATGACCGGCGGACAAGTACAGAAACCTGACGACTTTAATGCCGAGCCCGAGCCTGAAAGCGATTATTCCACAGAAGATTGGTACGACACCGAAACTGCCGAGGACTACCAAGACGAATATGACGGCGAACATTTTGAAACACTGGTAATAGACGAAAAAGACGATGGGTATGTTTTAAGCCTTAGCCCTGAACATTGGGAAGATATTACCACCATTGAGTTGCAGGTGCTTTTAGACACCGGCGAAGACTATGTTGATCTCGGCAGCGATAATGTATACCAGTTTGATGACGACGGAGATTTAATCGTTGATTTTGACTACACCTGGGTATCGCTGGACGGCCACATCGTACCTTTTTATGCCGCGGAAGAAGTGGATGGCGAAGACGGTTGGTACACATACGGATACGTACCTGCTGTTTTGAATGGTGAAGAATATATTAATGTAGTTGTTTATTGGGACGACGCAAACCCTCAAGGATATGTGGCAGGATATAATAAACAGGCCGAAGCCGGCCAGCCTGTTGGAAAATTTTCATACGATTTAGAAGAAGGCCAAACGCTGGAGTGGCTGTTTGACTATTACACATATGACTATGAATTTGATGATAGCTATGTATCCGGCGAGCCATATGTTGTTACCGGCCAAGAAATAGAAGTCAGCTACAGCCATGTCGGCGATATGGACGCTTTGGCCTATTTCCGATTAACAGACATCTACAACAATATATATAACACCGAAATAGTATATTACACCGACTAACATGCACAAACAACTTCCATTTTACATCAAAAACCACATTCGCTACTTTTTCAGCATGAATGTGGTTTTTTCTTTCTTTTTTTTATTATTTATGATAAACTGTAGACAATACTTTAAAATTTGGTGTATTTTATATTTTTTTTGTAAAATCTGTACATTTTCTTTCAATAATAAAGTACTTGCTCTTGATAACTGCTAAAGAAAGGACAGTAGCCATGGACAAATTTTTGAAAATGCGAGTGAAAATTTTTTTATTGATTACTGTCATACTTGTTATTTGCACTGCCCAAATAGTTTTTGCAGAAGATGAGCTTACCACTGAAAAAACTATTGTCCGAGTTGGGTATGATTCAGGATACGGTGTTATCAACAACATAAACTCTTTAGACGATAAGGGTTTTGGCTATGATATCTTGATTAGAGCCGAGCACTATTCAAACTATGAGTTTGAATTTCACGAGTATGATTATTATGGCGCGCTGGAAGCACTTGAAAAAGGTGAAATAGATTTAATGGGTATCATGTTTAGTGATACCATGTATCAAGATGCATTTTCTTATGTTGAAAAATCTGTAGGATCGGCTCAGCTTATTTTAGCCACAAAAGATGGCAATACCTACTATGACGACCCTATGGAAATAGACGGCAAAACCGTAGCAAGTTTCCAAGACAATCTTTACGAGCGATACCTTGATGCTTATTGTGAAGAAAATGAGATATCTGTAAATTATATACGTGGAGAGCAAGACACATATACCAATTTAGACACAGATTTTTATCTTGTCACTACCATTGACCAAAATATTAAAGATTTCAACATGGTAATGAATTTCAAGTTGTTTGACCTGCACTTTATCACACACAAAGACAATCCCCAGCTTGCTCAGTCCATCTCCGATGCTATAGAGCTTTCTGTTTCGGCAGACGGAACTTTCCTTGAAGAGTTGCAAATAAAATACTATGGTGAAAAACAACTTACTCGTCGTTTTCTAACAAGAGATGAGGTAACGCTTTTAGCCAGCAAACCCCTCACCTGCGGATATATTGATCATCATCAGCCCATACAGTATACAAACGATGAAGGCTTGCCCGATGGAATAAGCGTACAACTAATGACCATACTTTCCGAGACATATGGCTTTGATGTCACATATGTTCCATATAACCATAGCATGACAAACGAGTCTCATGAAAACTTAGACATACTATTATCCGCCACCGGAGATTATGAGCATGAAATGGAGTTTTACACTCCCTCTGAATCATTCCTTGAGCTACCCATGATGCTTTTATCCAAAAGCAATCGTATTGAAGAACTTGTATCTGAAAATCATTCAAGTAAGATGGGAATGCTGAATTACATCACCATTGACCATGCAGATATACTTGAGCGATATCCCAGCAATACTATTGTGTCATATGGCACATTTGACGACATGTTAGAAGGATATATAAACGGTGAAATAGATGGTATTTTAGCCACAGATCATGGCATTGAATATGCGCAAACCGTCCTTGGCACAGAACAATATGTCATACGTAGCACAGGTCTTGCATTGCCTTTACGTATTTTTATATCGCGTGACATTGAAAATCTGACCGGATACATCGGCGCATTCAACGTTATGTTCGAGCATCTAAGCCAAAATGAAATTGATGAAGTCATCACCTACCAGTCGGCTTCATATACCCCTGAATATTCGGCACGTGATTTCATCATGGATAACCTTCTTATAATATTGACCGGCTTGTTTATCATATTCTTTATTGTTGCGTTGATAGTTTTTTATCTGCAAAACAAAAAGAAATCCGATATTTTAAAAATAATCAACTACGACAGTGTAACAGACCTTATATCAACTTATTATTTCAATGAAAAAGTGAATGAAATTTTACCTGCTGCCAAGCCCAATGAATATGAAGTAATCGACATAGATATTGACAGTTTTCACACCATTAATAAATTGTACAGCAAAGAAATAGGCAATCAGGTAATTTGCGCTGTGGCTAGCGCATTATCCGAAAGCTATAAAGGCACAAACGCATTGATAGCCAGGGTAATTGCCGATCAGTTTGTCATATTCCACAAGAAAAACGAAGGTATGCCCATAAAAGAAATATGTGAAAACAATATTTCTTCGTCTATAAAAGTCATTATGGGTGAAGAGTATAATATAAGCATGTCCATCGGAACTTGCCTTATAAAAAATACTTCTCAGCGGATAGACGAGATTATCGATTGCGCCGTTGCCGCCCGCCTTAAAGGCAAGCAGAAATATCATTTCACCTATTATGAGTATGACGACGAAATCAAAAAAGAGCACGAAATGAAAACAAGTATCGTCTATCGCATGAAAGAAGCTTTATCCAGCAACCAGTTCAAAGTTGTTTTTCAGCCGAAAATAGATTTAAACACTTTGAAAATAAACGGTGCCGAGGCTTTAGTCCGATGGCATACCTCCGGAAAATACGGCGTAATTCCGCCAGATTCTTTTATCAGTATCTTCGAGTCGAACGGGTTTATAGTTGATTTAGATTTATATGTGTTTGACAAAGTATGCGCATTTATAAAATCATACAGTCATCTACTAAACGTACCTCTCATCTCTGTAAACGTCTCTACCATCACATTGTTCGACAATCGATTCCCCGCTGAATATTCGAATATTTTATCAAAATACGATTTACCTGCAAGTAAGGTAGAAATAGAAATCACAGAAAGTGCTACTGCATTAGAGCAGCGCACTTTAATAAAAAAACTGCAAGAGCTTGAAGATCTTGGATTTTTCATTTCTATCGACGATTTTGGTGCCGGCGAATCTTCCCTAAACAGGCTAAGTTCCATCACTGCACACACCATAAAGCTGGACAAAGCATTCCTAGATTACAGTATCGTAAACGAAAAAGGCTCTATTGTAGTCGGCAATGTCATAAAACTTGCAAAACAGCTTAACATGAATGTTTTGTGCGAAGGTGTTGAAACCGCAGCACAAGCAGAATGGCTAAAAGACCTTGATTGCGACTATGCGCAAGGGTACTATTTTGCCAAACCGCTGAGCAAACAACAGTTTATCAATTTACTTTCTGCCGACAAAACATACGATATAAAGTCATAATATTAAGCACCGCTACATCTTTCAAAACAAAAACAATTGCTACTTCCAAAACCGGAAAAGCAATTGTTTTTTTATACAGCTACACTTTATTTATTAGATATTTTATCCTTCTTTTAGGTTTTGCAAGTAAATCATCAAAGCACTTTTAAATGGCTGCTCAAACCTGGAATATATATCATTTGCTTTCATCTGAGCGGTACCTTGCTTGTCTTCATCTTCCTCGTCAAGCATCGAATATAACCCCGAGGCAAACGCCAGGTAAAACACCACAAAGCTTTGAACATCTTCATCTGTTTTGTGGATGTATATTTTTTTGATGATTTTTTGTAGCTCATTTTTTATATCATTTATCTCTTTTTTAAATTGTACAAGTGCTTCGCCGGACACATTTTTTTTAATTTTCGAAAACAAAATAGTATATAAATCCATAAATTCAGGAACTTGACAAAACGCATCTGTAAAAACATCGGCAACATCACTTGTCTCGTTATTTTGCAACTTACCGATATGTTCTTCCACATACATTGAAACTTTTTTTGCATAAAAAACAATCATTTTTAAGATTAATTCTTCTTTTGTCTTAAAGTATTTATATATCGCAGGCC
Source organism: uncultured Oscillospiraceae bacterium (assembly GCA_964370165.1). GTDB lineage: Bacteria > Bacillota > Clostridia > Oscillospirales > Ruminococcaceae > JAAYCI01. The sequence continues at coordinate 8,560 of CAYJIG010000040.1, forward strand.
GTGTAAACTGCGTATGCTTTGAAATTGCCAAAAAATTTATTTTTCCAAGGCCGTTTTCTTCGTATATTTTTATTGCAACACCTACAATCTCGTTCATTCTATCTTCCACCTGGCTGTCGGTTCGTGCTCTTTTGTAGTCCATTTTATCACCTCATTATTAATATATGCGTTCATTATACTGGCCAATTTTAACTTACAGCATTTAAAATCATCTACACTTTTCCATTTCTGATTTCATGTTGATATTTAAGTCTAAACCGTGTATGCTAGACTTAATCAAACATCCGACAAAAGAACTTCACATGTAATATCAAAAACCGATAAAACCAATCTGAAATTAAAGTGTTTATTAAGATTTTAGATGATTACACATGGGATTTTTGTCAAATTCAGTATAATTACCTCGAAAAAAATAACTAACCAAGTAAAAATGGCCTGATAATAGCTTCTGAACAACGAAGCAACATTTAAAACAAATGGTATCATTGGAGGGTATCATGGACTTTGCCGAAACTGTATTTCTTAGCACCGAACTAATAGGAACCGTTTCTTTTGCGATATCCGGTTCCATGGTTGCCATCCAAAAAAGAACCGATTTCTTTGGTGTGTTGTTCCTTGGCGCTGCCACTGCTGTAGGCGGCGGTATTTTTCGTGATCTTTTATTGGGCAATACCCCACCCATTGCTTTTATTGACAGAAAATATGTTCTAATCGCACTTTTAACCTCGCTTATTTTGTTTGTCGCCGTAAGATGTGCACGTGAGCAGTATATTAAATGGGAACAGCATCTAGGCACCATCAATAACGTATTCGACGCAATCGGCCTTGGGATTTTTGCCGTGGTAGGTGTGCAGGCAGGCATACGCAGCGGCCAAAGTGACAACTTGTTCTTTTGCTTGTTTTTAGGCCTTGTCACCGGCGTTGGTGGCGGCATCACTCGTGATCTCATGCTTTGTGAAATTCCGTTTGTGCTAAAAAAACGCATATATGCTGTGGCTACACTTTTAGGTAGCGGCTCTTATTGGTGCTTGACACAAATATTCTCGCAAGATGTTGCAACTGCTTCCGCGGTGAGTGTACTTCTTGTTTTTGTCATCCGCATGCTTTCCACAAAATATCGCTGGAGCCTACCCAAAGCCATAGAGTAACTTTCATGCATATAAAAAAACAGACCTTACTTAAAGTCCCGTCGACTTTGTGTAAGGTCTGTCTTATTATTTATAGGCTTATAAATCTTTCAAGCATTTTTCAATACTTTCTTTTATGCATATGCACCTATTTTTTATTTCGTCAGGCGCATACACCTCGCCTTCATTTATACACACATATGTTGCATTTTTATTTTGATGCGTCATCTGCCAAAATGGATACTTGATAATGGATGGTGTGTTATACCCCACACCAAGCTCTAAATAAACCACTTTTTTTCTGCTATGCTCTCTTATAAAGCTTTCATATCTATCGGCAGCTTCATGCCAACCCTCATCCTCCACAAACGTACCATCTTTACGCACATTCACTGTCATCGGCTCTTTACACACAGGACAATACGGAATAAGCTCTTGCGGTATTTTAAGGTTTTCCTCTTTTTCCACCATTTCATGCACAATCTCTTCGTTGTCATATGTTTTCTTATGGCATGGCACGCTACATTGAAACAACCCATAATCCCCTTGTGTGTGAAAAATCCGCTGTTTTTCAAACCCATTCAGCCTGAAAAGATGGTCTACGTTTGTAGTAATAACAAAATAATCTTTATCTTTCACAAGTGACAACAACTCAGGATACACATTGTTAAGCTGTGCATGATATCGGTTATGATAAATATGACGACACCAATATCCCCAGTGTTCTCTCAGCGTTTCATGCTGGTAAAACGCCGCTGTATACATGTCCGAAAAGTGATATTTTTCAATAAAATCGGCAAAAAACCTTTCAAACCTCTCGCCACTATATAGTAGTCCTGCGGCAGCAGAAAGCCCTGCCCCTGCTCCAATAACTATAGCATCACAGCCCTTTAATACATCTTTCAGGCTTTTGATTTTCTCATCATATTCATTTGCCACTGCTTTATCCGATTTTTTTGATAACATATAATATCCTCTCATCTGCAAAATACACGCTAACATAATTTATTTAATTATATTATATCAACGAAAAATGTCATTATCAATAAAATAAACTATTAACTATATTCTAGCACTTGTAGTTATTATACTTGAAATATATTAAAGCAAAGTTATATACTATATATATGCCATATTACCTGCGGAATATTATACCCGTAGTATATTATGCGCAAATTATTTGTAAAAAGGTGGTTTATTATGAAATTAGCTTTGGTTTTTATTATATCTATATTAATTTTAATGTTTAAGGTAGGATGCTCCGGTGACGAGACTGCGCAAAGCACCTCGCCTGCATCGCAGGCATCTGAAAGTGTACCTGCTGCTTCGGTGGCAAGCTCTGAAGTAAGTGACGCTTCGAGCGATGCATCCATGCCATCTTCTGCTGAAGAAGTCACCCTACTAAAAAGCGCAAGCATCACAGACGGCGCTCATGATGTTTCTGCTGTCGTTGAGCTGTACAGTGATAACACTTTACTCGTGACCGGATTTAATTATGACGGCAAGGCACCGGATGTGTATATCGCCATAGGCACAAAACCCGAGGGTGGTGCATTCGAGCCAACACAGATGGTGACAGAAAAGCTGGAAGGCGCATATGAAAACGGCGAGCTGACCATCAGCCTTCCCGAAGGTGCCACTTTCGATGCTGTGTCTGTTTATTGCGAGCAATATAACGACGACTTTGGCTCTGCTGTTTTATCTTAAATAATCAATCTACACTATCGTCTTTTTGAGGCGATAGTGTATGCGTTTTTATCGAAAGGCTATTCTACATAGTTGGTAAGTTAAATTTTATTATAAAGGAGTTTATCATGAAAAAGCTTTACACCATCAATACCGGAGACATTTATGTGGATGCCATCTTCAAGCCTTTTGGTAAGCCGTTTGTCGAAAGCAAAGACGACCTTGAAATGTACAACATTTCCGATAGTAGCCTGATAAAAGAAACGCTGGAAAAAGGTGGCGTGACACCTGATGTGTGCACCAAAATGTTTGCCTATGCGCAAATGGCCGAAAAGAGCGGTGCTGATGCCATACTGGTCACGTGTACATCTGTGAACGAGGCCACCGCAATGATAAGACCGTTTTTAAATATTCCTATATTAAATATCGAAGAGCCTGTTGCCCAGCTAGCCGTAGAAAGTGGAAAAAAGATAGGTATTCTTGCCACACTTCCCACCAGTCCTTTGGCTATTGCCAGAGTTATTGAATCAAAAGCCAAAGAAATGGGAAAAGAAATAGAAATAATCAGCCGTGTGGCCGAGGGTGCTTTCGATGTTCTTTTTGCAGGCGATAGAGAAAAGCACGACGAAATGGTAAATGCCGAGCTTTATAAGCTGGCCGAAGAAGTGGATGTTATCGCTTTTGCACAAATTTCCATGAGTCTTTTAAAGCATGGCGATGTGAAAGTTCCCATATGCAAAATTGGCACTTCCGGGTATGAGCAAATTTATAGCATGATAAAATAGGAGCAGAAAATGAGTAAAAGTGAAGAACTTTTTCAAAAAGCTAAAGAAGTAAAAACCACACTCTTGAAAATGATTCACAATGCAAAATCCGGCCACCCGGGTGGGTCTCTTTCCGCCGCCGATATCATGACAGTACTTTATTTTGATGAGCTGAATATAGACCCAAAAAATCCAAAATGGGAAGACAGGGATAGGTTTGTTCTCTCAAAAGGTCATGTGTGCCCCGTGCTATACACTTGTCTTGCGCTGCGTGGATATTTCGATGTAAGTGTGCTTGATACTCTTCGCAAAGAAGGCTCTATTTTGCAAGGTCATCCCGACATGAAAAAATGTCCCGGTATCGATATTTCCACTGGCTCTCTCGGCCAAGGCTTAAGTGTCGCGGTAGGCATGGCCATTTCAGGAAAAAGAGATAAAAAAGATTATAAAGTATTTTCCATGATAGGCGATGGCGAAACAAACGAAGGCCAGATATGGGAAGCTGTCCAAACAGCTGTAAAATACGAGCTGTGTAATCTTGTGATAATAGTAGACAAAAACAACCTTCAATGCGACGGCACTTGCGATGAAATCATGCCGCTGGGCAACCTTCATGCGAAATTTGCGGCGTTTGGGTGCGATGTATACTCCATAAACGGACACAACATCCCCGAGATATTAAATGTATTTGAAGAAATCAAAAGCAGTAACAGCACAAAACCTGCTTGCATCATTGCGGAAACTGTAAAAGGCAAGGGTGTTTCTTATATGGAAAATGTTGTAGCATGGCACGGTCTACCGCCAAACGATGAAGAACTTCGCATTGCATTAAAAGATATCGAGGGGGCAACATTATGATGAAAAATAAACCGGCCCCAACAAGAGATGCATTCGGTGATGAAATTTTGGAACTGGGTAGAGAAAACCCTGCTATATACGTTGTGGATTGCGATATAGGCAAGTCGTGTAAAACTACTGATTTTGCAAAAGAGCTACCCATGCAGCATGTTAATGTAGGTATCGCCGAACAAAATGCCTGTGGTGTAGCGGCAGGCCTTGCTACTTGCGGCAAGATACCCTTTGTTTCAACATACGCTGTGTTTGGTAGCATGAGAATGTGCGAGCAAATTCGCCAAGAAGTTTGCTACACCGGCCTAAACGTAAAAATCGCCTGCTCACACGGTGGCCTCACTCCTGCAAACGACGGCGCCAGCCATCAGGGTATAGAAGATATGGGTATTATGCGAACCATCCCAAACATGACTGTTTTGATGGGTTGTGATTATTACTCCACAAGAAAGCTGGTACGTAAAGCCGCCGAGCTACATGGCGCGGTTTACCTGCGCTTTACCCGTGACGCCGTGCCATGTATCTATGACGGTACGGAGGAGTTTGAAATAGGCAAGGCATATACCCTTCGTGATGGAAAAGATGTCACTATTATCGCGAACGGTGATGTCATGAGCCTTGCCATAAAGGCCTATGATGAGCTAAAATCACAAGGTATAAGCGCAAAAGTGCTTGACATGCACACCATAAAACCACTGGATACAAACGCTGTGAAAAAAGCCATCAACGAAAACGGCAAAATCGTCACAGTGGAAGATCATAACATCATAAATGGTCTCGGTAGTGCCGTCAGCGAAGTAATTGCACAAGAAGGTAAAGGAAAGCTGATACGAATAGGTATACGTGATTGTTTTGGGCAGTCGGCACCGTATGAAAGCTTGCTTGAAATGAACGGCATTACAACACAAGAAATTGTGAAGTCTTGTAAAAAACTACTAAGCACATAAATCTATTTTCACTTTTAGCCATTTATACAACATCGTGTTGTATAAATGGCTTTAAACTTAAGATAACGTTATAATATTTTAATTATTTTTAGTAATTACACATACATATTACACATTATATATTTAAAATAAGCCAGTGAAGTTTATTCCAAACATTAAAATAACAAAGTGTAGGTGGATTATGTCAAAGGTATCAGCATTCGTTAAAAAGCGTAAAGTTTTAATCATTATTTTATCTGTCGTTTTGGTTTTGGCCATTATAGCAGCTGTTGTCATCAACTCTGTAATGGGCATGCTTAGTGGATTAGGCGCTATGCTATCTACGCCTTCTGTTACCTCACTATCAAAACAAAACATCGAAAATGTCATTGTTGCTACCGGGCAAACATCCTCTACACAAAGCCGCATTGTGGTAAGCAATGCCGCCGCAGGTACTGAGATTTTGTCTTTGAACATCGAAGTGGGTGATGCCGTCACACAAAACGATGTTTTGGCCCAGCTGGACGACGAGGCTGTTTTGGATAAAATAGACGATGCACAAGACAGCTACAGCGATAAACAAACCGACATTTCTTATTCCGACGCATTGTCCTCGCATGACCTTGCCTTGGCGCAAGATAAAGTGAATGACGCCGCGCAAGCATATAACGACGCAAAAAACCAATACGCCGCCGACTTGCAGGCTATCACCGACCAAAAAAATCAGCTGAATGCTTCGTTGGCAACAAATGTTGCCAACTTGGAAGCTCAGATATCTAAACAGATAGAAGACTTGTTAGAAGACTGGGCTAACGCACAGGTAGTGCCCCCCGCTACTACCAACCCACTTTTTCCACAACTTGATATAAATATCCCCTCAACATACCAGCCGGCACTTAATGATCACTACTCTTCCCTTTTGGTAAGTGAGCAACAAGACATGACAAACCTTACCTCCAGCACATATTCTAAAATATCAGACTTAAATAGCAGTGTTACCGCACTGCAACAAAACACCGCCGCCGAAATAGCCAAACTGGACGAGCAAGCAAGTGCTTTGACCAGCACCTATTCATCACAAGAAAGTGCCAACCTTTCCTCGCTTGAAACGGCGCAAAACAGCCTTACACAACAGCAAATCCAAGCAGATTCTACAAACAGCACTAACTCAAGGACGCTTGCCGACCTTGGCGAAAGCATCTCTGACGCACAGGCCGAGCTTGACGACACATTTATCCGCTCACCTATAAGCGGCGTGGTGACCGAGCTCAGCTACGAGGCTGGCGATATTTTAGGCACCAGTGCACTGTGTACCATACAAGACCTTACTAATTTACAGATAGTTACCACCGTGCCCAGCTATGACGTGGTAAAACTAAGTGAAGGTATGCAAGCTGTTTTCACCACTGATTCCACAGGCGACACAGAGATTTCCGGAACGATTTCTGAAATTTCACCCATCGCCATAGACGAATCCGGCAACTTCAGCGTCACCATCACTGCAAGCGAAACGAACAAAGACCTGCGTGTTGGTGTACCTGCACAAGTTACATTCTTGTTGCAGTCTGCCACCGATATATACGCTGTGCCTATAGACGCTGTGGTGGAGCAAGACGGCAAACAATATATCTATGTATATGATACAATGCCCACCGCCGAAGAAGCAGCCCTTGGCGAAGAAGACGGCCGCCGCATGGTAGAGATCACCACCGGCCTTGAGTCCGACTACCTGATTGAGATTATTTCCGACGAGTTACACGACGGACTGCTTATTTTAGACGATCCGATGGGTCTAAACATATCAAGTGCTTTTGACATGAGCGCCATGGGCAGCCCCGGCGGTGAAGTTGTCGTCACCACTGAAACGGGTGGCGGGCCCGGTGGTGGCGGCCCACCGGCAGGAGGACGATAATCATGTCTGGTGAAGTAATCAAAATAAAAAACGTGTACAAACGTTATTTTGAGGGTATGGAAAACGAGCTTTGCGCCCTTGACGACGTTACACTTTCCATAGAAAGCGGCACATTTATATCCATTGTGGGTGCTTCCGGTAGCGGAAAATCCACCCTTATGAATATTGTGGGTGCGCTGGACCGTCCTTCCGAGGGCGAATACCTTTTGGACGATGTAGACATAATGGCGGCAAAAGACAGCGATTTGTCCGGTATCCGCAACAAAAAGATAGGCTTTGTGTTTCAAAACTTTAATCTCATACCCAGGATAAATGCACAGCGCAACGTTGAGCTTCCAATGCTATATGCAGGACTCTCAAAAAAAGATCGCGCCAACCGAAGCGCCGAGCTTTTAAAAACAGTGGACATGTTTGAGCGTCGTCGTCATAACCCAAACGAGTTATCCGGTGGTCAAAAACAGCGTATCGCCATTGCCAGAGCTTTGGCAAACAACCCTGCCATCTTGCTAGCAGACGAGCCCACAGGCGCACTGGACAGCAAAACAGGTCGCCTTGTGATGGATATTTTCCATGATCTACACGAAAAGCAAGGCAAAACCATTATACTTATCACCCACTCACCTGAGCTGGCCGAGGAAACCCAGCGGATAGTAACGCTGGTGGATGGCAAAATAGTAAGTGATCGCCCCGGCAGTGGCAGAGGTGTAGTATGAGCATAAAAGAAAATATTTCCCTTGCTCTAGCCTCTTTATGGAGCAACAAAATGCGTGCTCTTTTGACTATGCTGGGCATCATCATCGGTATAGGCTCTGTTATCACCATTTTCACCATAGGCAACTCACTTAACGGATACATCGCCAGTGAGATGTCTGCCATGGGCGCCAACACCGTGAACCTTTACATCACTCAGAGAGAAAGCGAGTTTTCAAACACGCAACGCATGAGTGCGCCAACTGAAGAGGATTTGCTCAGCGAAGATATTATAGACGAGCTAAAAACACAATTCAGCGATGAAATTTCGGCTGTCGGTGTCAGTGTAGGCGTCGGTACCGGCACAGCTACTTCGGGCGAAAAATATGCTAATTTCAGTCTAAGCGGCGTTACTGCCGAAGAAGCTACAATAAACAACATCACCATGCTAAACGGACGTTTTCTGTTACAGCGTGAGATAGACGACGAGAAAAAAGTTGTTGTGGTGTCTGATAACTTTGTTACAAACTACGGCTTTGTGGGCGATCCCATAGGCCAGCAGATAATGCTGGAAGGCTCCGGCGGCGCACCCGGCCTTTTCACCATTGTGGGTGTGTATGAATACGAGCAGTCGGCCTTTGCCATGGGCAGTACCGCAAGTGAGCAAGACACCGAAACCACGGCATATATCCCCTACTCTACAGCGCAAGCTTTAAGCGGCGCAGATGATGGCCATCAGTCCATCACCATCTTGACATCCACCGGCACCGATAGCACTGCTTTTGCCACCAATGTATCAGATTATCTAAACAACCGCCAATATGCAAACAACGAAGATTTCCAAGTGGATTCCTTCGCCATGGACAGCATCATCGAGTCCATGACTTCTATGCTGGCCACGTTGCAGCTGGCTATATCTGCGGTAGCGGCCATTTCTTTGCTGGTAGGCGGCATCGGCGTGATGAACATCATGCTGGTATCCATCACCGAGCGCACAAAAGAAATCGGCACAAGAAAAGCTCTCGGTGCCACCAACCTTTCAATACGTGTGCAGTTCATCACCGAAAGCTCCATCATATGCCTCATCGGCGGAATTATTGGCATCATTTTCGGCGTGGCGCTGGGTAGCATAGCTTCAAGTCTGCTCAGTTTCCCTGCAACTCCCGATGTTTTAGGCATACTAATAGCAGTAGGCTTTTCTGTTGCCATCGGCCTATTCTTTGGCTACTATCCTGCAAACAAAGCCGCAAAGCTCGATCCCATCGAAGCCCTTCGTTATGAATAATCCATTCTGATTTATTAACACCCTAGCCAACCCGATGTAATCCGAACCCGCCTATTTTTGGTAAATTATGCGTGATACTGCGTTATCCTCACTTGCAATACAAAAAGTATTGCGCACTCG
>CAYJIG010000041.1:0-17718 GCA_964370165.1 uncultured Oscillospiraceae bacterium
CGCTAAAAACTGATAAAGAATAATAATTTATATTAATATACAAATTAAATTATAGTATACATACTTATGAAATGTCAATCGGAAATCTTGGTTATCACGTTGCACTGAATTTAATAATGGGTAGTGTTTCACTTCAAAAAAACTTAGGTTAAAGGCGTGATTTTTTGCCTATTAACTTGTATTTTTTAATGTTTTTTTATTGCAAGCATTGCTTATTGGCTGTAAAACCGCATAATATCAGCGTTTTTCCATGCCCCTTATAAGGGTTTGTCCCACCAGCTTGAAGCTGGACCCAATAGGCATCGGATTAAGTTCCGGTGTCTTTTTATGTGTGTGTTTTTTTCATGCCCCTTATAAGGGTTTGTTCCAGCAGCCTGAGGCTGCACCCAATAGGCATCGGATTAAGTTCCGGTGTCTTTTTATGTGTGTGTTTTTTTCATGCCCCTTATAAGGGTTTGTCCCACCAGCTTGAAGCTGGACCCAATTAGGCATCGGATTAAGTTCCGGTGTCTTTTTTATGTGTGCGTTTTTTATGCCCCTTATGGTTATTCACCCCAGCAGCCCAGTGCTGCACCTGAAAAGGCACCGAGTGAAACTCGGTGCCTTTTTTATGCTCCAAACAGCAAAACCGTACGCTGCTGTGTACGCTACCTGTATAAATTTGTTGTTATTAATTTGACCGTTCCCATCTTTTGAAAAACTTTGCATCTATGGCGCGATAAGCGCTGATGATAAGGCAAAAATACAAAAGCTACACCTTTATTAAAACAGTTTTGATGCCATAATCGTCGCTGTAATTTATCAAGACAAGATAATTTTCAATAGCCTGATGGATAAATGTTTTTTCATTGTTTGTCGTCGCTATTGGAGCATTTACATCACCTTTATAAATAATTTTGCCACTATCGCTTAGACTCATAATAAAAAACTCTTCATAATTATATGTTGCCCTATTGTTTTCCTCAGGTATTGATATAGTTTCGGTAGTCCCTTCTTTTATATCGATTTTTGTGCAGCTATCGTATCCTGTAACCATGATTGTATTATCATCAGTTATACTATAGTCTGCAAACATTCCTTCAAATATATCGAAATAAAATCTCTCCTCTAGCGTTTGCGTATTTAAAGTATAAAGACCGACATGAGCTGTCTGGCTTCCCGGAACAGTTATTGCACAGACAACAACTCTCCCCTCGTCTATAATCCTTACATTATCAAAGAAAGCAACTCTAAATTCTTCCGGTGTATCCTCTGAAAACCCCACATTGTCCATTAGCCATGTACTCGGGATAAATATTTCCTCATTTGGGTTGCCTTCTTGCGGCAATAATGCAAGCCCATCTTCAAACGTTGCGCCCCACCATGCAGTTTCTCCCGCAAAAGGTACACCGTCATAAGAATAAGTAGGATTAGAAGTATCAACATTTTTAAGATAGCTTGGCAATTCAAACACTTCTTTATTTATATTCGTACCATCGAAGTTAAAATAATGCATAAAACGGTCTTCTGTCCATAATGAAATGCTATCGGTGTTCTTATCATACCTCATGCTGTCAAGAACTATAGGGTACTCAAACTCTTGCCAGTAAAGGCTTTCCCCGTTTGACGGATCGAAAAATTCCACTGCACCTTGGTACGAGTTTTCAAACTCGAATTTATATGCCGCCACAACTATTTCGTTGTAATAAATATATCTAACATCATTTAACAAATGCATTAGATCCGGTTGCGATGGCGTCGGAACAAAATATTCACCGTTTATCTCAACATCCTCAAACGCTGTCATGTCGAACTCAGGTGCAACTATACTTTCTGAAATTTCAGAACTTTGGGTATCATTATCGCTGTTATCATCATTTGTACCAGTATTAGCCTCTTCAGTAACATTGGAAATTGCATCCGTAATAGCCCCTGCTAAGGTATCACTATCATCATTGCTAGTTCCGCACGCTGTAAATAATACAAAGATCATGGTTATTATCAGCCAAAAAACAAATATTTTTTTCATAGTGTATCTCCTTCAACCTTTGTAGAAAGTATAACAAAGTAAATATTATAAAACATCGTGTATTTCCGCTGATTTTGTTTTCCCTTTGATTTTACCAAAAAAACAAGTACGCAACTTGTTTTTTTATATTAATATGTTAGTTATACACACCGGTTTGTGGGCTAATTACGTAGGTTTTTGTGGCTACCGTGGTATTTTCGTATAAATAAACATCCCCCGGTAAAACCGGGGGTAACGTTATTGGCCAGGCCACTATTAATCTTTGTTTAATCCTATAAACGCAAGAGCGTCACAAATAGGCATCGGTCTTGCGAAGAAGTATCCTTGAATATAATCACAGTTACAAGAAACACACAAATCTTTTTGATCTGATTCTTCAATTCCCTCAACAATGATTTTTTTGTTGGTGGATTTAATTCCTAACACCAAATGCTCGAAAAATTTCCTATTTTCTTGGGATTTAGTAGCGGAAAGTAAAAGGCTTCTATCAATTTTAATTATATCAAGTGGCAAATCCAAAAACACACTCATATTTGAATATTCAACGCCAAAATCGTCAAGCTCAAAAACAAACCCTTTTTCCTGCATTTCTTTCATGACAACTTTCATGTTAAAGCTATCTGAAATAAGAACTCTTTCAGTGATTTCAATTTTAATCATAGACGGCGGGATATCGTATTTAGACAGGATTTCCACAACATCTTCAACCATATCCGGCAAAGTGAATTGATAATATGGGAAGTTGACCGAAACAGATTCAAACTGCGGGTCTAGCTGATTATTGTCTATCAACCTTTTTAAATCCCTACACACAGTCTCTAAAACTTTATATGTGATTTTTGTTATAAGGCCGGTTTTTTCAGCTATTCCAATAAAGCTGTTTGGATATAATAATTTATCATCATCGAGCATTCTCACCAAGGCTTCTGCTTGAGAAAATGTGTTTCTGCCAACAGAGAAAATCGGCTGATAATGAACCACAAAATCATCATTGATAAGCGCTTCCTTGATTTTTTGTGTCATCAAATTTTTCTCAGACATATTTTGCATAATAGAAATGTCGTATAAATACCTACCACCGACAGATTTTTCTTTCAAAGTACGCACTGAATAATCGGCAGCCGAGATTAAATCTTTAGAATTTTTAGAAAAAGTAGGATAATCAACCCTAACAAAAATCAAATCTAAAACCACATAAAACCCATCTATAGAAATCGGATTATTTAATGAATCTATAACACCGGTTACTTCGGCAAAATATTCCTCGCTTAAATCCTTTGAAATAATAGCAAACTCATCACCGCTATATCTATATGTGTTATATATAGAAAATTTCTTTAATAGGTTTTCAGAAACTAATCTTAATAATTTGTCTCCTGTTTCAAGCCCATATCTTTCGTTCACGCTTTTAAAATTACGCAAACTGATTATGTACAGCGAAAAATCATCGTTTTTCTTGATGCGCTCATTTATTCTGTGAGTTAAGGCAATTCTGTTGTTTACGCCCGTTAAATGGTCTGCAGATTTTCGCACGTTTTGAATATATAAGTGAACAATCAAAATACTCAAAGTGTAAATTGTGCCGGTAAGGATAACATCATCTATGAAAAATTGCACTAAAATTATACTTGAAGAAAAGATAAAAGCAAAACTTAATACTTGCATTACTTCTTTATAAACAGTTTTTGAATTTTTAACTGTAATACATAATAACACCATTAAATAAAATCCATTTACCACAAAAGGTGCTTGATACCAATCGCCTCTAATATAATACAGATTTTCGTCAATTGTAAAAATTTTATTTGTAAACACATTTGATAATATAACCGTCAGATATATTAAATATGGAATACAATAAATAAACAGCTTTTTATAATGATCTTTTTCGCTTGAATTAAGATCAGTTAATGTGACTGAATACAGTATAAACATTACCGGTGCGCAAGGTAAAAACACAAAATACAAAAGCATTAAGGTGTACGATATAAAGTGATTTGAATAATCTACAAGGGTTGTTGTGGCCAGAACAGATATTATTGTTAGGAACGTACTAATAAAGGCTGTGTAATACATAGCCTTTAAAAATTTATATCTTAGATTTCTCGCTTCATAATCTCGTCTAAAGCTGATTATTATTGCCGTTAAAATAAACAGCGATGTATATTCTGCTAACAAATTATATTCTAACATCAATGAACACCTTCAATAGATTATACAATAATCTCATTAATCCAGTGATTTATGCTTGTCGAAATTTAGCAATGTTTTCTTTATTATACATCTCGTTTTGCCAAAGTGTCAATTAAAACCGTCGTAGGATAATAATTAGTACTGTTTTAGTGTTTGCTTTATCGATTGTAATTTTTATTGTTTTTCTGCTAATATTCTCAGCAGTTCTTGTGCTGTTTCGCCTGATGAATTTTGGTTTTGTCCTGTAACGATATTACCATCTCTTACCACTAAAGTTTTAAAAAGGTCGCTAAATCCACTTTTGTTTTTATAGTTTGCGCCTAATTTTCGTAGCTCTGTTTCCGGATGTTGTGGTGTTTTTGTTATGCTAAGCTCTTTTATTTGCTTATCTGTCACAGCTGTTATGTTTTTGCCTTCAACCAGTGGTTTTCCGTTTGTGTCTTTCGCCATCAAAAAGCCTAATGCTCCATGACATACCGAGCCTAAAAGCACACCGCTCTCATTTGCATCTGTTATCTTTTGTCCCAATAGCTCGCTGTTGCCCAAGTCATAAGCCGCGCCCCATCCACCGGGCATATAAACTATATCGTATTTGCCGAAGTCTAAATCTTCTATCTTTAATGAGTTTTGTGTTTTTTGCCGGGCTGTTTCATCTTTCAAATATCGTCTGTCTGCATGCGAGGCCAGCGGATATATCAAACTTATTTTTTCAAAGGGTATTTTACCGCCTTTTATACTGGCTATATCCACTTGCAAGCCGGCGTCTAAAAACTCATAATATGCAATAGTTAGCTCAGAGGCAAAAACACCTGTTTTCTTTTTGCTATCGCCTAAAGTGCTTTGATTTGTAGCCACTATCAACGCTTTCCTACCTTGCATATTATATTTCACTTTTTTATAATCAGGATGATAACCCATAGCTTTTAACACTTTAGGCAAAACCAAAATTATTATAACTATCACAAATAAAACAATTGCTATAATTATACCGACATTATTATAAATAGGCATATTTACTCCTTTAAATATGCAAACTACATCTATCTTGCGATGTGGACTTTCAACCTGTATACATTTTATTAAAACGTATCTTCTTGGGGTGGTATCATTGTTTTCGAGAAATCATTGTCTGAAAAACAAGAGTAATAAACATCATACCTAAATTCATTTATCGTGTTATCGATTGCATCATACAGCTTTTTATTTTCAAATACAGCCTTTGTGACAGTAGGATTGTACCGTGTATTAATTTGAGACAATAAGTCTTCTTCCATGTCACTTAAAAACTTTTCATTTGCATAGCTTCGTCCAACACTGTCGGTTGCGGCATCGATCGAGTCGGCAATGGACACAATGTCAATTATGACTTTTACCGGAGACGCCAAGTTATCAAAATCAGGCGGGTAGCCAAACTTGCCGTCATAACTTTTGTGGTGTCCAAACGCAATATCGCTAAAGCAGGCAAACAATTCCTGATTATTTGCAAGCTGCATATTAGCCGCTTCTTTAACCGACTTTATCATCATTGCGTCTGTTTCAAAGTTATGCGTAGGCTTAATGAAATTGTCGGCTTTAGAGGAATGCTCTTTAATCATCTGAAACTCTTTATCATTTAGCTTTCTAACATAAAAAGACACTAAATGTGAGTAAACAATTTTTCCGATATCATGAATAAGGCCGCAATACCAAACAAATTTCAGTATTTCATCGGCTTGTTCTTTCACATCTTCCACTGTGTTTATGCCCGGCATGCCTACCAAAACATCGGGCATATACTTTATTAAATACTCCGTTATTATGTATGAAATTTTAGCAACCATTACCGAGTGCACGTATGTGGGCAAGTGCCGGAAAACGGTTAATGAAAGCAGTAGCTTTAAATACGTAGTATAATTAAAAACATGCTGACTTCCCAGCGCAAAGTTAGCAATCATCATGGTGACATGCGATTGCGATACATTATCGGGAATATTTTCAATATATTTCAAGACATCTTTTTCTATCTCGTAAATTATCTCATCTTGTTCTTTTTCAGATAATTCTTCTGGCGGGTCATGCGAGAGATAATAAAGATACAAAGCCGAAATTTGTATCTTTTTATACAAGTCATCATAATCATAGTCGTCCGAGCCCTGCTTATAAAGCTCATACAATTTTTGTAAAAACTGCGTAATTGTGCTAATTTTATTGTAATATTTAGCAGTTTCAAGATAATAAATATGTTTTACTTGAACAGAAGTATAGTCATTCGACTGAATATCTTCATTGTTCATACTTTTATCATAAAGAAACTTTGCAGACTCTAAAAGCCTTTTTTTGTGCACATCTTTAACTTTATGAACGTGTCCATCAGCACGCAAGATGGTGATGGTGGTGGAACACACGTTTTCATGCAGGTTATGCTCATAAGCATCCCACGGGAAATCAGGATCGAATTCCCTACCGATATTTTCCCGAAAGTTGCTCGTAATATCATACCTACGATAAATTTCGTCGATATCATAGTTGGCAACACTGATGTAATAATTGCCATGTGCGCGGCAAATCAAGTTGCGTATGTCTGTGCTGAATTCTTCATACCTATCGCTAAAAGAAAGCACTTTAGCGTAGCATTCAGACATCTCCGGCTTGAAAATATACCTATCAAGATAGAACAAAGCAAGCCCTTTATAAAACATGTTATGAATATAAAGTTCATCATCTTCTATAAACTCAGAATACTCTATAAGCGCATTTCTTATCTCGTAAGACAGCCCGGTATCTACGCTTTCTCTGTACCCCGAAAGCTTTTCTGCAAAATCTTGAAATTCTTCGGCTTCCTGCCTACTAATCGAAGTTGGATCGTTTAAAAACGGCGTAACATGCTCATCAATCAGCACATTAGTTTCATTAATTATTCTTCTTATTTTCTTGCTTCGTTTCGACAAAACATCTTTAACATTGTCTCTATTAATATTTATATTTCCAACAAATTGTTTGGTGGCCAGCTCTTTAAAAAACAATTCATTCCCGATAATTTTCTCAAACTCTTTTTTCAGAACTAACCACTCCTTTCATTATTTTTTAATATAAATTTCAAGTATTTATTATTATACCACAATAAGCACCGGCTTTAAACCAATACACTTTAAGCATTCATTAACAAAACATTACATACTGTTATTATTTATCCATTCAAGTAATTCTTTCGCAATGGGTTTTAGTGTGCCTTTTTTTAGCGGTGATGCTAAGTTTAATGTGTCGATTAAATCCACAAACGTTTTATTGCTGCCATAGTTTAGTAGCTCAAAATACAAATCATAAGCCTTGTCTTTATTTTGCAAAAACAATAAGAAAAACTGGATAGCCATTATTTGCGCCAAAGCATAGTCTATATAATAAAACGGTGTTTTATATATATGCATCTGCCTTTGCCAGCCTGCACCATCACAATAAAAAGGTATGTCGGTGTAATCTACATGTGGACGATATTTTTTCTCCACTTCACGCCATTTTTCGTCTCTTTGCTTTGGCGTCAAGTTTGGGTTTAAATATATTTGTTCTTGAAATTCATCCACCTGGCAGGCATACGGAATGAATATTAAAGCGCTTTCAGCATGCGCCAGCTTATATTTATCAGTCTCTTCTTTAAAAAACAGCTTATGCCAAGGCGATGTCAAAAACTCCATCGACATTGAATGTGTTTCAGAAATATCCATTGATGAGTTTGCATATTGTGTTTTGCCTGTTCTGCCTTTTATGTATCTCGCCAACGCGTGTCCCATTTCATGGGTGAAAACACCTACATCAGACGATGTGCCGTTAAAATTAGCAAAAACAAACGGGTAGTTATAATCATCTAAATAAGAGCAAAAACCTCCGGCTGCTTTGCCAATTTTAGAATAAACATCAATAAGCTCGTTGTCAATCATCAAGTCAATAAAATTCGCCGTTTCACTAGACATCTCGTGATACAAGGTTCTTCCGGCGTTTATGATCTCTTCCCCGCTGACTTGTGGCTTGGGCGAGCCGTCTTTAAAAGACAGCGATAAATCGTAACAATTGAGCTCATCCAGGCCAAGGCGCTTTTTACGGCCGGCAAATATATCCCCTACAATCGGCACAATGCTTTCCAAAACTTGATTTTTAAGCACCGACACGTCTTTATGCGTGTAGCAATTGCGGCCCATGCGTGCATAGCCAAGCTGTATATAATTATCAAAGCCCAGTTTTTTAGCTTGCTGTGTTCTGTTTTTTACCAGCTTGTCAAAGATATCGTCCAGTCGATCTTTCACACTGCTATAAACTTTGCCTTCTGCAATAAGCGCATTTTTACGCACTTCTCTGTCTGTGCTTTCTCTGTACGGAACAAGCATAGTTAAAGGCATTGTTTTGCCGTCAAACTCAACGCTTAATTTCGAGATAATGCCTATATATTCTAGGACCAGCTCGCTTTCTTCACGTATTTCTTCAACTATTTTTTCTGATGAAATTCCACTGTATATAGCATAATTTCTCATTGCAACGTAGCCGACTTTTTTCTCTATTTCCTCTTTAAAAGGACTGTTTATAATATAGGATATAAGCTTGTTATATTTCAAGCTTAACAGCGGTGAATTCTGAGTAAACTGCTTTTGCTCGTTTTTGTAAAATTCATCATTTGTGTTCAAATAATAGCGTATCCGCGCCAATGCATGCTGGGTGTCGAAACCGTCGTACAAACGCAACATTTCATCAAGGGATTCTATCTGCTGCTCGGCGCTTTTGGCTTTTTTCGCCTTAGCAACTGCCACGTCCATCGCGTCTAAAATTTGCGCAAAGTCAGGCCTATTATATGGTATTTGTGAAAATTTCATAAGTAAATCCCCTTTTGAGTTAATCATGCGCCGACTGTAGTATCACGCTATAAACACAGCCGCTATAAAAACATAAATTAGCGATATCGTGATTATAAGCGGGCCAAAAGTTATAATTGCTGCGATTAGCATCGCCAAAAGATCGCCTTTTTCAAGCTCTATATTTTCATAGTGTTCTCTGAGCTCACTTTCGGTTTTTTCCTTGAATACATTAGGACGAAATTTTTTAAACATGATAATTCACCTTGTATGCTTTAAGTCTTTTATCTAACGCTAATCGGATAATGGCACGCCACAAAATGTCCGTTTCCATGTTCTTTTTGAGGTGGTACATCTGTGTGGCAAATCTCTTGTGCATATTTGCATCGTGGGTGAAACTTACATCCGTTTGGTGTGTCTACCGGGCTTGGAACATCACCCTCAAGCAGCAGGGATTCGTCATCGTTTACTTCATCTTCGATGCTTGGAATGGCGCTTAGCAACGCTTTTGTATACGGATGACGAGGAGATGTAAAAATCTCTTCTGCCGGCGCCAGCTCTACGATATCGCCCAGATACATCACTGCAATTCGATCTGAAATAAACCTAACGACGCTCAAATCATGCGATATAAAAAGATATGTTAAGTTGTTCTTTTCCCTCAAATCTAAAAGCAAATTGATAATCTGAGACTGAATGGACACATCCAGCGTAGACACAGACTCGTCACACACAATAAACTTTGGCTTCAATGCCAGCGCACGAGCAATGCAAATTCGCTGGCGTTGGCCGCCTGAAAACTGGTGCGGATACCTGTGCAACATATGCGCTTGCAGGCCACACATTTCCATGACCTCCAAGGTATATTCTTCCAGTTCTTTTTGGCCTTTTTTGTAGATGCCGTGTGCAATCAGCGCCTCGGAAATCATCTGGCCGACAGTAAGGCGTGGGTTAAGGGACGAGTATGGATCTTGGAATACAATCTGCAGCTCTTTGCGAAGTTTACGCATATTTTCTTTTGACAACGTGCTTAAATCCACATCGTTATAGTTCACTTTGCCGGCAGTTTGCTTATTCAGCTGTAAAATAGTTCTGCCCAGCGTAGATTTTCCACAGCCACTCTCCCCTACAAGGCCAAGAGTTTCGTTTTCATATATGCTTAAGCTAACGTCGTCCACTGCTTTTACATATTTACGTGCGCCGAAAAGTCCAAAACTTTTTCTCAGTGGGAAATACATCTTTAAATTTTCAATCTTGACAAGTACTTTTTTTTCAGACATTTCCGCACCTCGCTTTTTCGGGATAAAAACAACGCACGCTGTGGTTTTCACCCACTTTTACAAGCTGCGGCTCTTTTTGATGGCACATTTCTTTTGCGTATTCGCACCTGGGCGCAAACTTGCAACCATCGGGCAAGTTTTGCGGATGAGGAACACTGCCCGGTATGGACAGCAGTCTTTTTTCTTTTAGCGTGGCATTCGACGGCACAGTTTTTAAAAGCGCACTGGTGTATGGGTGTGAAAACTCTGAAACATCGCGAAAAATATACTCTACCGGTGCCAGCTCTACAACCTGGCCGCAGTACATGACCGCAACATCATCCGCTATTTGCCTTATGACGCCTAAGTCGTGAGTAATAAACATTATTGAAGTGTTTATTTTTTTCTTTAACTCGTTCATCAGGCGTAAAATCTGCGCTTGGATGGTCACGTCCAGTGCTGTTGTGGGCTCGTCCGCAATAAGCAGTTTTGGTCCACATGCAAGCGCCATTGCAATCATAACCCTTTGGCGCATACCGCCCGACAGCTCGTGCGGATACCTATTCACCATGCTTTCAGCGTTTGGAATTTTAACGTCTTCCAAAAGTTTTATCGCCTGTGCTTTTGCCTCTTTTTTGCTTAAGCCACGATGTAAAACCAGCGTTTCTGATATTTGCTTTTCGATGGTAAACACCGGGTTTAGGCTTGTCATCGGCTCTTGGAAAATCATCGAAATAGCGTCGCCTCTTATTTTACGAATCTCTCTATCGTCAAGCGCCGCAATATCCCTGCCGTCGAAAATAATTTCTCCCGCATGTATACGCTGGTTTTTTTCAAACAGTTTCAGCACACTCATGGCTGTTTGGCTTTTGCCCGAGCCCGACTCGCCGATAACACCCAGTGTGTTGCCTTCCTTTATGGAAAGCGAAACACCGTTCACAGCCTTTATGCATCCGTTTTTAGTTTCAAAATATGTATGTAAATCTCTTATTTCAAGTATATTTTTCATCTTCTATTCCCCCGACCGTGGGTCTAGCGCTTCACGCAGTGCATCGCCCAGCATGTTGACACTAATTGCGGCAACTATCACAAAAAGTGCGGGAATAAGCCAACGCCACCAGTAAAACTCTATCACGGCAATCTCTTGCGCCGACATCAGCATGTTGCCCCATGACGGTGTGGGCTCGGAAACGCCAAAACCCAGAAAAGAAAGCGCTGCTTCGGACAACAAAGAAGATGCATAGCCCAGCGTTATGTTCACAATCACCAAGCTGAAAATGTTCGGTAAGATATGCCGCCACATGATTGCACGATTTTTAAGGCCCAGCGCATGTGCGGCAAGCACAAAATCTTTTTCACGCTCCAGCAAAAGCTGGGCACGAATCAGCCTGGCAAGCGACATCCACCCAAGCAAGCCTAAAATAACCATTATCATATACATTTTTTGCGTTTCGCTTAGGCTAAATCCCACAACATAAGAAAGCGTGATTGCTATAGGGAAAAATGGTATCGCCGAGAAAACATCGGTGATGCGCATTAAAACATGGTCTATCACTCCGCCGAAATATCCCGAGGTAAGCCCTACCACAAGTGCTATCGAAATTGATATCAATACAGCCACTGCACCAACGGTAAGTGAGGTTCTTCCGCCGTGGATTATTCGGGTGAATATGTCACGTCCATATTGGTCTGTGCCAAAAATGTAT
Source organism: uncultured Oscillospiraceae bacterium (assembly GCA_964370165.1). GTDB lineage: Bacteria > Bacillota > Clostridia > Oscillospirales > Ruminococcaceae > JAAYCI01. The sequence goes on from CAYJIG010000041.1 coordinate 11,981, forward strand.
CCCTCGTTACCCCATGCGTGAAGCTCTCCATCAACACTTTGTGCATAAAACTGAAAATAATCTGCGTAAATCTTATCTATATCCGTCATGCCTATGGGGAAATTTTGCTGTTTTAAGTTTTCATTGCCCCAAACCACTATTTCATCATTTTCCGTCAGCGCAATAAAATTTCGGTATCCCGAGGCGATATATGTTACATCATCTTGAATTTGCGGCAAGTCATTCAGGCCATCTTGCGAGCTTCCCCATGTGTGCAAGGCTCCTTCATCGTCCAAAACCAGCACATTCCTGTTTGTAGACGCGATATCCACTATTTTCACATCGCCGTCTTGAATATTTTGCGGCACATTCATGGCAAATTCCGTACCTTTATCCCCTATCACATGAACCGTACCATCATCAAGCAATATCGCAATGTTATTATCCCCTGCGGCAAAGTCGACAATACGACCCTTATAGTCTGAAGATACCAGCAAAGTGTTTCTTGCCTGCATGCTACCCCAGATATATATGTTGTTATCACTACCTAAGATTGCCGTCCATTGCGAGGCAGCTTCCATTTTTGCTATTTCAATATCGCCGCTTGAAAACACTCTGTCTATGTCCTGCGGCACGTCTGTTTGCCCGTTTCCGTTATAGCCCCAAGCGTGAAAATTGCCATCTTCATCGACGGCTATGACATGATTTCCGCCGCATGCGATGCTGGTTATTTTAGAGTCTTTAACCGCCTGTGGAACATCAAAAATATGCGTGGATACGTTTTCTTGTTCTTTGTTAGGCTCGCTACCCCATATATAAAACTCTCCGTCGTCGGTGATGGCGGCGCTGAAAGAAATGCCGGAAGATATATCTTTAATATTTTTTTCTGAAAGTTCCTTTGGAAAATTCAAATAGTTTAAGCTGGGTAGTAGGTTTGCGTGGGTTAGTTCGGTGTAGTTTTCGTTTAAAGGAACAAGTGCCGAGCCGATAAAACACAGCAAAAAAATAGCTAAAAACCCGACAGCACCAATAATAGCAAGCTTGTTTTTAAGCAGTTTTGTTATTATGGTTTTTGTCGGCGTTTTTAATGATTCATTAAATTGCATATCCACATTGCCACCATTAGCGGCACGTTTAAATATGCCACCAAATGAGCGTAGGATTTTTTTGTTTTTATTGTTTTTAGGCGACATATTATTCTACCTATCTATCAGCTTAAAATATGTACTTACTAAAACTTACCTATGAAATCAACTCAATTTAATGCGTGGGTCCACCATTGCGTAAATGATATCGGCCACAAGAACCGATACCAAGCTCAGCAATGCATAAAACAAGTTCAGCGTGGTGATAAGCTGATTGTCTCTATTCAGCACCGCTGTTATAATCAATGTTCCTATGCCGTTATATCCAAAAACGCTTTCTATAATGGCCGAGCCGGCAAAAAGAGAAAACAGAGTGCCTACAATAATATACGACACAGGGATTAAAGCGTTTCTAAATGCGTGAGAGTATATGACCACCTTTTCGCTAAGGCCCTTTGCCCTTGCTGTGCGTATGTAGTCTTGGCTTAGCGCGTCTATCATGGCGTTGCGCACATATCTTACAGCTCCCGCAAGGCTAACAATGGTCAGCGTGATTGTGGGCAGTGCCAGCGTGCGCAGCCACTCTACCACAAGTGCTGTGCCGCTGTGAGTGGCGGAGTTTGGCATGCCACCCATCGGAAACCACCCTAAATTTATGGCGAAAATATAAATAAGGAAAATCGCCAAGAAAAAGGATGGTATTGAGTATGTGATAATCGAAAACATCTGCCAGCCATTATCAAACAGCGACATCCGTTTTGTTGCGCATTTTATGCCTACCGGAATGGCAATAAAAAGGTATAGAAAATTCACACCCAAGTTTAAAATAAGCGTGTTTAGCATCGGCTCGCCGATAACCATAGATACAGGGCGATTATAGGTATTTGAATAACCAAAATCGCCCTGAAACACACCTGTAATCCAAGCGAAATATTGCATGACAATATTTTGGTCAAGACCAAGCTTTTCATACATGATATCATATTGTTCTTCGTATTGCGCTTGCGGTAAATCTTCGGGCAACATTAACTTAACAGGATCTCCGGGCATCATTTTAACTATCGCAAAAATAACTACCGACACTAAAACAGCAACCGGGATTAATATTAGTAATCGCTTTATTATGTAGTTTAGCAAAATATCACCCACAAAGTATCCGCAAAATTATTTTTCGCTTTTTGTGATTTGGCAGATAATATTCTCATAGCTTACGTAAGCACTTGTGTTTAGATTATCTACGTTCACATGTGAAATATCATAATATTCGTTTGAATAAAGAGGCACTTGAGGCATCAGTTCGTTGAAACGCACTTGATAATCAAACCACGCCTCTAAGAATCCTTCTTTATCTTCGGGGTCTGTGGTGCGCATGGCGACAATCAAGCTGTCAAGCTCTTCATCGCTCAGCTGTGCTTTGTTTAAGTTTGTGTTCAATAGGTCCGAGTGCCACGTGTAGTATCTATCAAACACAGCAGTGAAGTTTGTGGCTAGGCTGAATGTGTTGTAAATACGGTCTTCACCCAAGGTATATGCCTCATAGTAATTGGCCAAAACAGCGTTCCAGTCGCCTATTTCTAGGTTAAACTGGATGCCTGCAAGAGGAGCATTTGCTGAATATTGAATCTCGATAATTTCTGTCAAGACATTTTCTTGGGCAAGATGATTGATTACAAGCGGCTCGCCAAGCGAGTTGTGGCGCAGATATGAGCCATCTTCGGTTGCTTTCGCGCTGTCAAATGCAGTAACGCCGTCTTCTTCATACACCCATTCGGTTTCGTCAAGGTATGAGTTTGCGGCATCTATGTTGAATGATATAGGTCTCAGTGTTTCTTGCAGCTCTGCCGCTGTATCTTGATACATCCACTGTCCGATACCGTATTCTGCATCCACAGTGCTTCCGTATCCACCGATAACATACTCGACAACATCCGAGCGGTCTATCAGCGAGGCCATCGCCCAACGAACGTTTACATCGGCGGTAGGTCCTTCGTCACACATCATGGCCAAGAACCCGTATCCTGAACGTAAATACGCTTGATATTGCGCGCTTTCCGCAGCTTTTGCCGCCTCTATTTTCTCGCCTTCAACCACGCCTTCAACAAGGTCTACCTCGCCGTTTATGACCCATTCCACATCGGTGTCAATAGGCACAGCCTTTTGCACTACATATTGCAGTGTGGGTTTGTTGCCGTACATATCGCCTTTGAAGTGCTCGTTAAGCTCTAGCGTAACGGTTTGGTTTTCAAAAGACACAAAGCTGTAAGGGCCGCATGTCACTGTCGGCGCATATCGCTCTTCCGCAGCTATCCTGGCGCAGTTTGTCGCAAGATCACCCTCAGAAAACTGTAGCGAAACACCGTCGTCGCCACTGACGATTTCAGAATTAGGCAGGTATGTGTCTTTGTGAATTGGGCTCACCATCACATTTACGGTTTCCCAGAAATACGGTAGTTCTTCCGCCGAAATGGTAAGTGAAAACTCGGTGTCACTGATAAGCTGTGCGCCGGCAAAAGTGTCGGTGGTGCCTTCCCTGTATTCTGTGTAACCCACAAGGGCATCACGGCCCACAGAGCTTGCGCCGGCTTCGGTCCATTCGCTTGAAGAGAACCACAAAACCGAAGCAATATAATCTTCCGCAGTTATAGGATCGCCATTATTCCAAAAAATATCATCATATAATGTGAATGTATATGTCTTATTACCGTCGTCATCCGTTGCAGTGTTTACATCTTCAACCGCAACCGTGTTGAGAAGAATCTCGCCGTTTGCATCAATTTCATATGTGTTCATATATCCGCCGGTAAGAACTTTCACGGATAAATCATATGCATTATTACCAAAGCCTGAAATGAAATCGCCGGTCATCTCCTGCACGCCCACCATTAAAGTGTCCATAGGCACAACGCTGTTATTGCCAACAGACTCAGTACTTGATGCGTCCATGCTTGATGCGCCTGCGCTTGAAACATCTGTCGTGCCGGACTCTGCGCCGGAACATGCCGCAAACATTAAAGTAAGTACAGCCACCATTAATATTACAGATAATATTTTTTCATTTTTTCACCATGCTTTCATGATACTTATAAAATGTCGCAATTAAATGCATTGTATCACACATATATACACTTGTAAATGATATTTTTTATTTATTTGCAAAATCATTGACACAAATTAATGTTTTCAAGGTTTATAACATACGTAAATGAATTAATCTCTGATTTGTAGGTGAATTCACCGGCTTAAATCATACAAAACTCCTCTGAAATAGCCTTGAAACATAGCTGAAATATTCACAGTATTTTACTATAATTTACAGTCGCAAAGCACACCTTTTTCGACTTAATTTCAGACACAAAAAGTTAACAACTAAAAACGGCTCTTTTTAAATTTATGGCTTGTATCCGTTTAAAAGATGTGCTATACTATGCTCTAGTCGATATTTTTTATCTTAAAGCAGGATGCGATGAGGCATCTTGCTTTTTTATGTGAAACAAAGGAGTTTTATGAGTACAACTATGTTCAGCGAACTATCTCTTCAGCCCAGTATACAAAAAGCCATTGAAGAGCGTGGGTTTCACCAGGCAACACCGGTGCAAGCGCAAACCATCCCTCTCACACGTTCAGGCGTGGATATTTTAGCCCAGTCTCAAACAGGCACAGGAAAAACCATCGCGTTTTCTATTCCTGCACTGGAGCGTATCCAGCCCGACGCCACCGACATTAAAGTGATGATTCTCTCCCCTACCAGAGAGCTTGCCCAGCAATGTGCAGTAGAAGTTCGCAAACTGGCTCCGTACATGCCACATATTCGCTTGGCGGATATTTTTGGCGGCTCCGATTACCGTGCACAGTTTCGTGCCTTGCGTAAGGCAAACATAGTAGTTGGCACACCCGGACGTATCATGGACCATATCAGCCGTGGTAGCATAAAGCTTCATAACCTTGAAATGATTGTTTTAGATGAAGCGGACGAGATGCTGAACATGGGCTTTAAAGAAGATGTTGAAACCATTTTAAGCGATGCGCCCGAAAGCCGCCAAACCGTGCTGTTTTCCGCCACCGTTCCAAAAAGTATTTTAGAGATTGCACAGCAGTTCCAAAAAGATCCCGTGCAGATAAACCTTACTCAAAACAACACTGTTTTAAGCGAGATTAAACAGCTGTATGTCGAGACACCGAAACAATACAAAAATGATGCACTTACGTTGTTATTGCATCAGCTGAAGCCAACAAGATCTATTGTTTTCACCAACACCAAAAGCATGGTGGACGAGCTTTCACAAAACCTGTGTAAAGAAGGTTTTTTGGCGCAAGGCCTGCACGGTGACATGAAACAAAGCCAGCGTAGCACAGTGATGGCAGGCTTCAAGGGTGGCAATACCGAAATCTTAGTGGCCACCGACGTTGCCGCACGTGGTATCGATGTGCAAGACATCGACTATGTGTTCAACTACGACTTGCCTCAGGTTGCCGAATATTATGTGCATCGTATCGGACGCACCGGACGCGCAGGACGTACCGGCACCGCCATCAGCATATGCTGTGGAAAACAGCAGCTGGGCACAATAAAAACTTTGGCGAAAAAATCCCAGTCGAAAATCACCGAGATTCCATTGCCCACAAAGAAGAGCATCCAAGAACAACATCTGGAGCGCAATATTGATAAAGTAAGGC
>CAYJIG010000042.1:0-17012 GCA_964370165.1 uncultured Oscillospiraceae bacterium
TATTTTATCCAAGGTGTGCAGTACACCTTGTTGCTTTCTGTTGGTGCCGTTTTGTTGGCCGTGATACCGGCGCTTTTACTGGCACTGATGCGCCTCAGCAAAAGCCGCATCATACGTAGCCTTGCCGGAATATACATTGCCATATTCCGCTCCACTCCACTTTTGGTGCAGCTGGCCATTATCTATCTCGGCGTGTTTTATTTTATCCGAATTCCCACTGTAATCATTTTTGGGTTTGTGGATATATCGCGTTTCATTCCCGGTATAGTGGCGCTGGCGCTGAACAGCGCGGCGTATGTTGCAGAAATTATGCGTGCGGGTATTTTGGCGGTGGACGCCGGCCAAACAGAAGCCGCGCGCAGCCTTGGACTGTCTTCGTTTAAGACTATGCAGCTGGTGGTGCTTCCGCAAGCTATCAAAAACATATTGCCCGCACTTGCCAACGAGATGATCACCATGGTGAAAGAGTCTTCTATCTGTTCCACTTACGGCATGGCCGAGCTGATGTGGGCCGCACGAACGGTATCGGGCAGTACATTTATATCGGTGGGTCCGCTGGTATTGATTGCCATGATTTATTTCTGTATCAATTTCCCGGCCGGTAAAGCTATTGAGGCCATCGAAAGGAGGATGCGTCGTGGCGACAAATGAGCACTTGATTCAAGTATGCAATGTTTCAAAGCATTATAACAAAGGTGCTGTAGTGGCACTGGATAACTGCTCTACCCACATCGACAAAGGTGAAGTGGTTTCCATCATCGGGCCGTCAGGTTCCGGAAAAAGTACTCTTCTTCGCTGTTTGAACCTTCTTGAAGTGCCCGACGGTGGTCACATCCTTTTCGACGGTATTGATATTTTAGACAAAAACGTTAATATCGACATGCACAGACGTAATATGGGTATGGTGTTCCAGCATTTTAATTTATTTCCGCATATGAATGTGCTTCAGAACATCACCCTTGCACCAATAAAGCTGGGCCTGAAGACCAAAGAAGAAGCGGTTGCAAAAGCCGAGGAACTGCTACAGCGCATCAGTCTTTCTGATAAGGCGCTTGAATATCCTGCCATGCTTTCCGGTGGCCAAAAGCAGCGTATTGCCATCATCAGAGCACTGGCCATGGAGCCACGTGTGATGCTGTTTGACGAGCCTACATCGGCGCTTGATCCAGAAATGGTAGGCGAGGTGCTTGATCTTATGAAAGCACTTGCCAAAGAAGGCATGACAATGGCTGTTGTCACCCATGAAATGGGCTTCGCACGTGAGGTAGCCCACAGGGTAGTGTTTATGGACGAGGGTAAAATCTTGGAAGAAAACACACCGCATGATCTTTTTGAAAACCCCACACAACAACGCACCAAAGACTTTTTAGCAAAACTAATTTAATATACAAAAAGCTCACCCCTAGATGACTGATTTTTTCATCACAGTCACCCGGGGGTGTTTTTTATTTTGTGTTGTATTTACAGGCTATATTTTCACCGATGTAATAGCCCCATAAAGTTGCTTGAACTTTTCATATCCTGTTTGGTATTTTTTTACCGCTTCAGGGTTTGGGTAGATGGTATCTGTCACCTTCACAATAGCCTTTGCACATTCTTCTGTATCTGAATATGCACCGCACCCAACAGCGGCAAGCATGGCCGCGCCAAGCCCCGGGCCTTCCTCCGCGGCAATGGTCTCAACAGGCAGATTCATGATATCGGCTACCATCTGGCGCCAAACCGGGCTTTTTGCTCCACCACCGCAGATTTTGGTTTTTTCCACGTTTATACCCAGCTCGCGTGCTATTTCTATGCTATCACGAACAGCATATGTGACACCTTCCAAAATCGCTTGCGTCATTTCTCCTCTGCTTGTTTTCATCGATAGCCCAAAAAATGCACCGCGCACATCGGGGTTATTATGAGGGGTTCTCTCTCCCATCAAATATGGCGCAAAAAGCACTTCGTTTTCACCCGGTGAGGTGAACTCGGTTTGCAAAGACGCAAAGTCTTTTGTGCCTAAAATTTCTTCACTCCACCATTTATTGCATGAAGCGGCGCTTAAAATACATCCCATTAAATGATATCCATCATTAACATGTGCAAAAGAATGTAACGCATGAATTTTGGGTAAAACAAAGTTTTTACTTGCTATAAACACCGTGCCCGATGTCCCCAGCGAAATATTACAGCTGCCGTCCGCAACGGTGCCTGTGCCCACGGCTGCGGCGGCGTTGTCTCCGGCACCTGCCATCACCTTCACGTCTTTCGATAGGCATAGGCTATCTGCCACCGAAGGAAGCAGTGTTCCCGTGCATTCACTTGATGTAAATAGTTTCGGCATCTGGCTTTCATTCACGCCGCAAATTTCCAGCATTTCTTTTGACCAAATACGATTTTTTACGTCCAGTAGCAACATGCCGGATGCATCTGAATAGTCACAGCTGTGTACTCCTGTCATCTTATATGCCAAATAATCTTTTGGAAGCATTATTTTACATATACGCTCAAAGTTTTGCGGCTCATGCTTTTGAACCCATAAAAGCTTTGGTGCAGTAAATCCGGCAAACGCAATATTTGCGGTGTATTCGGCCAGTTTTTCTTCGCCTATCTTTTCATTTAGGTATCTTGTTTCCTCGCCTGTTCTGCCGTCGTTCCACAAAATAGCGGGACGAATCACATTATCGTCTTTATCCAGTATCACCAGGCCATGCATCTGCCCGCCAAAACTGATACCGGCAACAGCTTTCTTATCTATCCCCGATACCAGCTCGCTCATGCCGTCTACAGTAGCTTTCCACCATTCTTGTGGCGCTTGCTCTGACCAGCCTGCTTTCGGCATCATCAACGGGTATTCGCGACTTACTGTGTTTTCAATCACACCATCTTCACGCATCAAAACCATTTTCAGCGCCGACGTACCTAAATCAATCCCAATATAGTACATCCCAACCTCCTATGAAAACAACTTTAAAATCTCATGAATACTAATGTAATTTTACACAAATGGATTTTCTGTGGGATACGGCAAACTTCTTGGTTGATTATAAGAAATGTCCGCAATGCCAAGATAACGGAATATATCAAAAATGGATTTTCCGTGCTTACCATACGCTACAGCCGCATGATGTGGATATTGCTTTTCAATCAGCACATGACGATAAAAACGCTCCATCTCCGGTATAGCAATTATACCAATCGCGCCAAAGCTCTCTGTCGGCACATCCAAAATAGCTCCCTGTGCAACGTATGCTTTTAATGTAGTATCCGCGCTTGTTTGCAACCTATAAACCGTAACGTCGCCTGCCTTCAGGTCACCTTCCAGTGTGCCGCGTGAAATGTTTGGCTCGCCGTCAGGCTCCAGCGCACGTTTCATGATGCGTTGATAGCTCATTTTAGGATCTTTCAATAGGGAAGAACAAGTGTTTCCGCAATGGAAACCCATAAATGTCTCGCCAATTCTAAGGTCATATTTACCGGAAATGGATTTGTCAAAGATATATGCCGGAACAGAATTGTTTATATCAAGTAGTGTCACCGGCGAGTTTGACACGCATTGGCCGATATACTCCGACAACGCTCCATATATATCCACTTCACATGAAATAGGTATCCCACGACCTGTCATGCGAGAATTTATATAACACGGCACAAACCCAAACTCTGTTTGGAACGCCGGCCAGCACTTATTCGCAAACGCAACATATTCAGAAATACCCTTGTGGTTTTCCATCCAATCTACAAGTGTAAGCTCATACTGTGCAAGTTTTGGTAAAATTCCGGCAAATGGATTGTCTTCACCCAGCTCTTTTTCCATATCCGCTTGGATTTCCGCAATTCTGGGATCACCACTATGGCTGTTATACGCCGCAAGCAAATCAAGCTCGCTGTTTTCCTCCACTGCCACACCTAGGTCATACAAAGCTTTTATCGGCCCGTTACATGCCAAAAAGTCGTTTGGACGCGGCCCAAACGTGATTATTTTTAGGCCTTTCATGCCTAATATCGCTCTTGCGATTGGCACAAACTCATCCAGCTTTGCCGAAATTTCTTCGGCTGTTCCCACAGGAACGGCGGGAATGTGGGCTGTTTTCTTACGCAAGCCTAAGTTATAGCTGCAGTTTAGCATACCACAATATGCATCGCCACGACCGTCTATTAAATCGCCGTCACCCTCAGCTGCGGCCACGTACATAATCGGTCCGCAAAATAAATCGGCTATTAGTGTTTCGGGTGTCTCGGGCCCAAAATTCCCAAGGTATACCACCAATGCATTCACGCCGTTTTGCTTCACATCCTCAACGGCTTTTTTTGCGTCAATCTCTGTTTCCACTATGATAGGACATTCGTAAAGCTCACTGCCATAAATACCGCAAATGGCCTTGCGGCGACGTTCCGTCAGGCTGGCCGGAAAACAATCCCTCGACACACCTATTATTCCAAGTTTTACAGTTGGCATATTTTGCAACATTTTTATTCCCCCATCATTATTTTATTGTTAATTTAGACTTAAATTGTTCAATATTTGTTTATATATTAAGCTAGTTTGCCCATCAAGTCAAGCGAAATATATCTCTGTATCCATAGTTAAGAGTATCTTTTATCCAGCGCAAAATCACTCGCAGAGCCACAAAATGCACGCTTATTATATGTAAAGCATAATGTATATATACTAGTATAGATATACATATATATGTATTATAGCATATATTCTATGCTATCCCCAAGCCACTGCTCCGCTTTGAAGTAACAGCACTTTTGCAAACAAAAAAGCTGTGCAAAATGATAGGCTAAGATAATCATTTCGCACAGCTTAATTTAATAATATTACGTACTTTAATCTTCAGATACTGTCGATCGAATAAATGTGTAGAAAAACTCTTGAGATGGCATATACTCTTTTTTGCGTGGCTCGAAAGTACTGTCAAAATCTTCTAATTTACTTTCGTCAATATGCTGCGCTTCACTGCCATAGAATTTCCATTTTTTACCTGAAAGAACATTTGGTACTAACTCTTTCACAAGTAAGCCTGTAGGTATTGTGTCATCTTCAAAGCTCATATTATATCTTAATGCGTTTTTGAAGCCATAACAAAAATAATTGTGCGGCGAGCCTAAAATCACAACTGTGTCGTACCCAAGCGCTATTGCTTTTTCAAAGGAATGTTCCAAGATTTTTCTGCCGTACCCTTTGCGTTGAAATTTGGGACTGACACTAATTGGGCCAAAAGATAAAATTTGTTTTTCTACTCCATTTTCGTCTACAAGTTTTGTTTTCACATACATTATATTCGCCACAATTTCGCCATCATCCTCTAATACAAAAGCGAGGTCCGGCAAAAAATCTTCATGATTTCTCATTTGATTCACAACATAATGCTCGCTGCATCCCGGAACTTGCACGTTCCAAAAAGCATCTCTTGTCAATTCTTCAACTATTCTATAATCCTTTTTTTCTTCATTACGTATAATCATTATATCTCTCCATTTATAATATAGTTGTTGCTAAGCTATATTTTTTTATGAATTTTATAAAAGTACTGCGAAAACAATTATACCATCAGTTATATCGCCGTTCAAGCAAGAAGATACATCTACTTGCCAACAAAAAACAGGCTGCCTTAACAGCAACCTGAAAAACTTATGGCTAATATACTTATTCGAAACTTGTTTTTAATCTTTTACAGAAAAGCAAAATGCTGTCTTATGTGCATACACATCACCCGGCTGTAGTATGGACGACGGAAAATGCGGGTGATTGACAGCATTTGGATAATGCTGTGTCTCAAAGCAGATACCCTCGTGCATGCCATAGCAAACACCACCTTTTCCACCTGTAGTGTTTAAGAATCCAGCTGTGTACACTTGCAAGCCCGGCATGCTTGTATACACCTCTAAGCAGATTCCGCTTTTTTCGCTATATAGGCTGGCAATTGGTTTATTTTCTTTTTCTAAAATCACAAAGTTGTGGTCAATACCTTTTGTTATTTGCAGGTCTGCATGCGCCAGCAGTGGCCCGAGTTTTTTTGCTTTTCGCAAATCTAAGGGCGTGCCTTCCACTGTGGGAATTTCGCCTGTGGTGATGTTTTCTGCGTCAATTTTGGTATAGCTGTCGGCACACACAGACACATAGTGCTCGTTTATTTTACCGCTGTCATGACCACAAAGATTGAAATAGCTGTGATTAGTCAAGCTTATCGGCGTTGCCATGTCTGTTTCAGCCACATAGCTTAGCTCCAGGCAGCCCGGCGCCGAAAACCGATACGATACCGACGCCTTTACCGTGCCGGGATATCCTTCTTCTCCATGTGGTGAGTTAATGGAAAATGTGGCTGTTTCGTCTTTAATATCCACATCCCAAACTCTTCTGCCAAACCCTAAAAATCCACCGTGATGATGGTTTGGAGGATCATTTTTTGGAAGTGTCCACACTTTATCATGCAAGGAAAACTGTGCGTTTTTTATACGTCCTGCACACCGTCCTACAATGACTCCAAAAAAGGGATCATTTTGCTTATAGCTTTCTATATCCTCATATCCCAAGCACACATCAAGTAGCTTACCGGCTTTGTCCGGCACTGAAAGCGTATATATCAGCGCACCAAATGAAAGCAGCTCTACTTGCGAGCCATGCCCATCACACAATGTGACCAAGTGAATGTCTTTGCCTTCTATCTGTCCTACACATTTACTGTTTGCCATATAAATCCCTCCGGTAAACAAAATCTATAAAGTTTATGCAAAACGTTTATATATAAGACACACCCAAAATAATTACAGCCTCAGACGTGATATACGGTTTAACACTTCTACAACCACATGATGCGGACAAGCTAAATTCATACGGATAAAGCCCTCGCCACAATCACCAAACATGCTGCCACCTTCTAAGATAACATGTGCTTCATCGGCAATCTTTTTGACTAGTTCCTTTTCTGCAATTCCGCATGCATTAAAATCAAGCCACGCAAGATAAGTGCCATCGGGTATATTGAATTTCACATTGGGAATATGCTCTTTTAAGAACTTATCTATGTAAGCAAAGTTTTCATCAAGCACTGCTTTAAGCTCTTCCAGCCACTCTTCAGATTCGTTATATCCTGCTATGGTTGATTCAAGAGTAAACGGCGACATTGTGACTTTTCCGGTGTACTCGTTTATCTTGTTGCGCAAATTTTCGTTTTTAATGATTAAATTCGTGCCGTGAGTGCCTGCAAGATTAAATGTTTTATTAACCGCTGTCGCCACAACAGTGTTTTCAATATTTTTAAGACTGATTGCCGATGTAACTGTTTTACCTACTCTAATCAAATCAGAATGTACTTCATCTGAAAACACAACAACATCATGTTTGTTTGCAATATCTATCAGCCTTTGAACTTCCTCTTTAGGCCAAATATTTCCTGTAGGATTGTGAGGATTACACAGTATAAACAGCTTTGCGGTTTTGCAGCGCTCCTCAAAATCTGTAAAATCGATGCTATAGTTGTTGTTTTCGTCTTTAAGCAGTTGATTGTTAGAAATTATTCTTTTTGCTTGTGTTATTTCTCTTGAAAACGGGTAATACACAGGAGACTGGATAATAACCTCGTCACCGATATTAGTATATGCACCAATCACATTTTTTATTGCCATGACTGTGCCGTTACTATATACAATCCAATCTTTTTCAATCTCGGCATGATATCTTCTTTTATACCAGCTTATAATACTTTGATAATATTCATCTGTAATGCCTGTATAGCCGAATATCAGCTTATCAATTCTCTCTTTTAGCTTGTCTATAATATGCGGTGAACAAGCAAAATCCATGTCTGCTATCCACATGGATATAGTATCGTCATAATAATTCAGGCCTAAAAAGTTTTGGACCGTATCTCTGTTTGTTTTAGTTGAGCCTGTGTTTTCTCTGCTCACATCACTCGTAAAATCGTACTTCATTTCATTTCTCCTTAAATATCAAATCATAACAACAGAAAATATCTACCCGGCAATGTTTTATATGTCATCTTTTGCCTGCAGATATCTCTGTTATACTTTTACATTATACCATGTTCATGCATATAATAAAACGAACTTTGAAATACTTTTATAAATAAACTTCGCGCACTTATCATGATTTATCCACAGCATATTTTCTTTCCGCTGTTATTTCATCACCTGCCTAGCAAATCAGCGCGTTAACCACTCTACTATGTTCATTGCACAATAAATGTATATATTATATAATATTAAAATATCTTACACCATTTAAATGACGTTTTATAGCATGAAATATGTAATTAGTTAGCAGGATAGTGAAAATGATAAAAAGGTTTTTAAGAAATGCCCTTCTTGCCATAGTGGCTGTGTTTCTTTGCTTTGCATTTGCCGGCCAAGCTCCATTTCACATGCGTGAGCAAGTGCAAAGAATAAAAGACATGCCCCCGCAAGATATTCAAGTATCTGTGATAGACGATAGCACAGTACGGCTTGAAAATCAAATCAAAGGCAGTGGTATATCATACAGTTGGCTGATACGAAACACCATCAATGACACCGAGGTGTATAACGATGAAATGTTGGCCAAAGCTGAAAATGATGTTATTGAAATTTCCTACCAGGATCTTTCCAGCCTGTCTTTTCAGGCAGTTGTGGAATATGATGGCATAAAATATACAAGCAACACATTTTTAGTGCAAAGTAGTGGCGAGCTTTTAGAGTCTGACGAAATCACCGCCACCACCGTCGCCACCCAAAGTATGGCCAGAAATGTCGGCGACATAGCCTCTCTTGCTTTTTTGCTGTTTTTAGCCGTCACGGTTTTATTTTATTATGTGCTTCCAAAACGCCTACAATGGGTGGTTTTGCTTTTGGCAAGTATTGTGTTTTATCTACTATCCGGCATACAATATTTTGTTTTTATTGTTTTTTCTTCGGTCGTGAGTTTTTTAGCCGCAAAAAAAATGGCTTTAGCCCACAACAAACTCAAAAAAAGCCTTGAAAATATAACAGATACAAGCCTCATAAAAACACACAAAAAACAATTGCAAAAAGAAAATAGGTTTTGGCTTTTTACTGCACTTTTGGGCACTCTTTTTGTGATGCTGATGATAAAATACACAGCCTTTTTCACCGAGAATGTCAACTCATGGTTTTCCGTAAGCATTCCGCTGGTTTCGCTGGTGATGCCGCTGGGCCTATCTTTTTACACATTTATTTTACTGTCTTATCTCATTGACGTATATCGTGGAAAATATACCGCCGAAAACAATTTTTTTAGGTTCTTTTTATTTGTTTCGTTTTTTCCTCATGTGTCGCAAGGTCCTATTTCAAGGTTCGATGATTTGGCGGCGCAATTTTCGAAAAAACATGCTTTTTCTTTTGATAATTTATGCCAATCATCACAGCGCATTTTATGGGGATTTTTCATCAAGTTGGTGTTGGCCGATAGACTCGGACTTTTGGTAAGCGGTGTATACGATAGCCACGAAGGCCAAAGCTGGCAAATGCTGATATTGGCCACCATCGCATATTCCATTCAAATTTACGCCGATTTTTACAGTAGCATGGAAATTGCCATAGGCAGTGCGCAGCTGTTTGGCATAAAATTAAGCGAAAACTTTATGCGTCCTTATTTTTCCACTACCATGCCCGAATTTTGGCAGCGCTGGCATATCACGCTGGGCACGTGGTTTCGTGACTATATTTTTTATCCCATATCGGTAAGCCACACCTTGATGAGATTCAATGTTTGGGCACGCAAAAAATGGGGAGCACATGCGTCCAGAGTACTGGCGTCTGCGCCACCCATCATGGGCGTGTGGATATTGACAGGACTGTGGCACGGCGCTTCTTGGAACTTTGTGGTTTGGGGTCTGTTTCACGGCAGCTTGATTTTGCTTAGCACCGCACTTTCGGCGCCTTTTCAAAGCACATTGAAAAAATTAGGTATTCCCACAAAGTCTGCCGGCTATAAATTACTGCAAATGGGTAAAGTGTTTTTCCTATGCTCGGTAGGCCGTGTCTTTTTCAGGGCAGAATCACTTTCAGTGGCCATGGATATTTTCAAAAATATGGTAGGCTTGGCTCATCCTTCCACTTTGATAGATGATCTGGCAGTTTATTACACTTGGCTAGACGGTATTGTTTTGCTAATTGGCCTGCTGATGTTTTTAACCGTTAGCATCATACAAGAACGTGGTAGCGGTGTGCGCATAAAAATCGCAAAGCTGAGCATACCTGTAAGGTGGAGCATTTGGATTGTGTTAATACTGGGCACCGTGCTTTTTGGCATCTACGGCCCGGGCACCTCGCCGGTGTTTTTGTACGAAAATTTTTAAGGAGAATTTCCGATGAAAAAAACAACTTATCGTATCATCAGCACGGTTTTGTTTTTTGCCATTGTGGGCACATTGCTGATGGTAAGCGGAAAAATCACCATTCCCTCCTTAATTACCAAAAAACAAACCCTTCTATATGAAAATGCAATAGAAAACAGCATAGATATTGCGTTTATAGGCAGTAGTTCCTCTTATCGGTACTATAACATCATGGATATTTGGGGTGAGTACGGCCTCACGTCTTGTACCTATTTTGGGATGGATTTACCGTTTGAGTTCACCATTCCAATGATGGAATACGTGCAAAGTATGCAGTCTCCAAAGTTATATGTAATTGACTTGAGAAGTGTTTTGGAAGACGAGTTTCAAATCCGATATTTGGGAGAGTACGAAACGCAGGTCCATCAAGATGCATTTGCCAGCGCACTGGACTTGCTGAAAAACCCTATGAGCCGAGCACAGGTTGTGCTAGATAATCCATACTTTGAGGATGAAAAATATTTGCAGATTTTCAAGCTTTTGTATAACCACGAGTCCTTCGCCTATGGGCTGTCTACGCTGGGTACTGCGCCTTTATCCTTTCATGGCAATCAAACAATGATGTTGCAAATCGAAAATGTAAGTGATTTGTATGTGGATTTCTCGCAGGCTAGTGATAGTGAATATATCCTTACAGACCAAACAAAACAGCGCCTTTCAGAAGTTTTTGATTATTGCAATCAAAACGGCCTTAATGTATATTTCACCTTCACGCCGTATGTGGACGCCGTAAACGCACAAGATTATGATATACGTCGTGAGATAGGCAAGTATGTTACAGAAAATGGGTTTTATTTCACGGATTTCCGTAGCAAATTTGAGGAAATAGGCCTCAATACCAACACTGATTTTTATGATACACGTCATGTGAACTTGCTGGGTGCTGAAAAATATACTCAGTTTGCAATGGAGTACTTTTTAAATGCCTATGACATTACGCCAAGTTATACAAAAGAAATTGTAACTACTTGGGACGCACAATATGACAGCTGGACAAATATAACAGGGTAAATTAAAACACAGCCATAAAGCCACCCAAAGGATAAAAACATGATACAAGAAAACAAAACTGTGCTGCAATGCATCAAAACCCATGCAGAAAAAACGCCACATAAAATGGCCGTAGCCGATGTGAACACATCCCTTTGCTACGAAGAATACTGGGACAAAATACAAAACACTGCCGGATTTTTGAAAAGTATCGGCACTCAAAAAGGCGAATACATCCTGATAAAAGCCTCGCAAACGGTGGAGTTTTTGGTGCTGTGCCATGCGGTGCAGTTAGTTGGCGCCATCTGTGTACCGCTGGAGCGAAGCATAAACAAAGGCAGAGCGCAAGAAATATTAAAAGAGACCGGCGGCATAAAAATTTTTGGTGAGATTGATGGATGCGATTGCCTCAGCATAAAAGAGGCTTTTTGCCACAAATCCGCCGATGTGGATTTTGCCATGCCGGCCGAAAAAGATGAAGCAATGGTACTGTTCACAACAGGTACCACGGGCAAATCCAAGGGTATTGTCATAACCTACAGCGCAGAATTTGCCGTGGCTGAAAACGTGTTGTTTGGCGTTGAGATGAAGCAAGACAACGTGGAAATGATTCCGATGCCGATGAACCATTCGTTTAGCCTACGCCGATATTTTGCGGGCATGATAAACGGTAGCAGTGTGGTTCTTGTTGACGGGGTGTTTTTTGTGAAAATCCTGTTTGAAATGATGGAAAAGCATAAAGTGACTGCCCTTGCCATGGCGCCGGCGGCCATGAATATTATTCTAAAGCTTACAAACGACAAACTAGCGCAATATGCAGATCAGCTGGACTATATTCAGTTTGGCGCAGCGCCTTTGGCCGAGGCCGACAAAGAACACTTGTTACAACTTTTGCCTAATTTACGGCTTTATAACATCTACGGCTCTACAGAAATGGGTTGTGCGTGTATTTTGAATTTTAATTCAAACGATAACCGTCCACAGTGTATTGGCTATCCTGCAAAAAACGCTGCATTCACCATTGTGGACGAAATGGGCAACCGAATAAATCACGCAACCGCCAAAAATCCGGGCTATTTATCTTACACAGGTTCCATGGCCATGAAAGGCTATTTTAACGACATAGAGCTCACAAAAAAAACCATCACAGAAGGGTATTTGAAATCAAATGATTTAGGCTATATAGACGCGCAAGGTCGTGTGTATATGCTGGGCAGAGCCGATGACATCATCATTAGCGGCGGCAACAAAATATCTCCTTTAGAGGTGGAGGAAGCAGCAAAAAAATATAAAGGTGTGCTGGATTGTATTTGCAAAAGCAAAGAAGATACTCTGCTGGGGGCGGTGCCTGTTCTTTATATTGTGGCCGATGAAAGCCTTGATATTGCAAAATTGGCAGAGCATCTTGCAAATTTGCTGGAAGATTTCAAACGTCCACGCAATATTCAAAAAATAGAAAAAGTACCAAGGACATACAACGATAAAATCGACAGAAAAGCCGACATTTGTGTGTAAAAAAGGAGATAAGCCATGAGAGAGCAAATCATTGAAATTTTACAAAGTATCCATCCCGGGGTAGACTATGAAAAAGAAACAGCTTTGGTGGATTCGCGTATTTTAGACTCTCTATCCATCATTGCGCTGGTGAGCGAGTTGAATTTTGCCTTTTCGGTGGAAATCGATGTGCTGGATTTAGTGCCTAAAAATTTAAATTCAGTGGATGACATTGTGCATCTGGTCAACAGTTTGAAATAACTAAAAATACACATCACAAAAACAATAAAGTAAGTATGCATTTGGCGATGGGCTCATTATTGTGGATTTTCTGTATCCTATTTTCACCATTTGTGTTGAAAAATAATAGGTTCTAACCTGACAACAGGGTATTTACTTGGCATAATTGCTATTATATTTATTCTTTATGCACTAAATAACCCACAAGCAAGTTTCCCTTGGAGTAATTCGGTTACATATGCAATTTATAAGGATTATTTATAGGATTACATATCTTCTCGTGTAGATATACTAGGATTATAGTTTCTCATTGGGAGTAATTTATGCAGATTTATTTTTCTCATGTGGTCTATTTTTGCTTTCAAATCTGCATCTTCGCAGATATTTTCACGAATATATTTATCAAGAGCAGCGTAGGTAAATCCCAGATTCTCTTCATCGCTAACACCGCAAAGCCCATCGATAGGTGTTTTTTCAATGAATATATCAGGTAGGCCCAAGTGTTTTCCTATAGCTTTCACTTCTGTAACTGTTAGATTCATCAGAGGTGAAAAGTCCCCGGCTCCATCACCGTATTTTGTAGCGTAACCAACCCAATCTTCCGACAGATTGCAAGTGTTTACCACTCTGCCGCCTACAGTACCTGCTATTCCGTAAAGAGTGGCCATCCTAAGCCTTGCAGGCGTATTAAACTTGCTAACGGTGCTCATCTCATCAAACCCCAGCTCGTCCAGTGCTTTGGAAAGAGTATCCATAGTTTCTGTAGCTATATTCCCAATATTTGCAGTTACGTGTTGTATGTCTAAAAACTCACAAAGCTTTTGACCGTAATCTATATCGAACTGCTCACCTTGTGGCATCAAAACACCTACGACTCTGTCTTTACCAAGCGCCTTTACACATATGGCGGCCACAGTAGAGCTGTCTTTACCACCTGAAATACCAATAACAACCTTGACATTTTCGCCTGCTTCATCAAAATAATCTTTTACCCATTTTACAATTTCATCCGAAACTTTTTCAACATCAAATTTATACATAAAATCAATCACTCCTCCTTTTGTTTTAATATTCTTAAACCGTATCAAAATTAGCGGCATCAGTAAGTTCATTTAACTATTTAAGCAAGTATTCATACTCGCTGACTTCGAAAATAATGATAATGATTAATCTACTACCAAGCATGTGGATGACTCTGTTCTGATTATAAATTGAAACAGGGTAACTATCAAGGAAATTTTTCAAAAACAGAGTGCCTTTTGCCACCCATCAATAATACTTTGGCGAGGATATTGCAAACCTGAACAAAAACCACAAAATTTAATCGCCATATTCATGCAAAATCAAATCGGCGTTGACACACAATCCTTGGTGGTATATCCATTAAAGCGATCGTATATTTTTGTGTTATTTTTCAAAGCGACATCTCCTCTCAAAAGTTTGTGAAAACGAAAAAAGGGCGCCCCTCCGCTTTTGAAACGGAAGGACGCCCTTCATAAGTGTGATTTATTTAATTTTTGAGTGATTTTAGGATTTTAGTAGAATTTCGGCTTTTAACTCGGAGGGAGCATATCGCCACAAACCCGCATGATTACAGCGTTTTTTGATGTTTTCAATTGTTTTTCTATACCTTTCCTTATCAGCACATTACAAACGCTTCCGAGGTGCGTGAAGATGACGAGTATTTTAAAAATCCGGTGGATATCATGTTTGACAGCTTGGAGGAAAAAGACCCCCAGCATTTTGCCGTGCGTCAATACAAAAAGTTCAAGCTAGCGGCCGGCAAAACCTCAAGATCGGTGCTAATTTCTTGTGGTGCAAGGCTGGCACCCTTTGACATCAAAGAGCTGCGTGAGCTTACAGAATATGACGAGCTTGAGCTTGATACCCTGGGCGAGCGCAAGACAGCACTGTTTATCATCATCAGCGACACCGACGCGACCTTCAACTTTATTGCTTCCATGTGTTACACACAGCTTTTCAACCTCTTGTGTGACAAGGCCGACGATGTGTATGGTGGCAGGTTGCCTGTTCATGTGCGATGTCTGATTGACGAGTGTGCCAACATCGGACAGATACCAAACCTGGAAAAGCTGATGGCGACTATCCGCTCTCGTGAGATTTCTGCGTGTCTTGTGTTGCAGGCACAAAGCCAGCTAAAAGCCTTGTACAAAGACAGCGCCGACACCATAATCGGCAACTGTGACAGCATGGTTTTTCTCGGTGGCAAGGAAAAATCCACACTAAAAGAGCTGGAAGATTTGCTGGGTAAAGAGACCATTGACAGCTACAACACCTCGGACACAAGAGGTCAAAGCCGAAGCTATGGGCTAAATTATCAAAAACTTGGAAAGCCGCTGATGAGCATGGACGAGCTGGCTGTTATGGACGGCGGCAAGTGTATCTTACAGCTACGTGGCGTGAGGCCGTTTTTCTCGGATAAATACGACATCACAAAACATCCAAAATACAAATATCTTTCTGATTTTGACAAGAAGAACGCTTTTGATATCGAGAAATTTTTAAACCGAAAGCTAAGGCTAAAGCCCGATGACGTGTACCAAAGCTATAGGATGATTATGCCCTGGAGGTGCTATTATGCGCATTGATGATATGGTGAAAGCGAGTTTTAACAAAGAGGGTATGGCAGGTAATAGCGGGCTTCGTAACGGTGAGCCTATTACAAAAGAAAAATCGATTGCGCTCGGCTTGAACTTAGACCATAGCAGAAATATTACAGGTAGCTCTGCTCACAAAAAGATTGTTCCTGTCTCTGAAAGTGTAAAGCAAAAAATCTTGGATATAACAAGCAAAGAGGTTGCTAAAAACTTTGCTATGTCTGATGGCGAAGCAGTAAGTTCTGTTATTCGTGGATATTTAGATACGCTTCCGTCGGAGGAACGCTCGTCTGCAAACTGGACATTACAGCGTTTTACAATACAAATTCAGCGTTCTTATGTTGACAAGATAAAATCGCATAATCCGTCTTGGACACAAGGACAGTATTTTGACCCTAAGGTTTTAGATGGCTTTAATCCATTGCAAGGACAGCTTGATATTACAGTTTAATCAAGCTTAAACAATCACATATCGAAAACACGGCACTTTTGAGAAATCAAGAGTGCTTTTTCTATGCCAAAATGATACTTACATAAGAACGATAAAAAAGCCTGTGGAATCCACTCCACAGGCTTAATCTTATTTAATTGTCTTTGCCATATTGGTGCCCGTTGCCATTCCCTTGATTTTGATTGTTTCCGTTTGAATTGCCGTTGCCATTTCCGTTTCCTTGCAAAAGCACATCTTCATCCAAAACCCCATCATTTTCTATCATCTCGCGAATAACTTTCATCGGTACATTAGCAATATCATCAACTTGGATATTTGGATTCACTTCCAAAAGTTCTAAATATGCACGATATTTTCCGAAAGATATATCGTTTTCTAAAGCTTGTTCTTTTAGCTCCACATCCCCTGCGTGGAAAGACATATTTTGGTTGTTGAAATTGCAATTTTCAATACTCTTTATAATCTCCTCGCTATCATCTGAAATAATTGTGATTTCAGTATAGCTGTCTGTAAACCCGGCAAAGTTTTCTGTATCATCAATCACTTCTAATGCTTTTACATAGTTTAGGTTATTAAGATTTACCGAGTTTATGATTTTTTCACCATCTTCGTTACTGGCAGAAACTCCGACAACTCTATCAAAAGTATTGATCGAAAGTTCAATTGAGGGGTTTATGTCAATGCTGATAAAAGAAACAGGGGTAAAATATATATTGTATGAGATAAATATGGCTATGGTAAATACAACCATTATAGGTACAAGTTTATATCCTAACGGAATATGTTTCTTTGCTCTGTTTTCTGTGATGTTTTCGAAAGTCTTTCTTTTTAGGTTTTCATCAGCACGAATTTCTGAAAAGGCATTTTTAATTTTAC
>CAYJIG010000043.1:0-16978 GCA_964370165.1 uncultured Oscillospiraceae bacterium
GTTCGATCCCCCTCATCTCCACCAAAAATCCACTGACAAATGTCGGTGGATTTTTCGTTATATCGATATATTTTTGTCACAAAATATATTTACGCTGAAATTTACGATTTTAAATTCCTAGCAAAAAACACCGGCGTACGTAGCTGTGTATTTATGTCCTACATGCTATTTTCCTTATATTAATATGGTTCTACGTCGGTGCTGGTATTTCATCACCAGTCACACTTGATATTACAATAATAAATATAACAAATTCAAAAAAAATGTTAATTGTTTATAAAAAAAAATGTGATATAATAATATTACTTATCAATATGACGAAAAGTGAGGTATAATTATGAACAAGATAGAACAGTTATCAGATTTGTTTAAAGGTTTGACATGTGTGGATTTATCGCCGACACTTGAAAATGATATACCACGATGGCCTACACATCCACCTCTTGTAATCAATCAAACTTGCACACATGAACACGATGGAGTATACATACAAACTGTGTTTATGCCCGAGCATATTGGCGCACATGTGGACGCACCTGCACATTTGGTTCCAAAGATGCAAGAAGTCACTATTGAAAAGTTTCCGTCTGACTGTCTGTTCGGCAGGGCTGTATTATATAACATTAAAGACTATGACCCACAGCCCGGCCAAAGAATTACCGCCGAGGAAATTTTACAGCTGGAAGAAAAAATGGGATATAAAGCAGAAGAAGGCGATATTGTTTTGCTGAACTTCGGCTGGGACAAATACTGGACCACAGGAAAAGACTGGAAATATTACGCTAAAAACCAGCCGGGGTTTGCAGAAGATGCAGCAAAGCTTTTTGCAGATAGAAAAGTTGCTGTTGTTGCTTCAGACACAGTTGCTTCAGATACACCGGTAGTTGATGGCGAAGAACATTTTTCATATGGGCATCATGTGCATTGGTTACCAAACAAAATCTTGATTATTGAAGGTCTTGCTAACCTAGACAACATACCGTTTGAAAGCTATTTTATAGCCACACCACTTAAAATAAAGAATGGGTCCGGATCTCCTATACGTCCGATGGCATTTTTTTAAATAACATTAATTTGCGTTAAAATGCCAATTATTGCTTGCAGTAATTGGCATTTCGCTATTTAAGGTGATATGAAATTTTATAATAAGCTTAAGTTTTCCAGTAGAATATTTACACTTATTTTCACATTCACATTTGTCACGGCTGTTATCATCGCCGGAATTGCATGTTATGTGTCATATAACCATGTGACGATTCTTGCCACACAAACCAGCGAACAAATTGTACTAAGAGCAGCCTCTGAAATTGATCACATTTTTGAAAACATGATTTCTGCCGCAAAAATTGCGTCTAATTCGTATGAGTTGCAAAACTATATAAGAGAAGAAACAAGATACGGGAATAGTAACTCTTCTGACCATATCAGTGGTGATAACTATTTATCAAACTTAAATGCACAAAACAACGATATATTTGCAATGTATTTTTTCGCAAACAACGGGTTTGGTGCAAAATCAAAATACTATCAGATGGATATACCCAGTATAATTGATAGTGATATTTATAAAAATGCAACAAGTACAAACCAAAACATGTGGCTAATATCTAACAGCGGATCTTTCTTTGCGAAGACAACACCATATGAAGAGCTGATTGCTCTTGTATATCCTGTTACGAATATTGCAAACGGTCAAGTTGGCGGCGTTATTGTTGTGGAAATACGAAAATCACTTATAGCCGACTGCATTAATGGTGGAATCAGCCGTGAAGGATTTTTGTTTATCACCGACGAAAATTATAATGTTGTTATAGAACCTAGTGATATTACACCATCGCAAACTATGTACTTGCATGAACAAGAATTTTTAAACGACGAACATCTTGTTATCACAGAAGAATCAGTGTATACAGGGTATGAATTTATAGGTTTTATTCCCTCAACTGAGGTGAATGACAGCATGCAAGATATTATTTTTGGTGTGATTATCGCAGTGACCGCTTCGCTGATTATTGCCGGATTTTTGGCCACAAAAATATCAAAAAAAGAAGTAAAACCCATAAATACTTTGTGCGACACTATGGCCGAGGTGGAAAAAGGCAACTTAAGTGTCATCAGCTCGATTGACCGAAGTGATGAGATAGGTCTTTTAAGTATACGATTTAATAACATGATACAAACCATCAATAATCTGATGGATAAACTGCGTTCAAATCATGAAACCATCCGAATGTCGGAGTTGAAACTTCTTCAGGCGCAGATAAATCCACATTTCTTGTACAACACTCTTGACTCAATAACTTGGCTTGCTCGGAACAATAAAAATGATTTAGTGGTTAAAATGGTTATAGCACTTACCAGATTTTTTAAGATAGGGTTGAGTCGAGGCAAAGAGATAATATCTATAAAAGAAGAACTGGAGCATATCAAGAATTATCTTATTATCCAAAACATACGCTATTCGGAAAAGTTTAATTATAAAATTATAGTCGATGAATCGCTATATAATCATCAAGTTCCAAAACTGCTGTTACAACCGTTGGTAGAGAATGCAATATATCACGCCATCAAACCACTACACAGATTGTGTGTTATTACAATCAATGTGTATAGTGATGAGGAAACTATATATCTTAGTGTTAGTGATGATGGTGTAGGCATGAGTGAAGACGCACTGACAGCGCTGCGAAATACTATCCACAACAAGAGTGGCAATGTTGTTTCCAGCTATGGTCTGCTCAATATTCGCGACAGAATACGTATCATGTTTGGCGAAAAATATGGCTTGACAGTTTACAGCGAAGAAGGCAAAGGCAGCGAATTTATTGTAAACATCCCAAAGAATGGTGGAGATATGCATGATCAAAATAATTATAGCGGATGATGAATCTATCATAAGACAAGGCCTGGCTAAAAGTGTTGATTGGAGCGAATATAACATGGAGCTGGTGGGTCTTGCCGAGAGTGGAGAAGAAGCTGTTGAGATGATAGACGCACTAAATCCTATGGTGATATTCACAGATATCTGCATGCCATCGGGAGATGGATTTTCGATTATTGACTACGTGCGAGAGAATCATCCTGAAAAGTATATTGTTATTATCAGTGGGTATGATGACTTTAAGTATGCACAAAAAGCGATAGAAAAGGGTGTTCATTCATATCTGCTAAAACCTTTTGAAATTTTCGAGCTGGAAGATATTTTGAAAAAGATACAAATGTCTATTCATGAAAATGAGGTAAAAATATCTGACGAGTCTTTCAGTGCTTCACTTTACGGCAAAGAATTGATACAAAAAATTGACGAAAAGCGGCTATATCAGTGCGTTTTGCTAAAACTCTGCGGATATAAACTGGCCAAACGTAAGTTTACAAACGAAGAATTTCACAAGTATTATCAAGACTATATCTATATGGTGAACAAAAAACTGGCAGAGTTTAAATTTGTGAAATCCGTACGTGTAAATAGCGGTGAGACATATATTCTACTCGAATCCAAAGACTATGATAAGGCCGGTGATCACTACGAGCGACTTATAAGCAAGCTTGTGGATACTGACGATAGCGACCCTAGTATGCAGTATATTGTATGCACAGGAAATGTGTATAAAGGATCAGCCGGGGTGAGAGAGTCTTATGAAAACTGTAAAGATGCAGAAAAATATACGTTTTTATTAGGAAATCAACAGATTATAGAGTATAAAAGCCTGACAAAATACACAAAAACCATTCATGCCGATTGGACTCTTAATGTAAACAACTTCACACATTGTATAAAAACTTTTGACAAAGATTATATAAAAGAATCCTTAAAAGAAGTGATTAAAGGCATAGTTCAAAGTGGTGAAAAATCAGAAGTTCTTTGGCAAATATTGATAGCAAATGCATACAATATTATTGTCGAAGAGCTTAGAAACTACAATATAAAAATCACAGATATTTTTGAGAACCCGTATGATAAGTATAACGAAATAGCAAACAATCAAAATTTAGACGTAGCCACACAGGATTTCGAGCAGTTAGTCTATGAGGTTTGTACATATGCGAACAACCAAAAAGCCGCCTTGAAAAATCCCGTGATAGAAAAGGCCAAGCAATTTATATATGATAATTCATGCGACACCACGCTATCACTTAATAGAGTGTCTGAACATGTAAATATGTCATCGTGCTACTTTTCTATTTTGTTCAAGCAAAGCGTCAACAAGTCTTTTATAAACTATTTGACAGATATTAGGATAAGTAACGCAAAAGATTTGCTGATATATACCGGCAAAAAAACAAATGAAATAAGCCAGAGCGTGGGATACGATAACTCTACTTATTTTTCTACATTGTTCAAAAAGAACACGGGGTTTACCCCTACAGAGTTTAGAACAATTAATGCGTCCGGTGAATAAAGGTTGAAACAATTCATGCAATTTTAATATAATTTTCAATAAATTATTAAAACAACTATAAAAAGTTAACAGTTAAAGAAAAATATTTTATTTATTTATGAACATCAATGCTATAAAATTAATTTATCGTAAAAAAAACGGTGACCGAAATAAGCTTAAGTAATTTTATTCAAAGGAGAATGAAAAATGCAATTGAAAAAAGTTTTTGCACTGGTATTGGCACTGGTTTTAGCACTGAGTTTACTGGCTGGCTGTTCCACCGGAGAAACTGCTGAAGCACCCGCTGCTGAAAGCACCGCACCTGCTGCATCCGAAGCCGCAGATATGGAAGAGGAAGCATCCGACGGCGCATTGACCATCGCATTTTCTCAAACAGGTAACCAAAACAACTGGAAAGTTACCCAAACAAATGACATGAAAGAAAAAATTGAAGGCGCAGGACATACTTACATTTACACAGATGCACAAGATGATACTGCAAAACAAATCTCTGACCTTGAGGATATCATTTCTCAAAACCCCGACTATATCATCCTTTCACCTCGTGAAGATGAAGGCTTACAACCTGCTTTGGAAGAAGCTAAAGCTGCAGGCATCCCTGTAATACTGGTTGACCGTGGCATGAACGCCGAAGGTGGCGAAGATTATCTAACTCTCACATGCGGTGATTTCGTATGGGAAGGCGAAGAAACAGCTGCTTATATGCTGGAGCAATTTAACGGCGAGCGCTGCAATGTTGTTGAGCTAACCGGCACACCCGGCGCGTCTGTTTCGGCTGACCGTCAAGAAGGCTTCTTGAATGGCATCGAAGGTCACGACAATGTAGAAATCATTGCATCTCAAGTGGGCAATTTCAGTCGTTCCGAATCACAAGAAGTTATGGAAAACTTGATTCAATCTTACGGCGATGAAATTGATGCTGTATATGCACACAACGATGATAATGCTATTGGCGCTATCCAAGCTATCAAGGCAGCAGGCCTTGTTCCCGGCGAAGATATTATGGTATATGGCATTGACGGCCAAAAAGATGCTTTGCAAGCCATCATCGACGGCGAGCTGGAAAGTTCTGTACAATGCAGCCCAATGTTTGGTGAAACAGTTCTTCAAATCATCGATATGTATGAGTCCGGCGAAGACATCGACGCTTACATTAAAAACCCGGGCAAACTTTACACAATTGATAATGCTGAAGCAAGCATGGGTGAAGCTTACTAAATAATAGTTATCAGATTAATACAAATGAAAATTTTGTATAAATGTATACGGATTGTAGCGGTTTTTTCCCCTCTTGTGGCGTGAAAAAACCGCTACATTTATATCAAAAATAATACATTTACATATAAAACATATATGCATCTATATACAAGTGATGCGTGATTTTTGCTTATCGAGGTGAGGTCATGGAAAATAATTTTGTCCTACAAATGAAAGATATATATAAATACTTTCCGGGTGTTAAGGCACTGGACGGTGTCAGCTTCAACGTGAAAAAAGGTGAAATTCACGCGTTGATGGGTGAAAATGGTGCCGGAAAATCCACACTGATAAAAGTGTTGACAGGTCTTTACAAAAAAGACAAAGGTACAGTTTTATTTGAAGATACAGAGGTTGAGTTTGCCTCGCCGCAAGACTCGCAAAAAGTAGGCATAAGCACAATTTACCAAGAAATAAACCTAATACCGTATCTTAGCGTATCTGAAAATATATTCTTAGGCAGAGAACTGATGACCAAAGGTAGAATTGATTGGAAACGTACCGACGCAGAAGCCGAAAAAATACTTACAGACATGGGCATTAGCCTAGATGTTAGCAAGCCTTTGGACAGTTACGGCACAGCTATATGGCAAATGGTATCCATCGCAAGGGCAATTTCCGTAAATGCAAAACTTGTTATCATGGACGAGCCTACCTCGTCACTGGATGAAAAAGAGGTTAAAATTCTTTTCAATCAAATGCGGAAACTGAAAGAAAACGGAATTGCGATGGTTTTCATCAGCCATAGGCTGGACGAAATTTTTGAAATATGTGACAGCATCACTATTTTAAAAGATGGTACTTTGGTGGGAGAATACGAAGCAAAGTCATTGTCGAAACTTGATCTTGTTTCCAAAATGATAGGAAAAGACGCAAGCTCAGTGTTGAAGCGTAATGCTATAAACTTTGATTCTGAAAATGCTTCTGTATTAGTGAAAACTGCTGACATTAAGAACAAAATAAAGCTGCGCGGCATGAACATTGAAATACGCAAAGGTGAAGTTTTGGGCTTGGCGGGTCTTTTAGGTAGTGGCAGGACTGAATTTGCCAAAGTATTATTCGGAGATGATATCAACTATGGTGGCAACATTTGGATAAATGATAATCCCGTTAAGTTCAAACTGCCAAAAGATGCTATAAAATACGGGTTTGCCTATTGTTCTGAAGATAGAAAAATCGAGGGTATTTATCCAAACATGTCGATAAGGGAAAACCTTACCATGGCAATACTTGGCAAAATTTCCAAGGGTGGAGTTATTGACAAGAAAAAACAAGACGAGCTGGTGGATAAATATATAAGTGATTTAAGGATAAAAACACCAAGTGCCAATCAACTAATAAAGTTCCTCAGCGGTGGCAACCAGCAAAAAGTTCTGCTTGCCAGATGGCTGTGTATGGAGCCCGAGCTTATTATTCTAGACGAGCCCACACGCGGAATAGACGTTGGTGCAAAGTCTGAAATAGAGCAGATAATTAAAGAAATATCTGAAAAAGGCATAAGTGTACTACTAATATCTTCCGAGCTGGAAGAAATAGTAAGAAACTGCCATAGAGTGGTGGTAATGCGTGATGGTAGAGATATCGGCGAATTATCAAACGAGGATATATCGGAAGAAAATATCCTAAAACTAATCGCAAACTACAAGGCAGGTGAAGCAGAATGAATAAAACAGCCAGTAAAACAGGTTTTGATTTATCTGAACATCTTAAAAAGTTTGGCGTTGTTTACGCGTTGTTAGCGCTTGTAATCGTGAACACGTTTATGAACGACAACTTTTTTAAGCTGAATACATTTTGGAATCTTTCCATTCAGGTATTGCCCATCATGCTAACAGCTCTTGGAATGCTTTTAGTTATTTCTTCAGGCGGTATTGATATTTCTGTGGGTTCTGTTATGGCCATTGCTGCTGTAATGAGCGGCATGGTAGTTACGGAAAAAATTCCATTTGTAGGAAATGGAATTCTAGCTACATGGATATGTGCTATATTGATATCTATCGTGCTGGGTGCATTTAATGGGTTTATAATTGCGAAATTTAAAATCCAGCCAATTATTGTGACGCTGATATTATTTATAGCCGGCAGAGGCATTGCCCAGCTTATGAACGATGGCGGAACAATAGTTTTCTACAACAATGCATTTTCGGAAATAGGCCTTTACCGAACAATAGGCAATGTTCCCATTCAGCTGTTTATCAGTACATTTTTTATAATTTTGTTTATCTTCGTACTTAAAAAGACCACGTTTGGCACATATGTGCAGGCAATTGGTGAAAACTCTAAAGGAGCCAAACTTTCGGGAGTAAATACCACTAAAACAATAATTGCCATTTATACGATAAGTGCATTTATGGCAGGTATCGCCGGTATTATGGAAGCCTCAAGGGCAAGCAGTGCCGACCCAAACACCATCGGCCAGCTGGCAGAGCTGGATGCGATTGCAGCGGTTGCCGTTGGTGGAACCTCAATGAGTGGTGGCAAGGCGCGTATCATGGGAACCATCATCGGCGCATTGTTGATTCAGCTGGTGACGATAACTATTAACATGAACAACATTCCTTTTGCATATTCCAGGATATTGAAAGCTATTATCATTATAGCCGCTGTGTATTTGCAAAAAGAAAAAGCAAGATAGGAGGGTGCCATGACTATTAATAAAAATAAGATGATGGATGTGCTGAAAAGGCAAAGTATTCTTTTGGCACTCATACTTTTGATAATTACTGCCAGTATTTTATATCCCGAGTTTTTAGGCGCTCAAAATATTTCAAATTTGCTAAGACAAAACAGTATGGTAGGCCTTATTTCCATCGGAATGACATTTATCATATTGACAGGCGGCATTGATTTGTCTGTTGGTGCGGTGGCGTCTTTAAGTAGTGTTTTAGCGGCCATTCTCAGCCCTTACGGATTTGCCGCAGCGGTGTTTGTACCTATAATAATTTGCACATTTATTGGCCTGATTAATGGATTTGTTGTGACCAAAATGAAAATAGCACCATTTATTGCTACATTGGGCATGATGATGGCCATCAGGGGTGTTTCTTTGGTGTTGACCGACGGTGTATCCGTTGCTGTGTCTGACGACATCGGCCCTTACTTTGGTGCAATTTCAAGAGGATCGCTCGTAGGCATCACCGTGCCTGCATGGATATTTTTGTTAACGCTTGTGATATGCATGTATGTGCTTAAATATACCAAAATAGGCAGAAGTGTATATGCACTGGGTGGAAATGCCGAAGCCGCAAAAATGATGGGCCTAAAACCCGATAACATCAATTTGTTTGTTTATTCGCTGAATGGCTTTTTATCAGGTCTTGCAGGCATTATTCTTGCCTCACGCTTAACATCCGGCCAGCCTGTGGGTGCCGATGGCTGGGAAATGACAGCCATAGCGGCAGTTGCCGTGGGTGGCACAAAGCTTAGCGGCGGAAAAGGCGGACTTTGGGGAACATTTATCGGTATTTTAATCACCGGCATCATCTCGAACATGATTAACTTGCAAGGTAATATCAATGCATGGTGGCAAGGCATTATAACAGGCCTTATATTGCTGATAGTTGTTTTGATAGGCTCATACAGTGACTCCAAGAAAGAAAGCTAGGAATTTTGCATATAAAATTAATATATTAGTTGAGGTGATTTCATGAATATATCTTGTCTTCCGGTCTCGTTGTTTGCGGATATATGTGGCGGAAAAATGGATGTTATCGATTGGGCAAAAGAAGCAAAAAAACAAGGTTACGACGGCATAGATATCAGTGTCATGTTTATAAAAAACAAGACATCGACATATCTAAAATCTTTAAAAACAGCTTTTGAGGAAATAGCAATACCACTGGTCATGATGACAACATATCCTGACTTTACGCATCCAGATGAGATGCAAAGAGAGCGTGAATATCTGTATTTGCTCAGTGATATTGCGCTGTGCTCAGAGCTAAATATCAAGTTTTTGCGTATATTGGCAGGACAAAATCATCCGGGTATAGACGTAGATCAAAGTATTAAAAACGTGGTATCATACTTTGAAAAATTAGAGCCGTATGCCAAACAGCATAACGTGGAGCTGATTGTGGAGGACCATGGTAAACCCGGCGCATGGGACAATGTGGACTTCACATATAATCCTGATGTATTTTTGAAACTGTGTAAGGCCTTGGAAGGAACAAACATAGGAATCAACTTTGACACAGGAAATATTGTGGCCTACGGCGATGATCCGATGAGAATAATTAAAGAGCTGGATTTTGATAAGATTAGAACTATCCATGTGACCGATATGGAAGAAAAAGGAAGATTTTCTCCCACAGTCATAGGTAGTGGCGTCACTGATAATGCAGCTATATTCAAATATATTAAAGATCGTGGGTTCAGTGGATGGCTTTGCATTGAAGAGGCCAGCGGCAAAGGCCTTGAGGGTGTAAAAAAAGCTCTGGATTATGTCAGAACCACTTATGAAAACGTATAGGGAGTGAACATATATATGAAAGCGTTGTTATTGACAGAAGTTGGAAAATTCTCATATCAAGATGTTGAAACACCTGAAATTTCTCCTGATGAAGTGCTGATACGTGTGAAAGCAGCATCCATATGCGGTAGTGATGTGCACGGATATGACGGCTCGTCAGGCAGGCGCATACCGCCGATTATTATCGGGCATGAAGCCGCCGGCATAATAGAAAAAGTAGGCGCAAACGTCAAAGAATATGTGGCGGGAGACCATGTGACATTTGACTCTACTCAGTATTGTGGCGAGTGCATATATTGCGGCATGGGCAAAGTGAACTTGTGCACAAACAGGAAGGTTTTTGGTGTGTCGTGTGGCGACTATCGCCACGAGGGAGCTATGGCAGAATTCATCAAAGTACCTGCCAGAATACTTTATAAAATACCAAAAGATTTGGATTTCAACGCCGCCGCCGTAATAGAACCTTTAACAGTTGCACTGCATGCCATAAACCGCACCGATATAAAACTGGGCGACAATGTTTTAGTGGTAGGCGCAGGAACTATAGGCCTGATGCTTATAAAGCTGTTAAGCATATCAAACGCCTCAAAAATAATTGTCAGCGATCTTGATGAGATGAAACTTAATATGGCAAAAGAATCAGGCGCCACTCATTGCTTTGGTGTTGATTTAAAAGAAAAAATACAAGAGATTTGTCCCGGTGGTGTAGATGTTGTATTTGAGGCTGTCGGAATAACACCCACCGTGCAAAATTCTATTTCTTGTGTAAAAACCGGCGGTATTGTAACATTGGTAGGAAACGTGTCAAAAACCATAGACTTTCCATTACAAGAGGTGGTCACACGCGAAATAAACTTAGTGTCATCTTGTGCCTCGGCAGGTGAATATGCTAAATGCATCGAGCTTGTTGCAGAAAACAAAGTAGACATTAGTGACATAATAAGTAAAGTAGCACCACTGGAAGACGGCCAAGAGTGGTTTGACAGGTTACATAGCGGAGAAAAAGGCCTGATAAAAGTTGTTCTTGCACCGTGACATTATTAATAGATGGGAGTGTATAATATTGAAAATAACAAACCTTACACTGTATACAGTTCAGCCACGTTGGCTTTTTTTGAAGATTGACACCGACGAGGGTATTACCGGCTGGGGCGAGCCTGTAATTGAAGGTCATGCACATACCGTGAAAGCCGCTGTTGAAGACTTAAAAGACTATCTTATCGGCAGCGATCCTATGAATATTGAGGACTTGTGGCAAGTGATGTACCGTGCAGCATTTTATCGTGGAGGGCCTATCATGATGAGTGCTATTGCAGGTGTTGACCAGGCTTTATGGGACATAAAAGGCAAATATTTCAACACCCCTGTGTATAATTTACTGGGTGGTAAATGCCGTGATAAACTAAAAGTATACTCGTGGATAGGTGGCGACAGACCAAACGATATCGCAAGTGCCGCAAAAGAAAAATATGACCAAGGGTATAGAGCAGTTAAAATGAATGGCACCGAGGAGATGCATTATATAGACAGCTTTGACAAAATTGAAGCTGTGTGTAACCGTGTTGCGGCCATCAGGGACGCTTTGGGCATGAAAATGGACATAGCGGTGGACTTCCACGGCAGAGTGCATAAGTCTATGGCTAAAGTGTTGGCAAAAGAACTTGATCAATATAAGCTGATGTTTATCGAGGAACCTGTGTTGCCGCAAAATAACGAAGCCTTAAGGGAAATATCAAAATATACCGCAACGCCTATTGCAATTGGCGAGAGGATGTTTAGCCGCTGGGATTTTAAAACTGCGTTTGAACAAGGATATATCGACATTATCCAGCCGGATTTGTCTCATGCCGGCGGTATAAGCGAATGCAAGAAAATATCGGCTATGGCCGAGGCGTACGATATCGCTGTGGCGCCACATTGTCCGTTGGGGCCAATAGCTCTGGCGTCGTGCGTTCAGCTGGACAGTTGCACGCCCAACGTGTTCATCCAAGAGCAAAGCCTAGGCATACACTACAATCAAGGCAGTGACTTGCTTGACTATTTAGTGAATAAAGATATTTACGACTACAAAGATGGGTTTATCGATATACCCACAAAACCCGGCCTTGGCGTGGTGATAAACGAAGAGTTTGTGATTGAAATGGACAAAAAATCTCACAACTGGAAAAATCCTGTTTGGCGAAACTACGACGGCACTGTTGCCGAGTGGTAAGGAGAGTATTATGAAGCAGTATACTATTGATATGATAGAAAAAAACAAAGTGGTTGCCATAGTACGCGGTGTGGATATAAAAGATATCTCAAACGTGGCCACAGCGTTATATGAGGGTGGAATTAGGCTTATTGAGGTGACTTTTGACCAAAAGGATCCCGACCATCTTAGCAAAACACACGACATAATAAAATTATTGGTTCAAGATTTTGGCGATAAAATGTGTATAGGTGCCGGCACTGTTATAAATGAAGCGCAGTGTGAAGCAGCGTATACGGCAGGCGCAAAATACTTTATATCACCCAATGTATCCGCCGACGTGATAAAGGCTGCCAACAAAATGGGTGTAGTATCGATTCCGGGCGCACTTACCCCGTCAGAGGCGGTGTATGCGCACGATACCGGCGCAGATTTTGTGAAGCTGTTTCCGGCGGGGAACTTAGGAACAGGATATATAAAGTCTCTTTGTGCCCCTCTTAACCATATCAAATTTCTGGCAGTGGGTGGCGTGAATTCCGATAATGTACTTGATTTTCTAAGTGCAGGTGCTGTGGGCGTAGGCGTGGGCGGAAGCCTTGTGGATACCAAGGTGATATCCAAGGGCGAGTTCAGCAAACTAAGCGATGTGGCACGACAATACATCAATAAACTGGAGGGTAAATAGCCATGATAGTAACATTTGGAGAGATAATGCAAAGACTGGTTCCTGAAAACTACAACCGGCTTCTTCAGGCTGAAAAGTTTGTGGTCACTTATGCCGGCGGCGAGGCAAATGTTGCTGTTTCTCTTATGAACTTGGGCGAAAAGTCTAGTTTTGTGACAAAAGTTCCGTCGCATGAAGTAGGCCAGGCCGCTGTAAACTCTGTGAGAAAATATGGTGTGTACACCGACGACATCATACGCGGCGGAGAAAGCCTAGGCTCGTACTATGTTGAAAAAGGTGCTTCTCAGCGTGCATCTAAAGTTATTTACAACAGGAAGCACTCGGCCATATCAAAAGCAAAAAGAGACGAATTTGACTGGGATAAAATACTGAAAGACGCCAAGTGGTTCCACTTTACCGGCATCACACCCGCACTTGGTGGCGAGCTTGCCGACATTTGCTTGGATGCGCTAAAGGTTTGCAAAAAAAATAACATCACTGTTTCTTGCGATATCAACTATCGTAAAAATTTGTGGTCCAAAGAAAATGCCTCAGAGGTGATGAGTAAGCTGATGCCATATGTGAATGTGTGTATTGCAAACGAGGAAGACATTGCCGATGTTTTTGGCATACATGCAAAAGACACCGATATCACAGGCGGGAAAATCAGCCATGAAGGCTATTCAGAGGTGGCATCTCAGCTGATGCAACGCTTTGATCTGCAAAAAGTCGCCATTACTTTAAGGGGTTCTGTTTCCGCAAATGATAACAACTGGGCAGCCATGTTATATGACGGCGAAAAAAGCTATATAAGTAAAAATTATCTAATACATATAGTGGACCGTGTTGGTGGCGGAGATAGCTTTGCAGGTGCGTTGATTTATGCACTAGTCCAAAATTATGATCTTGGATATGCCATAGAATTTGCGGTGGCGGCGTCGTGTCTGAAGCACACAATTGAAGGCGATTTCAACTTAGTGTCTATAGACGAGGTAGAAAAACTTGCCGGTGGTGATGGTAGCGGACGAATATCTAGATAAATAAACTATATATGTTGTTAGTTAATATATAAGCATCTGTTAACTAAGTCTAGCCAAAAAAGTATAACGACAACCCCCTGATGTAGGATGATACACATATCCAACATCAGGGGTATTTTGTGTATTTTAAATACAAATTAGGCTGTTTATTTTTGTGGCAAGTATTTGTTTTTGTCTATAGAATCAGCTGTGGATATGTAAGGGTTTAAGTGCTCTAAAAATCAAGATATAAAATTAGGTATTTTGCAAATTGATTTTACTATAAGTGACGGTATATAATGAAAATATATTGTATTGACTCGATTGCCAGAAACACAAACAGTTACAAGGCGGTGGTTTTATGTGGATAGCTGTTATTCTTTTCATTTCGGTTATAGTTATTTGCATATGCGCCAAGATACCGACTGAAAAAGCAAACCAAAAAGAAAAACCAAGCCAAAGCACAGAGTTATCCGATGAAGATATCTTACTGATGTGGATGATCGATGAAGATGATAAATAGTGCATGTATACGATTTTTAGGAATGCAATTTAATAAAGTTTTATGATTATTAACATAATAATAGGTGGTGCTATATCTCAGCATGGGTTTATTAGAATATTATTTAATTGCTATAAATATATTTGGATTTCTATATTTTATTTTGTATTCATTCTTATTAGTGCGTGATAAATCGAGCATATTCGACACATTACTTACAATAATATCGCTGCTTGGGGGATCTTTAGGCATATTTGTTTCCATATTGATTTTCGACAGGAAATCTCGCAAAGAAACAATGATGTCAAGAGTGTTTGTAATATGCGTTTTGGTGATACAGCTTATACTGTACATCTTTTTCAAGGGAGGATTTTTTGAAGACTTATCGTTTGCTGTATGGGAGTTTTTCGATGCGTATAGCTGGATAATTATATACCTAACAGCGGTTAATATTATCACACTAATAGCATTTGGGATAGACAAACTGAAAGCTATTTATAAACGAACAAGGATAAGAATTGCGACACTGCTGGGACTGTCTTTAATCGGCGGAACTGTAGGCGGACTGATTGCAATGTATGTGTTTAGGCATAAAACAAGAGTCGATTATTTTACGGTAGGTTTGCCGATAATGCTCGTCATGCAAATTGTGGTTGTGTTTTTTCTATATAATGTACTGTTGTGAAAATGTGCGAGCGAAAGGAGTAGTCTATGCCAAAAAACATATTAAAAACCTACTTTGGTTATGACAGCTTTAAAAAAGGTCAAGGAGAAATAATCGATGAAATTCTAAAAGGCAGAGATGCGCTTGGAATAATGCCAACAGGCGCCGGTAAATCCATATGCTATCAAGTGCCGGCAATCGCAAATGATGGTATAACACTTGTTATTTCGCCGCTGATTTCCTTAATGAAAGACCAAGTTAAAAGCTTAAAACAAGCAGGTGTGAATGCGGCATATATCAACTCATCGTTATCACCAAGACAAATAGAAATGGCGATGTATAACGCTGAAAAAGGACAGTATAAAATCATATATGTGGCACCCGAAAGGCTTTTGACGGAACGTTTTTTGAATTTTGCACTCGGCGCCGATATCTATATGCTTACAGTGGACGAAGCACATTGTATATCGCAATGGGGACAAGATTTTAGGCCGAGTTATTCTCAGATCCCTGAATTTATAGAAAAGTTAAAAAATCGCCCTGTGGTCACAGCTTTCACCGCAACAGCAACAGAACGTGTCAAAGAAGATATTGTATACTTGCTAAGGCTAAATAATCCACATGTGGTTGTGAGCGGTTTCGACAGGCCAAATTTGTACTTTGAGGTAAAGACAAGTGGCGATAAGCTATACGATTTATCAAGGTTTTTAAAAGGCAAGGAAAACGACAGCGGAATAATCTATTGCGCCACAAGAAAAAATGTTGAATTTGTATGCGACGAGCTTGTTAAAAGAGGTTATTCGGCGGCAAAATACCATGCCGGAATGACACAAGAAGAGCGCAGTATAAACCAAGACGATTTTTTGTATGATAAAATTAATATAATGGTAGCGACAAACGCATTTGGCATGGGAATTGATAAGTCTGACGTCAAATACGTTGTGCATTACAACATGCCCAAAGACATGGAAAGCTATTACCAAGAGGCCGGCAGAGCAGGGCGTGACGGTTCTTTTGCACATTGCCTCATGCTTTATAGCGGGCAAGATGTTATTACAAACCAGTTTTTGATACAAAAAGGTCACGAAGAAAACGAGAATTTTGAAAACACACAAGAATTGATTGAAAACGATTATAAAAGGCTAAAGCAAATCACATTTTACTCAACCACAAATGACTGCTTGCGAAGCTATATATTAAAATATTTTGGTGAAACACCGCGGTTGTATTGCGGCAATTGTGGAAATTGTGACACGGAATTTGAAACAATAGACGCCTTAAAAGAAGCTCAAAAAATAATTTCTTGCGTCATCCGATCCGGCGAAAGGTTCGGGAAAGTGATGATTATTGATGTTTTGAAAGGCAGCAAAAACAAAAAAGTTTTGCAGTTTGGCCTCGATGAAATAAAAACCTACGGAGCAAGTGATGTGAGCGCACAAAGGCTCCGGGCTATAATGGACAATTTAATTGTGCTTGGGTATTTGCAGCAAACAGACAGCCAATATGCCGTAATAAAAACTACACAGAAATCCAAAGAGATATTATTTGACAGCACTGAATTTCAAATAAAACTGCCAAAAGAACAATTGTCATTTGAAAAACGACAAGAAAAAATCAAAACAGTTAAAGGTGCAAAAAGCAGAGATTTGCCCAAGGACAAAAAACCACTGTTTGAAAAACTGCGCAAGCTACGCTCGGAAATTGCAAAAGAAGAAAAAATGCCTTCATACATTATTTTTAGCGATTTGTCGCTTATTGATATGTGTAATAAGCTTCCTGTGAATGACCAGCAATTTATTAATGTTTCAGG
>CAYJIG010000044.1:0-16717 GCA_964370165.1 uncultured Oscillospiraceae bacterium
TCTATGGTGTTTTGCCTCTGATGGGTTTTTATGTTGTTACGCTTTGGAAAGATATCTGGCTGGCAAACTTCACTTTATTGTTTGTACTTTGCATCATCGAGCTATCTCAGAAAAAAGCCGAGTTTTTTAAATCACCAAAGCAAGTTGCTTTATTTGTTTTTAGCATTTTAGGCCTTTTGATATCTAAAAACAACGGCTTTTATATAGCATTTCTCACTTTAGCCGTTCTTTTACTCACACAAAAAGGCTTGCGCATACGTCTATGCGCTTTTTTACTAGCTACTGTGCTGGCAAACAGCCTTATCACCGGACCGCTTTATTCCGCCATGGGTGCTTCTCCCGGTGATATGCGCGAGGCACTCAGCCTTCCTTTAATGCAAATAGCTCGTGTGGTGTCGCAAGACCCTAGCAGTATCAGCGAAGAAGACAAAGACCTGATAAACACCGTGCTTCCGTATGACGAGTTGCCCGATCGCTACAGTGATATCATATCTGACAACGTCAAGGGTGTGTTTGATACCGAAACGTTTCTAGCCGATCCCATGAAGTATGCACAGCTGTGGCTACGCATCGGTCTTGGCAGTCCACGTGAATATCTGCTGGCCACACTACATCAAACGCTTGGATACTGGTATCCCGACGTGCAACACTGGATTTTTGCATACAACACCTACCCTGCCGAGCTTGCCGAAACCACCACCGCCGTGGCAGAAATGGATCCCATGACAGGAAAGTATTCGCAACCACTTTCGCAACTACAAGACAACGTGCTTTTAGCCTTGGCATACGCACGTAATGTGCCCGTACTTAGCATGTTTTACAGTATCGGTTTTTACTTTTGGATTTTGCTAATATCCGCATTATATGCTTTTTACAAAAAATGTTACTATAAGCTTTTAAGTATTTTTCCGGCTTTTGTGGTATGGCTCACCTGCCTTGCCTCGCCTGTTTATGCAGAGTTTCGATATGCTTGGCCCGCCATAATATGTGTGCCGCTTATTTTGGGATGGTGTTGCTTTAGCTATAGTTCTAAGCCTAGTTGTTTCACATCCGATGCTGGCGCTGCCGATATGCCAACACTCATTAACGAATAAAACGAGGTGCTTTGTGGAGTATACAGAGTTTATATTAACAGTGAATCGCAGTGTTTCCGACACCGCCCTAGAGGTATCCACCGCAGTGTGTGAGGGTGGACTTTATGTGGAAGACTACGCCGATATGGAAGATACCGTGTGGGATATTGCACATGTTGATTTGATTGAAGAAGATTTATTGCAAAAACCACGTGATGAAGTGGTTATTCACTTGTATGTAGAAAAATCCGAAACTGCCGCATTTAGCGAACAGTTAAGAGCAAGACTGCTTGCGGCTGGGCTTTCGGAATATCGCCTTGACACAAAAGGAGTAAAACCCGAAGACTGGGAAAACAGCTGGAAGCAATATTATCATGCCACCGAGATAGGCAAAAGGCTGGTGGTGGTACCCAGCTGGGAAGATTACACAAAACCCGGGCGTTGTATGCTACATCTTGATCCGGGCATGGCTTTCGGCACAGGAACCCACGAGACCACCGCTTTGTGTCTTGAGTTTTTAGATGGTAGCGTAAGCGGCGGCGAGCGTGTGCTTGACATCGGTTGCGGTAGCGGGATATTAGCCGTGGCGGCTTTACTGCTTGGTGCAGACAGTGCTCAAGGCATAGACATAGACCCCATCGCAGTGCGCACAGCCACCGAAAATGCAAAGCGAAACAATGTATCATCTCGCTTTACGGTAGACTGTGGCGACTTAGCACAAAAAGCGAACGGTGTATACGATATAGTTTTGGCAAACATTGTAGCAGACGCCATCATCCGTCTTTCACCCGGTGTGCCTGATTTACTGACGCCAAACGGTGTTTTTATAGCCAGCGGTATTATTGACGATCGCCAGCGCGAAGTTACCTCTGCCCTTGAAAAAATCGGATTATCCGTTTACGAATCCCATCAAAAAAACGGATGGGTTTCCCTCATATGTAAGAAAACAGCTTAAACTAGTCAGCAAAAATTTTTTGTATATTTACTAGGAGAACATCATGCCGCACCGATATTTTACAACCGATATTGTGGATGACATCGCATATTTACGTGGTGAAGACGCGCAGCATCTGTGTAAGGTTTTGCGAGCACGCATCGGGGAAGATGTGCTTTTATGCGATGGGCTTGGTCAGGATTATGACGCGCAGGTGAGCTCTATCGAAGGCGGTGTTGTCACTTTGCGTATTTTACGTTGTTTTCAAACAACGTCCGAGCCTCGCCTACATGCCGAAGTATTTATCGGCCTTGCCAAAGGCGAACGCATGGATTATGCCGTGCAAAAAAGTGTAGAGCTGGGCGCTGCCGGCATATGGACATTTGAAAGCGAACACACCGTGGCAAAACCTCACCAGCCGGAAAAGAAAACCCAGCGCTGGCAAAGAATAGCTACCGAAGCGGCAAAACAAAGCGGACGTGGTGTTTTACCCATTGTGCACCCACCTTTGACTTTTGACGAGGTGTTGCAAAAAACCGACCAGTTTGAATGTACTTTATTTTGCTATGAAGAAGGCGGAATATCCCTTCGAAAAGCTATCCAAAATGTAGGCCGCATCGCCATCATCACCGGGCCCGAAGGCGGGTTTTCTTCCACCGAAGCCCAAATGGCCACACAAGCCGGATGCACCACCATAGGTCTTGGCCCACGCATACTGCGCTGTGAAACAGCACCCGCCGCTGTACTTTCGGCCGTCATGTGCCTCAGCGGCGACTTGGAATAGTTTTTTGCTTAATATAGTAGTTTTATACAAAATTTTCACTGGATATTTTACTTATTAGCTGTTATAATGTAGGCCGAGTGAAACCAAGGCTTATTAATTATTTTGATTTTTAAAATTTATTTAGTCACATATTTATTTGAATTATGGAGGAATTTGTTTTGAGTAATTACATTATTTTTACCGACTCTTCTGCAGATTTAGATGCAAAGCTCATTTCTGATTGGGGACTTGAGGTACAACCCCTCACTTTTAAAATGACCGATAGCGATACCAACTACGCCAACTGGCCCGATGAGCGCGATATCAGCTTGGCCGATTTTTATACAAAACTTCGCCAAGGTGTGTCTTCCACCACCAGCCAAGTGAATGTGGGCGACTTCACCTCTACTTTCCGTCCTTTACTGGAAAAAGGCATCGATATATTATATCTTGCTTTTTCATCAGGTTTATCCGGCACAATGAACAGCGGACGCCTTGCCGCTGAAGAGCTTTCGGAAGAATTCCCCGACAGGAAAATCCTTGTTGTGGATACACTTTGTGCCAGTCTTGGCCAAGGCCTTATCATACATTATGCCGTGCAGCAGAAAAAAGACGGCAAAAGCATGGAAGAAGTAGCTAAATGGGTAGAGGATAACAAGCTAAAGGTAGCACACTACTTCACAGTGGATGACTTAAACTTCCTGAAACGTGGTGGGCGTTTGTCCGGCACTGCCGCATTTTTCGGCACCATGCTACACATCAAACCTGTGCTTCATGTAAACGACGAAGGTCGCCTGGTTGCTCTTGAGAAGGTGCGCGGACGTAAACAAAGCCTGCTTTCACTTATTGGCCACATTGAAAACGATGCAGTCGACCCACAAAACCAACCTATTTTCATTTCACACGGCGATTGTTTGGAAGACGCACAATTTGTAGCCGATGAAATCAAGCAACGTTTTTCCACCAAAGAAATTTATATCTCAACTGTTGGGCCTGTTATCGGTAGCCACGCAGGACCCGGAACAATGGCTGTTTTCTTCCTTGCCAACAATAGGTAATATATTTTTTCATGGTGCTTTATTGACGGGCTGACTGTCGGCTTTTTAGCCGACAGTTTTTTTGCACAATATAAAAGCATCCATTCACATTATAGCCATTGAAACCTTGCCTTTTTTACGATATACTAAATTATAGTGTGCTTAGCCAAACCGATGTAAAACGAATCCGTTTTTTATTTAGCC
Source organism: uncultured Oscillospiraceae bacterium (assembly GCA_964370165.1). Lineage (GTDB taxonomy): Bacteria > Bacillota > Clostridia > Oscillospirales > Ruminococcaceae > JAAYCI01. Next base: position 4,012 of record CAYJIG010000044.1, read on the forward strand.
AAAAGCCCTAAAACTTCGTCAGTGCGTCTTGTGAGGCGGCAGCCTCACGGCACCGCACTTCCTTGTTATTAGAACTTTTGGCTGTATAAAAAATTCTGCGAACCTATTTTTAGTAAATTTTGTGCGAGACAAGGCAGACGAGCGCGCAATACTTTTGTATTGCAAGTGAGGATAACGCAGTATCACGCATAAATTTACCGAAAATAGGCGGGTTCGGATTACATCGGGTTGGCTAGCCAAAGTCACACAGTAAAAATACTATCATTTGCATGATTTATTATGAAGGAGTTCACATGAAACTGGGTATTGTAGGTCTACCCAATGTAGGGAAAAGTACATTATTTAATGCATTGACAAACGCCGGCGCACAAAGCGCCAATTATCCTTTTTGCACTATCGACCCAAACGTAGGCATTGTGCCTGTGCCGGACAAACGTCTTGACGCTTTAACAGAGATGTTTCAGCCAAAAAAAGTAACGCCTGCCACAATAGAGTTTGTCGATATTGCAGGCCTTGTGAAAGGCGCCAGCAAAGGCGAAGGACTGGGCAACAGATTTTTGTCTCATATCCGTGAAGTGGATGCTATCATCCATGTGGTGCGCTGTTTTGAAAGTAGCGATATCACCCACGTGGACGGCGACGTCAACCCTGAACGTGATGTGCAAACCATCGAAACCGAACTGATTTTATCTGATCTTGAAATTGTGGAACGTCGCGCAGATAAAACCGCAAAGCTGGTGAAAACCGGTGACAAAACATTAGCCGCACAATCTGAAATACTGAAGGATCTTTTAGCTCACCTAAACGAAGGAAACACCGCACGAACTTTCGCGCAGGATACGGACGCTGCTATAGAGCTTTTAGCCGACATGCCGCTTTTATCGGCAAAGCCTATCATCTATGCGGCAAACTTGTCGGAAGACGATTTGCTTGCCGGTGTCGCTGAAAATCCACATTATCCTACCGTACAGAAAATTGCAAAAGAACAGCATGCCGCCGTACTGCCTATCTGCGCTAAAATCGAGGAAGATCTTGCCGGAATGAGCGCAGATGAACGCGAAGAATTTTTAGCCGAGCTGGGCTTGCAGTCTTCCGGCCTTGAAACACTTATCACCGAAGGATACACTCTTTTGGGTCTTATCAGCTACCTGACAGCAGGCGAGCCCGAAGTGCGTGCATGGACTATTGAAAAAGGCACTAAAGCACCCGGCGCCGCAGGTAAAATCCACTCGGATTTTGAGCGTGGGTTTATTCGCGCCGAAGTAGTGGCTTTTTCAGATTTGATGGAGTGTGGTAGCATGGCCTCGGCAAAAGAAAAAGGCCTTGTGAAAAGCGAAGGTAAAGAATATGTTATGCGTGACGGAGACGTGGTACTTTTCCGTTTTAATGTTTAATTCGCCATATTATAACCTAAAAGAGAGGATATTATGAAAACTATTGGTATATTAGGTGCTTTACCTGAAGAAATTTCACATGTAGTGTCTGCTTTAAGCGACGTGAGCTGTGAAACATACGCAGGTGTGGAATATCACACAGGATATTACACAGGCAAAAAAATAGTGGTTTGTTGTGCCGGCATGGGTAAAGTAAATGCCGCCTCCACCACACAAGTTCTTATCACACGTTATGAAGTGCAGATGCTTATTTTTTCGGGAATTGCCGGAAATATGTGCAGTGAAATCACTGTTGGTGATGTGGTCATTGCAAACGAGCTGGTTCACCACGACAGCGAAGACAGCATGATAATACAAAGTGCTCCCTTTACCACCGTTTATCCTAGCGACGCTGCATTAATACAAGTAATGGAAGACGCTTGCAGTAAACTATCCATCACTTATCGTGTGGGCCGTATTGCTACCGGCGATAAATTCATTTGTGATATCGATGTCAAAACAGCTATCAAAAACAGTTGCGATCCGCTTTGTGTCGAGATGGAAGGTGCCGCTTTGGCTCAGGTCGCGATGCGCAACAATATTCCTTTTGTGGTGGTTCGTGCTATGAGCGACGACTGTGAAGTTGATATTGCATATTTGCGCACCAAAGAAAACACACCCGAGTTTGATATAGTAGCCTATGCAAAAACTGCTTCTGACATCACGCTGGCCGCTTTAAGCAGTTTGTGATTTGTTTCGCAGTTTCTAGCATGTTTTTTGCAATATCTGCCTTTTAAGTTCATAAAAAAGCCCCCCTGTTGAAAGCATATAGTTGCTTTTAAAAACAGGGAGGCTTTATATTATTGTCTACTGCTGTATATTAGTTTTTATTCTTCTTCAGTTCCGATATCTACCAATATACCGACTTCTGCGCTTGCCATGGCTATGAAATCATCATAGTCTTCTTCATCCCACTCAGTTTTATCCATCAGCTCTGTTATTATATAGTCCCCTACATCCTCCTGGGCTCTTTGCAAGGTATCGCTGTCTTGAAATTCTCGTGCGGCTTCTGCGTTGGTGTGGATTTCCATTACCTGATTGCTAAGCAAAGTGTTTGGATATATCTCCACAAAAGGTTGCAGATACAGTGTTTCTTTTATCCCGTCTATACCTTGCTGTGTGGTAAATAGTCTTAGCATCAAATCTTGCGCCGCAGTGTTTTGCGCGCCTTGCTTACTTAGGCATAAATATCCACCGTTTGAGGGCCAAAACTGTGTGCTATACATTTCAAACACTTGCTTTTTTTCCTCTGCCTCGTCGGCAATTCGCTGCTCTTCCTCTAATTCCTCTTCGGTTTTTTCATCGTCTTCGTCCTCAGCCACATCCTCTTCGGCTAATTCCTCATCTTCTTCTTCATAAGGCAAAGGAAACTTTATGGGGACTAGGGCCAGCTTGTCTTTCAGGTGCGGATACTCTTCTTCCAGCTGAAACCCTGTGCGTGTGTCTGCACGCAAAAACAACGACGCACCCTGTGCAAACTGCTCGACGGCATCTTCATTTGAGTTTGCAATATCCAGCGAAACATAATCTTCACCACGCCACATTGCACCCTCGACTCGTCCCATGTGCATTGTTTCCATATCCATTATTGTCAGCAACGACATAAGTGCTTCATCTATGATTTCTTGCTTTGCGGTAAGCTCGGTTTCATCTTTTGCCATTTCGCCGGCTATATACAAAGTTGCCGGTAGCACTTCCTGCATCAGATGTTCTCCCTCGCCGTCTGCAACGGCAAAAACCCCGCGTGACGGCTGAGCCAGTGTAGGCCGATAGTCCGGTGTCTGATATTGATTGCTCCCTATCGGCAATCTCATTCTTCCGGGTTGTGTCAGATATAGCTCCAGCCCCTTAATCATAAATTCAAACTGTTCAAAACTACAGTTTTCCAAGTCTTGCAACAATATATTAGCGTTATCTGCACCAAGCAAAGCAGCCAATACTTCTATGTTTACAAGATACCCCTCGGCCACAGCGCCTAAAGACAAGCCATATACTTCATCTTCTTCTAAAAGATATTCTTCCTGCGGGATAAGCTGTGCCACCCCTGCCAAAAGCGGCGAAACTGTATCTTCATCCATGCTTGCCAACGCATCGCTACCGCCGATTGCTTGCGCATCCTCATCGTTTTCAACCCAGAAGATGTCCGGGCCATTGTCTGTGACCATTGTGGCTTTTGTGGCTAGGGCGTATCCACTGCCTTCAATGGTGTTCACAATCACCTGTATGCCATCTTCCTCACCCAGCTGTTCAAGCAACGTTCCAAAAACCGCCATGCTTTGGGGCAAAGTTATGTTTACGGTTTTCTCTGTGCTTTCTTGTGGTGTTTGGCTGTCGTCTGTGGCTTGTGGTACAGATGTAAACGTCTGACTTTGTGACTGCGTAGGACTCGGCAAGCATCCACAAAGTAAACTTACACAAACTAAAATACAAAAAGCACTGCATACATATTTTCTCATTAATTTTCCATTCCCTTGTTGTAGCTTAATTATATTATATTTTGCTTTTACATATACTTCTCATTTATAATATCTTATATATTTGATATTATACCTCAAAGCCTTCTTTCCTTCCACCTTTTTTATGCATCATTATGTGAAAAATACTTATATCAGTTTTAAGGAGACCTTTATTATGCGAATGCGCCACAAACCATATGCCAGACCCGAGCTTGCCGCTTGGCCATATTACGTCGATATTCCCTCACAAAACAAAGGTAAGTGGGCCGAGTTTTTTGCCGACCCTGAAAAACCTTTGTGTCTTGAGCTGGGTTGTGGCAAAGGTGGCTTTTTAGCCCAGCTGGGCCTTCGTGATTCTGAGTATAACTTTATTGGCATCGACATAAAAAGCGAGGTACTTGTGGTGGCTAAACGTGCTATTGAAAAGGCCTACCAAGCCCAAAGCCATCCCATCGATAACATTGCTATCACCAGCCAAGATATCGAGCGAATGGACACCATATTCGATGAAAATGATAATTTTTCTAGGATTTATATAAATTTTTGCAACCCGTGGTATAAAAACAAAGACATAAAACATCGCCTTACCCATCCACGCCAGCTTATTAAATATCGAAACTTTTTGTCTGACGGCGCTGAAATATGGTTCAAAACAGACGACGACACGCTTTTTTGCGACAGCTTGCGGTATTTTGAATACACGGGATTTTCTGTTGTTTGGCAAAGTAATCACTTGCATGAAAACGAGCCCGGATGGAATATTCGCACTGAACACGAGGAAATGTTCTCACAAATGAACATCCCCATAAAGGCTTGTATTGCTAAAATGCTTCCTGCGCCTAATCTTGACCCTGCCACCATTTCACGCATCAAGAATATATGAAATGTTAGGAAAATGCATGCAAATGTTTGCTTTTCCCTTGCCTTTATGAAAGTGTGACGTTATACTGAAATTACTAGAATAATGCAGAAAATACAACATGTTTTGCCCTTTCAACACAGGAACTTGTGTGTATTTTGTGCCAATATTGGATTTTACCACAATACTTTGTGCTTTGTGGGCCAACATGTGTAATTTCAAGTCATTTATTAGATGAAAATATATTTTATGGTCAACTTTCTTATAGAAAGGCGGATGTTTACTTATGATAGAAAAACTATATACGGTGGAAGAAGTGGCCGAGCTTGCTTCTGTTACCGGTCGTACCATACGTAACTATTTAAAAAGTGGGCGTTTGGTAGGCCGTAAAATCGGTGGACAATGGCGCTTTCCCGAAGCAGAAGTACAACGCCTTTTAGTTGGTGGCGATTATTCCGAGAACACATATGAGGAAAGCACCGCCGCATTAGATTCTATGCCTTCCGATGATTATCATACCGAAAGTTATTCTTCGCCTGCCATTTCGCCGGAGCCATCATCTTCGGTTTCTTCTTACGTGGCGGCGCCTACTGCGCCTGTGAGTTCTGCTCCCTCTTATCAGGAAGCTCCCACAGCACCGGTTCAGACCACACCTTCCCATACTTCAAATTACACCCAAACTTTTAGCCAATTTCCTACATATGAGCAACCACCTGCGCCACAGCATGGTTCTTATTCTGCATATGTTGATACGCCATACTATCCACATCCCTCTTCTTCCGGCGTGCAACCTGTTTCGCACCCACAGTTTCCCGGGCATTTTTCTTACTCATCTACCCCTGTAAGTGCTTTTGCCGAACCGCCTTTATATCCTACACAGCCATATATTCCGACTGTTTTCGGTGCACCTGCTCCACCGTCACAATATTCTTATTTGCACGGTGTGGCCGGCGAAATCATCCCACCTTTACAGCAAAACTCACAAGTAAACGCCCCTGCGCAGGTTCCGCCTGCATCTATACCTAATTCTGAAGATACATCCCAGCAGTCAAGTGTAAAACCCGATACCACGCCTACCACAGATGCCGGTGCATCCACCGAGCCTTTGGCACATCTGAGTGATGTTGGTAAGCGTGTGTCACAGTTTGTTTCCGAGGTTCATGACTGTAGCGGTGGCCCTGCTATCTGCACGGTGGTAGACTTAAACCAATCTATACAAGATGCCCAATATACCAGCGATCAGTTATCCGCTTTAGCCGACGAAGAAAGTGCTTTTGGCAATCAGTGTCAAAGCTTTGTAGAGTTTGATGAACGATATTTTATTGCTAGGTATACACTTTTTGGTACAATGCCGTTTATCCTTCGTGCCATGAAAGTGCTAAGGCAAGGTAGCTGATTTACATGTGAATAATACACCAAATGCCATAATGGCGTGTATCCTCAAATACACACTTTTTGTGGCATTTTTGGAGTAAAAATCAGTTTCAGGTGAAATTAATGCAAAACAGAGTGATTTTACATTGCGATTGTAATAATTTTTATGCGTCTGTGGAACTACTTAAGTACCCAAAGCTACGTGATGTGCCTGTGGCTATAAGTGGTAGCGAAGATAGCAGGCACGGCATTATTTTGGCTAAAAATGAAGTGGCTAAAAAATATAATGTCAAAACCGCAGAGGCCGTGTGGCAAGCTGTAAAAAAATGTCCGGATTTGGTTTTGCTTCCACCACACCGCAAAGAATACGAAAAATATTACCATATACTAAACGAAATATACCAAACATACACCGATCTTGTGGAGCCTTTTGGTATTGACGAAAGCTGGCTGGATATAACCGGTAGCTGGAAGCTATTTGGCAAGACACCCAAGGATGTTGCCGATGAATTGCGCCTAAAGGTACATAAAGAAACCGGGCTTAGCATCTCTGTAGGCCTTTCTTTCAACAAAGTTTTTGCAAAGCTTGGCTCTGACTACAAAAAACCAAACGCCACCACAGAAATAACCACCGACACTTATAAAGATATTCTTTGGCCACTTCCGGCAGAAGCGATGTTGGGTGTGGGCCACAAAGCCGCTAAGATACTGAAGGAAATAGGCATAAATACCATTGCTCAGCTGGCAAGTGCCGATAAAGAATTGCTTTCGCAGCTACTTGGAAAGCAAGGTTTACAAATGCACCTTTATGCACAAGGCCTTGATGACGCACCGGTGCGGCGTGCCGACGAGATGGAACCCGTGAAAAGCGTGGGTAACGGCATGACATTTCGTCGCAATTTGCATGGATATCAAGATATTCGTATCGCGGTGGGTTCTTTAGCAGACGAGGTGGCAGGTCGGCTTCGTGAAAAAAAACTATATGCTCAAAACTTACAGATAATTATAAAAGATACTAACCTAAAAAGTATCTCAAGGCAAAGAATCTTGCCATATGCAACCTGCCTTGCCAAAGATTTTGTCAGCATGGGTATGGAGATAATTAAAGACAATTGGAACATGGAAAAACCTATCCGTATGATTACTTTAACGGCTCAAAATCTTACCGATATGCCACTTAGCACACAAATGACTTTTTTCGATAATGAAGAAAAAATGGATGAAAAACGCGAAAAACTAGAGCGAAGCATAGATAAAATACGAAATAAGTATGGAAAAGCTGCTATTTTAGAGGCCGGTGCCTTGCGTAACGATCTTGGTATATCAGACAAGGCAGGCATGTCTGAAGACGACGCGGATGATAATATCTCCTATCCTCCAAAAGAATAAATTCGCCTTTTAAATACTAAATTTTGACTGCGGATTTCGAAAAAACCGACTTATTATATATACTACCAAATAAACTTATTTTTCAGGAGGATTGTTTTGATAAAGCATGTTATTTTTGATCTGGATGGTACTATTTTAGACACGTTAAAAGGCTTGGCGGCGTCCGGAAACTATACGTTATCTGCCTTGGGTTTTCCCTCACACAACGAAAGCGACTACTGCCAAATGATAGGCAACGGTATGGCTAAGCTGGTGGAGCGCATGTTGCCCGAGCACCATCGCCAACAATCCACCCATGAAATTGCTTTAAAACTGTTTAATGAGCATTATGACGAGTACATGATGCAAAACACCGTTCCATATCCCGGCATAGTTTCTATGCTGAAAAATTTACAAAATGCCGACATCGGGCTGGGTGTTGCCACAAACAAATCTCATGTTTTTGCAAAACCTATGATCGATTCGTTTTTTCCGGATATTTTTCAAAGTGCACTTGGTGTTCAGGACGGCCTTTTGCCAAAACCAAACCCTGACTTGATTCATCGTGTGATGATTGAGCTGGGTGCGCTGGCATCAAACACTATTTATGTCGGTGACAGCAATGTGGACATTCAAACCGCGCATAATTCCGGCATACCTGTCATCGGCGTTTCGTGGGGTTTTAGAGGTGCAGAAGAATTGCAAGAAGCCGGCGCCGATTACTTGGTTCATAGTGTTGACGAGCTGGAAAGTTTGATTTTATCTTTAAACCAGGCTGAATAACCTAATATATAAACAAAAACCCCTTTGTAATACATTCATTACAAAGGGGTTTTTCTATAAATTTATTTTGTTTTATCCTCGATATATATGCTGCTTAAATAATCCCGAGGCTGATATTGCCGCATGAAGTGGCGGAACCAACAGCACACAAGAAAGCACAGCTAGTATACCGTTCACTCCCGAAACCATGCCTTTTGTTGCCGCTACCACCCACACACCTTCCCATGGTATGCCATACACAAAGTGTTGCATGATAACTGTCTTGGTAAGGTATAAAATAATATATACAGCCTGGCCGGAAAACGCCGCCGCAAAAATCCAAAATCCGGACTTCATCCTTTGTTGCATGTTTGCTTTTTCTGGTGTTGTGCCGTTTTGTCCATTTCGCAGTTTTATGGATATAATTCCCGCCACATATCCCATTACAAACTTTGTGATGAAGGTAATCCAAAACTCGGATATATACAGTGGGTTTGTCAGATCGTATGCCATAGAGCCAAACCCTGCGGCTAAGCCACCCACCATAGGCCCAAACAAAATCCCCGACAACAGGCACATTATGTTTCCAAAATGAATACGTGTGTTATCCATGCCGCCAATCGGGATGGGTATCTCCGCTTTGGAAAGAACAAACACAAGCGCCGACATTATACCTACCAGCACCAACGTACGCACATTAACTCTTTTTTTACTTGCTTGCATAAAACCACTTCCCCACATAGTTTTTTCTGATTTGACAATCAGTGTTTTTTTGACTATGCTAAGTATAATACAAAACTGACACCTTTAAAATACTCAGTTTCTATATTTTTTATGGTGCCAGATGGAGGGAATATGGAATTTATAGACATTTTTTTAGATAAATCGGCTAAATCGCCTTTATATTATCAGCTATATCAGCACTTGGCCAGGTGTATCAGAGAAGGTGGCATTTCTGCCGGTGAAAAACTACCGGGAAAGCGTAGCGCCGCGGCTCAGCTGGGTGTTAGTGTAAACACCGTAAACGAAGCCTATCAGCAGCTTGCCACCGAAGGGTATATAACCGCAAAGCCTCGCAGTGGGTTTGTTGTGATGAGGCTTCAGCAAACTGTATTTCCTTTTACTGCCGATAAATCTTTTTCGGCCGACAGTCCTCCTTCGCACAATCCTGCGCCGCTATATTCTTTTTCCAGCAGTGGTCTTGATTCGGAGCTTTTCCCTCTTAAAATATGGAGCCGCACCATGCGAGAGGTGTTGACAGAAAAGCCCGATTTATTCCATCGTGGTCGGCCGCTGGGCGATTTTGCTTTATGCGAGGGCATCTCGTCTTATCTCAAAAGTTACCGTGGTGTGCGCTGCGATACTCCTCAGATAGTAACCGGTGCCGGATTAGAAGTTTTATTCAGCATGTTGGTGCGCCTTTTTGCCGATAAAGTGTTTGCGCTTGAAAACCCAGGCTATTCAAAAACAGCCACCATCCTGCATAACATGGGCGCAAAATATCAGTTTGTTTCGGTGGATAATCAAGGCATGGTTCCCGATAAGCTTTTAGAAAGTGGTGCGCAAATTGCATACCTTACACCTAGCCATCAATTGCCTACCGGTGGCGTTATGTCTGCGCCAAGGCGAAGCGAACTACTGCGCTGGGCCGCTAAAGACGGTCGCCTTATTATAGAAGACGACTACGATAGCGAGTTTCGTTTCGACGGCAGACCTCTTCCTTGTCTGCAAGGCATGGATGAACATAATAGCGTTGTGTATGCCGGCACATTCACGCGTAGTTTGGCGCCCGGCTTGCGTGCCGCATACCTTGTTCTTCCATCACCCGTACTAAAATTATGGGAAAATGCCTACGGAGGCTATGCGTGCAGCATTTCCAGACCCGAACAATATGTTTTGGCAAAGCTATTGAACGAAGGACATTTTGCGCGTAGCTTAAACCGTGCACGCAACACTTACCGCAAACGACGTGACGCTCTGCTATCTGCTTTTTCACAGATTTTTCCGGCAAATGGATGGCATGTGGAAAACACCCACACCGGCCTTTATTTTGTCCTTAGATTACCCGGCAAAAATGCTATGAATTTGGCACAAATCGCACGTGATAAAGGCCTATACATCCGCTCCTTGGCAGAATATCACAACCAACATTTATCTCACACATACAACGACGCGTTAATGATAGGTTACGGCGGCCTTTTAGACGAGGATATTTTGCCTGCTACCAAGGCCTTGTCCGATATACTTTTTGCTTGATTTCATCTTTTCAAATTATAATACAGTATAATATCAATTTTTACTATTATTTATCTTTTTTATGTTTTTTTGCTTTAAAATTTTCTATAAACTGCGCGTCTTTATCTTCCAGCATCCTTACCCCTGCCAAAGATTCCACGTGATGGGTAAGCTCATGTCGCAGTAGTTTTCTCAGTTCCTCTTTTTGTGTTTCAACACTTTTTTTGCCGTGAACTCTTACAAAACTTCCATAGTTTATTTTTATGTATCTGCCCATTCCGTATTGCTCGTTGTGGTAAGTGCCCAGCGTAAACAGACCATTTCCATGTGGTGAACGCACCACACTCGCTACCAGCACTACCCCACCGTTTAGCCCATTAAACATCTCTTGCGGTAGCTCGTCCATCGCCTCGCTTAGGAAATTTTCTACTTCTTCAATAGAAAGTGTATGCCGTTCATTCATCCACTTATCCTCTTTCTCAGTTTTAGTTTCGTTTTAATTATACCCTGTTTTTATTTTAATGTCGTTATTATTCACTCAATATTTCACATTTATAGCATATTGCATCTACATCTTTTGTACTGTATAATTTATTTCAGATTTCGAAATATGCGGAGGATTTTACCTTGCTAAATAATTTTTTAGATAAATTTAAAAATAAAGCGTTACCATGGATAAAAACTCATCCTTTATATGTGGGTATTGCCGCTACTTCCATTTTAGTGGTTATCGTGGTTGTGTTAGCCATCAGTGTTCTTTCACCTGAAGACGTTACAACACCTGTCGAAAGCGACGCTTCCGTTTCTGATTCGGCGCCTTCAGAGTCCATCGCCCAAGAGCCTTTCGACCCGACGGCTTTTGTCGGCACGGTCCTGCCTGAAACCGAACCTGCCGATATTTCATACGCCGAAGATACTTTGTTTTTGGGCGACTCAAACACGGTGCGCATGATGAGCTATGCCGACGTTACCGGTGTAACCATGGACAACGGGTTTGGTATTGTTGGAATGGGTATCCAAAGTTTTGAAAGCATGGGTGTGGCCCAGTTTGAAGGTATTTCCGGACTTTTAACCATGCCTGAAATTGTGGAGCTTATGCAACCACAACGTGTGGTTATCACATTTGGCAGTAACAATATCGGCATGAATATCGACACTTTCATCGACTATTATAAAGATGCTCTAGATGCTACAAAAGAGGCATATCCGTATACCGATATCATCATTGGTGCTATATTCCCTGTAGATCAATATCGCCAAAACACCAGCCTTAGCATGAACCTTATCAATGAAATGAATACCGCTCTAGTCGAGCTGGCTCGCACTGAAGATGTGAAATTCCTCAACTGGTTTGAGCCGTTATATGACGAAGAAATAGGATACTCAAAGTTTGAAGCAACTGTGCAGGACGGTGTACATCTTAGCCGTGTCGGCATGGAAGCTATCTTTGACTACTTTTTGTCCCACAGCTACATCACCGAAGACGATCGACCCATGCCGTTAGATCCTATTCCTGACCGTATCGGCTCGGACCCCGCCATTGTTAAAAACGATCCCACAAAAGTTCCGGGACCGATAGACTGGTCGACAGATGACGAAGACGAGACAGCTGCCACTCAAATGGTAACGGTGGTGTTCAGCGCATGGGATGACAGCAGTGGTACGTCAGGTGGCGGCAGTGTCAGCATGGGTAGCGCCTCTGTTGTTCCGGGCGGTGCCACAGCCGCGGTAACGGCAACACCTGCGTCAGGCTATGCGTTTTCCGGATGGCGGCTAAGCAGTGGTGCGGTCGGCAGTACAGGCAACCAAACTATAAGCGTGCTGGTGGATGCAAGCGTTGCTCCGGGCTCCACCCTTACTGCTACAGCGGTATTTACTAAAACACAAACACAAGTAACGCCACCCACTTCTTCATCTTCATCTTCGCCTGCGGATAGTTCTAGCTCTACAGGCGACACCTCCACTGGTGATGGCAATACTGGCGGTAACACAGGCACCGGTGGTGGTGAAACAGGCACCGGTGGCGACACAGGCACCGGTGGTGGCGACACAGGCACTGGTGGCGACACAGGCACCGGTGGCGACACAGGCACTGGCGGCGACACAGGCACCGGTGGTGGCGACACAGGCACTGGCGGCGACACAGGTACAGGTGGCGGCGACACAGGCACCGGCGGCGGCGACACAGGCACCGGCGGTGGTGACACAGGCACCGGCGG
>CAYJIG010000045.1:0-998 GCA_964370165.1 uncultured Oscillospiraceae bacterium
CATCAATGCGCACAGATGAATAATACTTAAGTGCACGACCACCGGCTGTTACTTCGGGGTTACCGTATGTCACGCCTACTTTTTCACGTAGCTGATTGATAAACACGCATACAGTGCCTGTTTTTCCTATAACACCTGTTAGTTTTCTAAGCGCTTGGCTCATAAGTCTTGCCTGCAGGCCTACATGAGAGTCGCCCATCTCGCCCACAATCTCTGCTTTCGGCACCATGGCCGCCACACTATCGATAACAATAGCATCAATCGCACCACTGCGTACCAGCGCCTCGGTGATTTCCAACGCCTGCTCGCCAGTATCAGGCTGGCTTACCAGCATTTCGTCAGTATTCACGCCCAGAGCCTGCGCATAACTGGGGTCAAGAGCATGTTCCACGTCGATAAACGCTACCTCGCCGTCATTTTTTTGTGCTTGCGCCAAAACATGCAACGCCAACGTGGTTTTGCCGCTGGATTCCGGCCCAAAAATCTCTATCACACGACCACGTGGCAAGCCGCCTACACCCAGCGCCGCGTCAAGTGAAATGGAGCCGGTGGGAATAGCATCCACCTGCATAGCCACGTTTTGACCCATCTTCATTACAGCACCCTTGCCAAATGTTTTTTCAATATGAGCAAGAGCTGTTTCAAGTGCTACTTTTTTATTGTTTTGTGCCGCTTTCACCGGGGTTGATGGTACTGTCTTTTTCTCTGCCATAATCTTCCTCCTTAATACATATATGCCTTTTAATCACTTTGTTCTTCATCTTTACTCACACTATCAAAATCCCATTCTTTAACACGAGTATTTACGGCTGCATCAATTTCAAGTTCAAACAACAACCTGTCTAGCCGCGATAATTTAGGTACACCCGGATGTAACTCTTCTTCATCCTTAGGTTTTTCTTCATCAAAAGTATCTTCTGCCGGTTCCTGCACCTCTCTTATGTCAGCTGCTGGAACCTCTTGCACCGTGTACACTTCTTGCATCTCGTGCACTTCTT
>CAYJIG010000045.1:1098-1524 GCA_964370165.1 uncultured Oscillospiraceae bacterium
GATTTTCTCGTTCTTCTTGGTCTTCTCGTTCTTCTTGTTCTTCTTGATCTTCTTGGTCTTCTTGATCTTCTCGTTCTTCTTGATTTTCTCGTTCTTCTTGGTCTTCTCGTTCTTCTTGTTCTTCTTGATCTTCTTGATCTTCTTGATTTTCTTGGTCTTCATATACTTCCTGCTTTTCTTCAGCAAAGAAATCTTCTAAAGCTACTTCTTCAAATTGTGGCTCTACAAGATCTTCTTGCGCTTTCTGCTCTTCTTCGGCATCAGAAACTTCTACAGCAATTTCTTCAACTTGCGATTCCACAAAGTCTTCTTGCGTTTCCTGCTCTTCTTCTGTAAAGAAATCTTCTACAGTCTGCTCTTGCGACGGTTCTGTTTTCACTTCTTCGTATGCATCTTCGGCAAAAAGCATTTCTACAACAGGCTCTT
>CAYJIG010000045.1:1624-16235 GCA_964370165.1 uncultured Oscillospiraceae bacterium
CTTCAGGCTCTTCTTCAGGCTCTTCTTCAGGCTCTTCTTCAGGCTCTTCTTCAGGCTCTTCTTCAGGTTCTTCTTCAAAAAATGTTTCTTCGGTATCAGAAGCTTCTGCATCGACTTCTTCAACTTGTGGCTCCACAAAGTCTTCTTGCGTTTCTTGCACGTCCTGTACTTCTTCGTCTGGTTTTTCAGTAGCAGTTTCCGCCATGTCATTCTGTACAACATCAGGTGTAGCATCAGGTACAACATCTACGGCCTGATCATCATGTGCCACATTATCTTCCGGCGCCGGCATATTCATCACATTGAAACTTTGTGGAGTAATAACTTGCTTTTTAGATGTACTTTCTACCACTTTTCCATATGATTTCGCCGTGAAAATCCCAAACGAATCGGGCGACGCTTCCAGTGCACACAGCAAAATTATCGGTATAAAAATAATAGTTTGTTCAAACTCTATCCCGCCTAAAAACACTGTCAAAAACACGCCCATCATCGCCACTCTGGCAAAGCTAAGTGCATTATTTTCTCGCAAATACGCTTTTTGTGACGCCACTGCCATCCACACAAACAACGATATATATATCGCTATCGATACAGCTACCATCGCCATGTGTTCATTTATTTGAATCAATGAGTGCTTTACTTCCGGTAAGATAATATTATTACCATCTGCAATAATACCATTGCTATAAAAAAGCAACAATCCGCATACTATCGCAAAAACTATCATTCCCAGCGGTAACATTGTAAGCCTTGATCTACCTCGAAGCAGTAAAATCGCATCTAGGCATATCGCCATCCATAGTATCAAGATGCTTAGTGTCATCCATGCGCCGACTGCCGCTACCAATGACAACAAAACAAATTGCAATGCCGCTTTTTTTCCTTCTTGCATTCGATAACTTCTTCGAGTGCGTATCCATAGCCATAAAATAGCAATCGGTATCTTTATCGCTAAAATATTTAATGGTGCTATTAAAAATAAAGGTATCAGTAAAAAGGAAAATACTACTGTATATATCGCTTTTTTAGCACCAAAAACTCGCCTTGAACAAAAATACATTAGCATCACGGCACTAAGCACAAGTACTTCAATCATCGCCACAAGTATCGGCCAAAAATCTGACACGCCCAACATGTTGAGCACTGTGAAAATCATGCACAGCGCTGCATATAAGCTTTTATAGCTCCATGTGCTTTGCACGAATATTCCCGGCTGTACATTGTTCTGCACATATTCTTTTGCAGAATTATATATCATTCCTACGTCTGTTTGTGGCAATGGTTCCCGAAGTAAAGTATATCCTGCCCACGCCTGCAATCCGGCAAACAGTGTCAACAACAATATCACTGCTACTACTTCCGAGGCTTTTTTTGGTGTCGGTAACATCGCCATAAGCAAAAACAACAAACAGCTTGCAATCACACCGCCAATGGATGCCGCTGCAACTCCCGTCCAACTGAACGTATCACCAATAACCGTGTTTGAAAAAAACGACAAAAATGCAACACTAAAATATAGTACAACAAAAAGTCTGTTGAACACTTTATAAAACTGTACTGTATTCGACTGCAGTTGCTTTTGCTGATTTTTCATAATCAACCTCGTCCGTCTTCCCAGCCATAAATCGGTTTGTTTAGGCTAGGTTAAGCCGGAATAAATTCAAATCTATCGTACTTTTATTGATAAAAATACGCACCAAACGGCGGAAGCATGGCTCCCGCCGTTTTGTACGTACATTCAAACCATCATATGAACATTTCTCGGTTTGAATACACGCATCAAAGCCTTACAGCCCGGCGCTTTTACATACCGTAGTATTGTTCGTCCTCAGATACCAGCAATTCTTCAACTTCGGGAATACCAGTGCCTGCAGGTATCAATTTACCTATAATAACATTTTCTTTCAGGCCCAAGAGCGGATCTACCTTGCCTTTAATTGCCGCATCGGTGAGCACGCGTGTGGTTTCCTGGAATGACGCTGCCGACAAGAAGCTATCTGTAGCCAAAGCTGCCTTAGTGATACCCAAAAGTACCGGTGTATAGCTTGCTTCTTTCAAGTCGGTTTCGCCTGCAGCAATGCGTTCTTTGACGTTTTCATTGCGTCTAAGCACCTCTGCACGATCTGACAAATTAGCTTCCAAAAGACCGGTAGAGCCTGCATCTGTCACACGTACTTTGCGCATCATTTGACGTACGATTACCTCTATGTGCTTGTCGTTAATATCAACACCTTGTTGACGATAAACACTCTGCACTTCTTTTATGAGATAATTTTCTACCGCTGTAACGCCTTTGATTGCCAAAATATCGTGTAGGTAAGCATGTCCTTCGGTAATCATATCACCAAACTGCAACGTATCGCCTTCTTTTACGCGAATGCGCTGTCCAAAAGGAATAAGGTAACTTTTTTCTATCTCTTGGCCTAGCTCGTCCACGCCGTTTACTACTATATGACGGTTTTTCTTGGTGTCATCAATACGCACAACACCTGAAATCTCTGTCATGATTGCCGAAGACTTAGGTCTGCGTGCCTCAAACAATTCTTCTACATGAGGCAAACCTTGAGTAATATCATCGGCTGATGCAACACCGCCGGTATGGAAAGTACGCATGGTCAGCTGTGTGCCCGGCTCACCGATTGACTGAGCTGCAATAATACCCACTGCCTCGCCCAAACCTACAGGCAAGCCGTTTGCAAGGTTTGCACCGTAGCATTTTGCGCAAGCACCTTGTGATGCCTGGCAAGTAAGCACACTGCGAAGCTCGACCTCAGTAATGCCTGAGCTCACCACGAGATTAGCGTCATCTTCGTTCATCATGGTGTCTTTTGTTACCAAAACTTTACCTGTTTCGGGATGCTTGATATTTTCCACCGGATAACGGCCTATCAGACGCTCTGCCAAAGGCTCGATAACAGAATCTCCGTCCGCTACAATATCCGCCACCATAATGCCTTTTTCGGCACGGCAATCATCTTCGCGAATGATAACATCTTGAGAAACGTCTACCAAACGACGTGTCAGGTATCCTGATTCTGCTGTACGAAGCGCTGTATCGGCAAGGCCTTTACGTGCACCACGAGATGCAATAAAGTATTCCAGAATGTTTAGGCCTTCACGATAGTTTGCACGAATAGGAATCTCAATCGTTTTACCCGAGGTATTTGCAATAAGGCCACGCATACCCGCCAGCTGACGAATCTGCTGCATGCTACCACGAGCACCGGAGTCCGCCATCATGAATATCGGGTTGTTCACATCGAGGTTGTCTTCCAAGGCTTTTGATACCTCGGTAGTGGTTTTTTCCCACACACTCAAGATGCCTTTTAAGCGCTCGTCGTTAGATATAAGACCTTTATTATATTGTTTTTCCACTTTCAGAACAGCTTCATCCGCTTCTTTTATCAGCTCGGCTTTACGCGGCGGAATAACCGCATCAGATACCGCAACTGTGAGGCCGGACAATGTGGAATATTTAAAGCCTTGCGCCTTGATTTTATCAAGAACACGTGAGGTCACGTCGGTACCGTGGCGCTGGATGCAACGATCAATGATATCTCCCATTTTCTTCTTGCTGACAAGAAAATCCACTTCCAATAGGAAAGCTTTTTCAGGATCATCACGATCAACATATCCAAGGTCTTGTGGGATAGGATCATTGAACAAAATACGGCCTGCCGTAGCGTCAATAATTTTCGAGCGCATTTCACCGTTCACTTCCATAGTGCGACGCACACGGATGCGGCTGTGCAATGTAATAGAACCTTCATGATAAGCCATGATAGCTTCATTTTCGCTTGCGAAAACTTTGCCTTCGCCTATATCACCCGGAGTTTCCATAGTCATGTAATAGCTTCCCAGCACCATATCCTGTGTGGGAACCACAACAGGCTTGCCGTCTGAAGGTTTCAGCAGGTTTTTGCTGGCCAGCATAAGGCCTTTAGCTTCTCTTTGTGCCTCTTCACTAAGCGGTACGTGAACAGCCATCTGATCACCGTCAAAGTCGGCGTTGTAAGCAGTACACACAAGCGGATGCAGTTTCAGCGCACGACCCTCAACCAATATCGGCTCAAACGCCTGGATGCCCAAACGGTGAAGTGTAGGTGCACGGTTTAGTAGCACTGCATGACCTTTAATCACTGTTTCTAATGAGTCCCACACCTCTGCACGGGTGCGTTCCACCATTTTACGTGCACTTTTAATGTTGTTTGCAATACCGTTTTCTACCAAATCTTTCATTACAAACGGTTTGAACAGCTCAAGCGCCATTTCTTTCGGTAGGCCACACTGATACATTTTCAGCTCGGGACCAACCACGATAACCGAACGACCGGAATAGTCCACACGTTTACCCAAAAGGTTCTGACGGAAACGACCTTGCTTACCTTTCAGCATGTCGCTTAGACTCTTCAGCGGACGATTGTTCGGGCCTGTTACCGGACGACCTCTGCGACTATTGTCTATCAGTGCGTCCACTGCTTCTTGCAGCATACGCTTTTCGTTGCGCACAATAATATCAGGTGCGCCCAGTTCCAAAAGACGTTTCAGCCTGTTGTTACGGTTTATCACACGACGATACAAGTCATTCAAGTCACTGGTGGCAAAACGTCCGCCGTCCAGCTGTACCATAGGACGAATATCCGGAGGAATTACCGGTATGTTGTCCATTATCATCCATTCAGGACGGTTGCCTGAGTGACGGAACGACTCCACCACCTCAATGAGTTTCAAAATGCGTACTTTCTTTTGACCGCCGGCTTCTTCCAGCTCGTTGTTAAGCTTTGCGCTCATTGCGTCAAGGTCAATTTTAGCCAAAAGTTCCTGTACAGCCTCTGCACCCATGCCGGCCTGAAACTCGTCTTCATACCGCTCGCGCATATCCCAGTATTCTTTTTCGCTGAGAATTTGCTTTTCTTCCAGCGGTGTAAAGCCGGGATCGGTGACAATATAAGCTGCAAAGTACAGCACTTTTTCCAAAAGCCTTGGTGAAATATCCAGCATCAGGCCTATTCTGGAAGGAATACCTTTAAAGTACCAAATATGGCTAACGGGTGCCGCCAGCTCGATATGGCCCATGCGCTCTCTACGTACTTTTGCACGAGTTACTTCCACGCCGCAGCGCTCGCAAATTTTACCCCTTGAGCGGATACGTTTATATTTACCGCAGTTACACTCCCAGTCTTTTGTAGGCCCAAAAATCTTTTCACAAAACAGGCCGTCACGCTCCGGTTTCAGTGTGCGATAGTTAATGGTTTCCGGTTTTTTTACTTCGCCGCTACTCCAATTTCTTACCTGCTCCGGAGAGGCAAGCCCAATTCTAATCGAATCGAATTCGTAAAAATCCATGCAGTTTACCCTTTCTTTGTGTTAGAGTGTTCTTTCTGAAAAGACAACCCTATTTTCTTTTTTTCAAAGCGCATTGCCTAGTCAAGTGAATCATCTTCCAATACATCTTCTTCGATAAACATATCATCCGATTCCGGCGCGGACACATCGTCTTCGTACTTAAACTCGCCTTCATCTTCTACATTTTCAATGGAATATTCACTATTTAGTTCTTCTTCTATCACGACGCTGTCACCCACAACTCCCTCCGGAGTGTATCTGTCGTCTTCGTCGTAGTTTTGCTTTAAGTCTATTTCGTTGCCTTCTTTGTCTTGTACCACCATGTCAAGGCCCAAACTTTGAAGTTCTTTGATAAGCACACGGAAACTTTCCGGTATGCCGGCTTTCGGAACAGCCTGGCCTTTAACAATAGACTCGTATGTTTTCACACGACCCACAACATCGTCACTCTTAACGGTAAGAATTTCTTGAAGTGTGTATGCCGCGCCATATGCTTCCAGCGCCCAAACTTCCATCTCACCAAAGCGCTGGCCACCAAACTGTGCTTTACCACCAAGCGGCTGCTGGGTAACAAGGCTGTACGGGCCGGTGCTACGAGCATGGATTTTGTCGTCTACCAAGTGATGAAGCTTCATGTAATACATATAGCCTACTGTGACACGATTGTCGAAACGATCGCCTGTACGGCCGTCATATACCACACTCTTGCCGTCTTCAGCAAGGCCTGCCTGCTTCAAGCAGTTTGCAATATCATCCTCGTTTGCGCCGTCAAATACCGGTGTCATTACTTTCCAGCCAAGTGCTTTTGCTGCAAAGCCCAGATGCACTTCAAGTACCTGTCCGATATTCATACGACTGGGCACGCCCAGAGGATTCAGCACGATGTCTAGCGGTGTGCCGTCTTCAAGGAAAGGCATATCTTCCTGTGGTAAAATACGGCTAACAACACCCTTATTACCGTGACGACCGGCCATTTTATCACCAACGCTGATTTTACGTTTTTGAGCAATGTAGCAACGTACAACTTCACGTACACCTGGTTGAAGCTCGTCACTATTTTCGGGTGTAAACACCTTGACATCTACAATGATGCCACACTCACCATGAGGCACGCGCAAGGAAGTATCACGTACTTCACGTGCTTTTTCGCCGAAAATAGCACGAAGTAGTCTCTCTTCCGGTGTCAGCTCGGTTTCACCTTTAGGTGTTACCTTACCCACCAAGATGTCATTGGCGGTAACCTCGGCACCTATACGGATGATACCGCGCTCGTCCAAATCTTTCAGGGCATCTTCGCCCACGTTTGGAATATCACGGGTTATTTCCTCAGGCCCAAGTTTTGTTTCTCTGGCCTCTTGCTCATATTCTTCAATATGAATAGAGGTATAAACGTCGTCTCTCACGATTTTTTCATTGATGAGAACGGCGTCCTCATAGTTATATCCTTCCCATGTCATGAAGCCTATCAAGGCATTCTTGCCAAGGGAAATTTCACCGTTTGCTGTGGCGGGACCGTCGGCAATTACCATGCCTTTTACCACTTTGTCTCCTTTACTTACGATAGGACGTTGGTTTACGCATGTGCCTTGGTTGCTACGCATGAACTTGATAAGATCATACACATCGTCGTCTTCGCCGTCATCTCTGCGAACAATCACTTGCTCGGATGTGACTTTTTCTACCACGCCACTATTTTTGGCAAGGACCACAACGCCGGAGTCACAAGCGGCTTTATATTCCATGCCTGTGCCGATAATCGGCTGCTGCGGTACCAGCAAAGGCACAGCTTGACGCTGCATGTTCGAGCCCATCAACGCACGGTTCGCATCATCGTTTTCAAGGAAAGGAATCATGGATGTTGCTACCGACACAACCATCTTCGGCGATACGTCCATATAGTCTGCTTTTTCTTTGCTTGTTTCAAGAATCAAATCTTGATGACGTGCATTTACACGGCTTTTAACAAAACGATTGTCTGCATCCAGCGGCTCATTCGCCTGAGCTACCACATACTCATCTTCCACATCGGCTGTCATATACACAACTTCATCTGTTACAACACCGTTTTCTTTATCCACTCTACGGAAAGGAGCTTCTACAAATCCATATTCATTGATGCGTGCAAAAGTAGCAAGATAAGAAATAAGACCGATGTTCGGACCCTCAGGTGTTTCAATCGGGCACATACGGCCGTAGTGGCTATAGTGCACGTCACGAACCTCAAAGCCGGCACGATCACGTGACAGACCACCTGGGCCAAGAGCAGACAAACGACGCTTATTCGTAAGTTCTGCCAGCGGATTGTTTTGGTCCATAAACTGCGAAAGTGGAGACGAGCCAAAAAACTCTTTTATAGAGCTTGTCACCGGGCGGATATTTATAAGTGCTTGCGGTGTCACATCGCCCATTTCCTGAGCTTGCAATGTCATGCGCTCACGAATAACACGCTCCATACGGCTGAAACCGATACGGAACTGGTTTTGAAGCAATTCACCAACACTACGGATACGACGGTTGCCAAGATGGTCAATGTCGTCAGTGGTGCCGATATCCCATGCTAGGCCGTTCAAGTAGTTTACAGAAGACAAGACGTCGTCCACTGTGATGGTACGAGGAATCAAACGAGCACGATTTTTTATCAGTAGCTCGATTCTTTCTTCTTCGTCCTGGGTTTCTTCAAGGATTTCTTGCAGAACTGCATAGCACACTTTATCGGTGAGGCCTGCTTTTTCACGTGCATCAAAGCCAAGGAAGAAAGAAGCGTCCACCATGCCGTTGGAAATAACTTTTACTTCCACTACACGTTTTTCGCCGTTATCGCTTTCTTCTCTTTCTTTTTGCAAGTACACTGCAATTATGCCGTTCTTTTCCACTTCTTCACTAACCTGGCGAGAAATCATCTCACCCGCAGCACAAAGAAGCTCGCCCGTGGCAGGAACAATAATGTCCCTTGCCGACACATGCCCTGCTATACGGCGGGCAATGGCCAGTTTTTTGTTCATTTTATAGCGGCCAAAACGAGACAAATCATAACGATGTGGGTCAAAAAACAGATTATTAATATGCGTTTGAGCACTCTCCACTGTAGGAAGCTCGCCCGGACGCAATTTTTTGTATGTTTCAATCAAGCCGTCTTCCACATTTTTGCCCGGATCTTTGGCAATTGTGGTTTCGATTCTATCATCATCTCCGAAAAAGTCGCGGATTTGACTGTCTTCACCCAGTCCCAAAGCACGGATAAACACCGTCACCGGCAGTTTGCGTGTTTTATCAATACGCACACTAAACACATCGGCAGAGTCGGTTTCATACTCAAGCCATGCACCACGGTTTGGGTTCAAGGTAGCGTAAAACAGTTTTTTGCCTGTTTTGTCGTAATCTTGCTTGAAATACACACCCGGGCTACGCACCAGCTGCGATGCGATTACACGCTCGGCACCGTTGATGATAAACGTACCGCTTTCTGTCATCAGCGGAAAATCACCCATGAAAATTTCTTGCTTTTTCACCTCGGATGTTTCCCTGTTAAGCAGTCGTGCCGTCACCCTAAGAGGCGCCGAATACGTAACATCGCGCTCTTTACACTCTTTGATGGTGTACTTGGGCTTTGTTTCCAGACGGTAGTCCACAAAGTCAAGCACCAAGTTTCCGGTGTAATCCTCCACAGCTCCCATATCATGGAACACTTCTTTTAACCCTTCGTTCAAAAACCATTGGTACGAGTTTTTCTGTACTTCAATAAGATTCGGCATCTCCAATACTTCATCAATGCGCGAAAAACTCATGCGCTCAGTCGTCCCAAGCTTTACCGGTTTGACTTTCACCATAATCCGCTACCCTCTCCTTGCTACTCTATTCAAAAATTATTTCCGACAAAATTGATCATCTTAGCAAAAATCATATCATTTTCTAAAAACGTTCATCACTCAGCCAGCAAAAAAAGCTTTATTTTGTAAGTATTGCACAAAACAAAGCCTCCTTTTTCTCTGATTTTGATATGAATTTCAGATGAATGCGCAAAGACATCCATCATGATGACAATTTATTATTATACAGCCACCTCTTTCTCTTGTCAATAGGATATATCGTTATTTTTATAAATTGGCACACCCGGAAACGTGTGTTGTTTTCGCTTGCCATTGTATCATCTCTTGTCATCATAATAGCTACTTTTACGCACACATGAAAACTCAACCCTCGGATATCAGCGAGGCAAAACTCACCGCATCCAGCTCACGGTTTATGTCGGCGCTGATTCGTGCGAACACTTTTTGAAAGCCACACCCGTCTGCTGAAGTGCAGCGACACTCTTTATCTGTCAAGCAGCGGTTCATCACATACGGCCCCTCCACTGCACATAGTACGTCTTTCATGGTGATTTTATCCGGTGTATTTGCCAGCTCATATCCGCCACGGTTACCTTTAAAGCTGTTTACAATCCCCGCAGCAGATAGCTTACCTAATATTTTCAGTGAAAACCGCAGTGTCACATCTACTTCTTCGCTTATTTTGCGAGCGTCTCGCCGGCCTCCATTCTTTGCCAGGCAATGCACAATACGCATGGCGTAATCCACTTCTTGTGTTATATACATTTTGCTACCTCGTGTTCAAATTATACTATCTTACTATATTTTATAGTATACCAAATTTATCTACTTTTCGTCAATCTTTTATCTGGCGTAAATAAAAAAGCCGACATAAAGTCAGCTTTTTAATATTATAGCATCCGCCGCATTTCCACATGTGGTACGCCTTCGTCCAAACTAGTGTTTCCTGTTTTTTCAAAGCCTGCTCGCTCATAAAACACTGCCTTATCCGCCTGCGAGTTCAGCACAGCAAAGTCCGCTTTAAGCTCTTTTGCCTTTTTTACCATCTCTTCCACCATTGCAAGGCCTATTTTTTGTCCACGGAATTCTTTATGAACCGCTAAGCGCCCAAAATGCATCTCATTTTTATCATCGTAAAAAATACGAGCTGTGCAAACAGGTGTTTCATCTTTATATCCTATTATATGCCACGCCACATTGTCTATATCATCAAGTTCTATCTCTACTGTGAAGCCTTGCTCTGTGCAAAACACCTCTGTGCGTATTTCGCTGGCGTGTGCAAACTCTGCTTTTTTCCCTTTTATCCATTTCCACTTCATATGCATTAGTCCAGTAAAAAGTCGCGCAGCCTTTTACTACGGCTGGGATGACGCAATTTACGCAATGCTTTAGCCTCGATTTGACGGATGCGCTCACGTGTTACACGGAACTCTTTACCCACTTCTTCCAGTGTGCGTGGGCGGCTGTCTTTAAGGCCAAAACGCAAACACAACACTTTTTCTTCCCTGGGTGTCAATGTATGTAGCACCGTGGCAAGCTGCTCTTTCAGCAAGGCATGGCTGGCCGCTTCTGCCGGCACCAGTGCATCTTCATCAGGTATAAAGTCACCCAAATGGCTATCTTCCTCTTCACCGATAGGTGTTTCAAGGCTGACAGGCTCTTGCGCCACACGCATAATCTCACGCACTTTTTCCACCGGCATGTCCAGCTCTTCCGCAATCTCATCCGATGTGGCCTCGTGGCCGTTACGGTGAAGTAGCTGGCTCGAAGCCTTTTTCACCTTGTTGATGGTTTCCACCATATGTACCGGAATACGAATGGTACGTGCTTGATCGGCGATAGCCCTTGTGATAGCTTGGCGTATCCACCATGTGGCATATGTAGAAAACTTAAAGCCTTTAGTGTGATCAAATTTTTCCACCGCTTTAATAAGGCCAAGGTTGCCTTCTTGAATCAAATCAAGAAACTGCATGCCTCTGCCCACATAACGTTTGGCAATAGACACCACCAACCTCAAGTTTGCTTCAGATAAGCGTTTTCTTGCCTTTATGCCATCCTCACCACCATTTTTAATACGAATGGCCAGCGCCACTTCTTCTTCACTTGTAAGCAAGGCTACCCGCCCAATTTCTTTTAGGTATACTTTCACAGGATCGTCTATGGATACACCTTCTGCGGAAAGCTCGCTCTCAAACTTATCTACTGTGTCTTCTGTCAGCACTTTATCTGCATCGGCATCAGGCTCGTCTACAATCTCTACATTGTTGGCATCCAGCATTTCATACAGCTTGTCTACCATTTCCACATCAAAGCCAATTTCTTCAAGCACATCATTAATTTCTTTGGTGGTCAACCTTTGGTTTGCCTTTCCGGTTTCCACCAGAGTTTGAATCACCTTGTTCTTATCAGCCATGAATTTCTCCTTTATTTATACGGAGGATAACCTCCATTTTCTACTTTTTATTGTTTAAACTTTTTCTTCTTCACTTAGTTTTTGCTTGCGGTTTTCAAAAATATGCCTTAATTCATCTTCAGAAATTTCCTCAGAACTCGATTTTTTTTGTTGCTTGTTTAATATTTCGTCTAAAAACCTATGCACATCTTTTGTGCCGAAACTACTTTCATGGTTCAGCGCTAATATTTTCCCAAGCAGTGAAATTGTCCGCTCATCCAGTTCCGACGACAAAGCCGCCAAGTCTATATAATCACGTGATTGCCATTTTTGCAATAGCAAAGCATAAGTTTGTCCCATTTCAGGTGCTAAAAACTTTTCAGGCGTCACTTTTTCCGACGCCAGCGGTAAATAATCGTTTGGATGTTTTAGTAAAGCCGCTATCAACTGCTGCTCGGCAAATACCACCCCAAGTACGTCGCTGCCGCCCACACCATATGGTACATCGATACCTGCCGCAATCCCTTCTTGTGCCAAGCGCTTGTCACGCCTTCGGTTAAATTGCTTTTGCCGTTGTTTTTTCACTATCTCCAGCTGAGAAATCACCGCGTTTTTGGCCACGCCGGTATCTTCCGCAACCCTGCCGGCATAAATGTCTTGTTCGGCCGGCAAAGCCATGTCTGCCAAAACTTCCAGCGCATGCTTTATATATGCGGCTCTACCGTCTTCTGTTGCCATATCGTGGCTATCTTTCGCCTTGCCAAGCGCATACTCAATGGTATTTGCACTTTCATTCAGTAGCTGGTCAAACTTATCGGCACCATGCATCTGAATAAACTCATCGGGATCTTTTGCTTTTTCAGCGTTCGGACCCATTACATCAGACAACGAAAGCACCTGGACCTTCAGGTCTGTTTTTTCCAATATGCCTATCGCACGAGCCGTTGCACGCTGACCCGCTTCATCACCATCATAGCATATAACCACTTTTTCTGCATAATCTGACAGTAGTTTCGCCTGTTCTTCGCCAATCGCAGTACCCAGTGTTGCCACCGCAGTGTCAAAACCCGCCTGATGCAAACTGATGGCGTCCATATATCCTTCGGCCAATATCATTCGCTTAGACGCGCTTTTTTTTGCAATGTTCAGTGCAAACAAATGCCTGCTTTTCTTGAACACCGGCGTGTCGCTACTGTTTAGGTATTTAGGGCCACGGCCATCCGCCATCATCCGACCGCCAAACGCCACTACTTCACCACGCAAAGTTATTATAGGAAAAATAACCCTGTCACGAAACGCATCATACACTCCGCCTTTTTGCCCTCGCTTACACAGGCCCGCCGCAAGCAGCTCGTCTTCTGTAAAGCCCAGTTTCCTTAAATGGTTTCGCATCCCGTCAAAGCTGTCCGGTGCATACCCTAGCCCAAAACTGCGAATTGTCTTATCTGTAAGCTTTCTATGCCGCAAATATGCGCGAGCGGCTTTTCCTTCTTCGGCATTTAAACATTCTACATAAAATCGCGCCGCTTGTCTATTCGCCGCTAAAAGCCGAGACCTGCGTTTTGCCCCGGAATCATCCTCGTCAGGTAGCGGCATCCCGACACGAGTGGCCAGTTCTTTCACCGCTTCCACATAGTCAAGGTTAGATATACGCTTCATGAACGTGACGGCATCTCCGCCGGCACCACAACCAAAACAGTAAAAGCTGGAAGTATCCGGGTACACATAAAACGATGGTGTTTTCTCGTTGTGAAACGGACACACACCTTTTTCCATTCGGCCAGAGCGGCGTAGTTGCACATACCCACGTATAAGCTCTGTGATATCGGTGCGGCGCGACAACTCTGCCAAATATTCTTGCGAAATTGCCATCTCCACACCCCTTCATCATTTTTTGATTATCATATTATAATGTCCAGCTTTTCGGTACAAAAAGTTCTTCAAACATCTTAATGGCAAAATTATCCGTCATGCCACTGATGTAGTCTGTCACTGCCCTATCTGCACCCGAATTTTCAACAATCACCCTATAAAAAGGCGGTAATTTTTCAGGATGTTTTTTATACTGCGTATAAAGCTCGCTCATCAGCTTTTCCACTTTATCTTCTTCAGATTTCGCCACCGGGTCCACATAAACCGTGGCAAACATAAACTTGTGTAGGGCCAAATATGCCTCATACACATCCGGCGCCATTGCCACATCGTCGTCTTTAGTGTTTTCCACCACCGAGACAATCAACGTCGTTATCCGCTTTGACTTACTATCGCCCAAAATATCCACAATGTCTTTTGGCAAATCCTCATCGCAAAGCACCTGCGCTCTTTTAGCATCTTCTATATCATGATTGATATACGCGATTCTATCGGCAAACCGAACAAGCTTTCCTTCCGGCGTACTCGGCCAGTCTTTACCGGTGTGCCTACCTATTCCTTCCCTTACTTTTCCTGTCAAGTTTAGGCCTTTGTGGTCTTTTTCAAGGTATTCCACCACCCGTACACTCTGCTCATTATGTGAAAAACCTTGTGGATTCAGCACATTCAGTGCACGCTCGCCTGCATGACCAAACGGTGTGTGGCCAAGATCATGCCCCAGCGCTATCGCCTCGGTCAAGTCTTCATTAAACCGCAGTGCCCTTGCCATGGTTCTGGCAATTTGGCTAACCTCCAACGTGTGTGTGAGGCGGGTGCGGAAATGATCCCCTTCAGGCGACAAAAACACTTGGGTTTTTTGTTTCAGCCGACGAAATGATCTTGAGTGAATAATACGGTCTCTGTCACGCTGAAACGGAGTGCGCAAAGGACAATCTTCTTCCTCACTTACACGACCGCCTGCATCTTGGGCGAGGCTGGCATAAGCAGATAACTGCTTTTTTTCAAGCTCCATTGTTCTTTCCCTAACACTCACCCAATCACCCCTTTTTGTTTATCTGATGCCTCGCGAATGCACTCTATCCATGTTCCGATACTGCACCGCTTCCAGTATATGTGTCGTGTCTATCACTTCTTTTTCGTCCAAATCAGCAATTGTGCGAGAAATCCTAAG
>CAYJIG010000046.1:0-12301 GCA_964370165.1 uncultured Oscillospiraceae bacterium
TAAGCGGCACATACACCGCTACACTCCCTGTTGGAACGCACAGCATTTCAATAAACAGCGCAGGTGGCAGCGCAAGCACAACCTTTACGGTTGTAGCGGCACCCACACAAAGCACAACAGCTACTACTACACCCACACAAAGCAACCCGGCAATAGCACCGCTTACCGGTGTAGCCAGTCCCCAAACAAGCGATAGCGCAAACACACCGCTGTTTATAACGTTAATGCTTGTTTCGGCTTTGGGCTTAACCACACTGTTTTTAGCAAGAAAAAAATATTTACCCATAAGAAAAAAATAACTACTGCTAAGCAATAGAATAATATGTAACACAGCTTATTATGTAAGTTATAACGCATAGCCGCACCTATCACACAAGATAGCGTGCGGTTTTGCTTTTTAGCGCCATGCTACTATTATCAGGATACCTCTGCCTATATCAAGGCAAAATTGCAAAACAAAGCACAAACATGCTTTGTACCCAAAATATATCGCTATAACAAAAAATTCCACCGACAAAAGTCAGTGGAATTTGCTCTGAGTAACCATAAGGGGCATGGAAATGCCTCGTATTGATGCGGATTCTTAGCCAGTAAGTAACGCTGTGCCCATTGATGCAATCAGCTAAAGAACAATATATTTGCATTTGGGAAACTGTGCAAAATAACCGTAGTGCATTCACGGTAGCATTTTGCCAAAAGCGGCCTACTATTACAGCTGCTTTTATTTTTTTGCCACAGCAGATTTCAGTTATACTCAGCCATGATATTATTTATTTTGTCTTTTATCTTTTTGGCTTCATCCTTTTGCACATAACCTGCTGTTATTTGAGCGGAAAATGTTTCATTTGCAGGAAGCACTTTAATATTACCTTTTAGCTTCTCAGCAATGTACCCCTCAGGCTCTGCTGTAGAAGGTAAAACCATACCCATAGCTTTCCACTCTTGATGTCGCACAATCCAGCGTACTGCACAATTTAATATATTTGCATCATATGTTGTATAATCTGCTGTTCCATCTTTATGCAAATAAAGGAAATGTGCCTTTCCATCATCGTCAGTAATTAAATTTCTCAAGAACAGCACAATTTCAGGATCGTAAAAATCGCCTTTATCAACAACACGTGTTACGCCAACATCTTCTTGAATTCTATCCAAAAGTTTAATAAACTCGTCGCTAGTTTCGTTATATTGTGGAATAGCCAAGCGTGCTACCATATGTTCCGGCGTCCAAGGAAGTGTTTGTATCAATTCCGCACCATCTACAACTGCATTGTTCAGGTGCGCCATATACATATATTCCATTGGATTAGTGGATAAATTCTCTACTTCCATTGCAAAATCTATCAAACTTGAATTTTCGTATAACTTTGCATATGGCCGTGCGATATAATGATCACCAAAAGCACGATTATGCTCATATTCTCCTGTAACGCCAATATATTTCCCTTTTTCATCTTCACCTGAAATAATATAAGCGCTATCATATTCAACATAAGGCAGCTCCCCATGGTGAGGATGGGTATCTTCAGGAGATGGGCATCCCATTGTTAAAATTCCACAATGCATTAAGTAACATCCATAGGTGTCACGAAATATGTCTCGTTTCCTAGGTATTGTAAAACTGTTTTGCATTTTGAGGGATCTACCATAAAAAACAGCATCCCATATCATCTGTCCATTAAATGGTAAGACAGTAATATACCCCAACTCATTTTCAATTTTTACAGAGCATATACCGCTTTCGTATCGCAATAAATACGCTTTAAGATTGCCTAAATCTACGAACAGCGTCTCTTTCTCTGTGAAAATATGTTTTTTAAGACTTACTCTCATAAGCAAAACACCATCCTTCCCATAAATATGCAAAATATTTTGTCACCATCACGTATATTAACTTTGTGTTTTTTGTTTTGATTTTCTATCAAATTTACTTGAAATTTTAGCCTGAATAACTTCAACGTTGGCTGCTACAATTATAACAACACCTGTTGCAATAAACTGGTAGAATGTGTCAACACCTAAAACAATAAGTCCTATTTTAAGGCCTGAAAGCAAAATCGCTCCTAAAAGCGTACCAAATACATTTCCTCGACCACCCGCCATGCTTGTGCCGCCGATAGCAGCCGCTGCAATTGCATTCAATTCATACCCTGAACCTGTTGTTGGGTCTCCTGTACCCAATTTTCCGATTTGCACGATTGCTGCAAGCGATGTACCTAGCATAGCAATACCATAAACCAAAATTTTTGTTTTATCTACCGGCACTCCTGATAACTTTGCCGCTAATTCATTTCCACCAATTGCATATGTATGAATACCCAGCTTAGTCTTTTTAAGAAGTAAGTACATAATAATTGTAAAAACAATTAATATAATAACAGAAACTCTAACATATGGAATGATTTCGCCATCTGCTATCTCGCGATATTCGTTCGGAACACCCAGCACAGGGTATCCTTCAGTAACGACATACGCAAGTCCTCTAAAGACTGACATTGTTCCCATTGTTGCAATAAACGGTTGTAGTTTCAGCTTAGCTACGAGAATTCCATTTACCACTCCTAGTATAAACCCAAACACAAGTCCTAGCACAACACAAATATATGGGTTCACACCCGCAACGGCCATCTGAGCCACCAATGCACCATTCAGCGCAAGTGCAGAGCCCACTGATAAATCTATTCCGCCGGTAATAATTATTAGCGTGATACCAACGCCCATAAGTCCATAAATCGTTGCCTGCTCTAAAATATCAAACAGATTATCCGCAGACAAATATATAGGTTCCATAACTCCAAAAAAAACAAACAATACTATAATTGCTATTGCAACGCTAAACTCTCGAGCATTATTTTTCAGATATTTATTCATATATTATACACCACCTACAGCATATTTAAGTATTTCTGATTCCTCTAAATCTTTTTTCTCATTATCAAGGACGTTTACTATACTACCCTCTCTCATCACAATAATTCTATCGCTCATTCCGATAACCTCAGTTAATTCAGATGAAACCATTATAATAGACTTTCCACTTTCCACAATTTCTTCCATAATACGATAAATATCAGACTTAGAGGCAATATCTATACCTTTTGTGGGCTCATCAAAAATCAATACTTCCGCATCTGTTGATAGCCACTTTGCAAGAATTACTTTCTGCACATTTCCCCCGGAAAGGTTATATGTCATAAACTCCGGGAGATTTGGCTTCAGCCCAACCTTTTCGCCTTGCTTATAAGCATTATCTGTTCTTTTTTTACTATTAATGAAAATGCCATCAATAAATTGACCAATAATAGACAAACCAATATTATCCGCGTTACATAAATTCTTGACAAAACCTTCGTCTTTTCTGTTTTCAGAAATATATGCCAACTTGGATTTTATAGATTCTAAGGGGTTTTTACACAGTTGTGAACTTCCGAGGAATGCTTCACCGGAAAAAACATCGTTTGCACCAAAAAGACCTTTCATAACCTCTGTCCTTCCAGCACCAACCAGTCCAAAAAATCCTAATATTTCTCCTTTTTTCAGTTTAAAGCTTACATTTTTAAACTGCTCGCCTGTTAAACCTTTTACTTCAAGAACAGTTTCATGTTCAACTGCACATGAGGATATTGTTCTTTTTGCAAATAATGCCACATCACGTCCAACCATGCAATTGACTATCTCATCCTTGGATGTGTCACTAATATCTAATGTATTGATATACATGCCATCTCTCAACACCGTTGCTCGATCACATAATTCAAAAATTTCGTTCATCTTATGGCTAATATATAAGATTGTAATCCCTTTTTCTTTAAGATTCTTAATGATTTTGAAAAGAATAGCAGCCTCTGCATCCGAAAGTGATGAAGTAGGCTCATCAAAAGCTATTATCTTAGCGTTAGAATGGAGTGCTTTTGCGATTTGCACCATCTGTTTTTGGCCTGTACTGAGATTTTTTATTTTCTCATTTGCCGTGAATTTACATTCGATTGTTTTAAGTATATCATTCGTTATTTCATTCATTTGTTTTTCATCAACAAATATCCCTTTTTTCTTTTCAGTTCCAAGCATTACATTTTCTGCTACCGTAAGCTCGGGAATTATATTAATTTCTTGATGAACTTTTATTATACCACTTTTTATAGCTTCAAGTTCTTTACTAAACGAAAGCTTTTTACCTTCGAGAAATATATCACCACTTGTTGCAGGAAATGATCCGAATAAAATATTAAGCAGTGTCGACTTACCTGCCCCGTTTTCTCCTAGCAACGCATGAATTTCACCTTTTCTTACCGAAAACGAAACATCATTTAAAGCTTGCTGTCCTGGGAATTTTTTTGAAATATTTTTAAAGTTAATGTAATGCTCCATATATTTCAACACCTTTATATTATTTCTATACAACTCATAATTATAAGTGCCTTTTCTAACTTTACACTATCTAACGCAATATTATAGAGCTATATATATTTAAGTTGCCTTGGTTGAGCGTTTCGCCCAACCAAGGCCTCA
Source organism: uncultured Oscillospiraceae bacterium (assembly GCA_964370165.1). Classification (GTDB taxonomy): domain Bacteria; phylum Bacillota; class Clostridia; order Oscillospirales; family Ruminococcaceae; genus JAAYCI01. The sequence continues at coordinate 4,510 of CAYJIG010000046.1, forward strand.
ACTTCGTTATATGCTTGCAAGACTATAAAATCCAGCTACACACTGTTTGCCTACTGCTGAATATTAATACCCTGCCATCCAATTAGTTCTGCGGGATCAACATCAACATTCGAAGAATCAATAACAACTTGTGGTGTATAAATAACTTTAGGCACATCTTGACCTTCCAATTGACGCAACAACATTTCTGTTGCTATTTGCGACATGTAGTATGGGAAGGAGCTTATTGTTGCACTAAGTTCACCTGCAGCTATTGATGTGAACGCTTCACTTGTTCCGTCTGTTCCCAATACATAGCAAGAACCTAATTTGTCGGCTGCTTTTACTGCTTCCAGAGCACCCATTGCCATGGTATCGTTGTTGGCATATATCGCTTTCAGGTCCGGATATTGTTTAAGCCAAACATCAGCAACGTCTTTAGCTTTCATCCTATCCCAGTCTGCATTCTGAATTGCAACAACTTCAACATCTGGATTGTTTTCTTTAAACCAATTTTCGAAGCCTTCGGTTCTTGATCTTGCGGATGTAGCCTTAGGCATTCCCATGATAATAGCAACTTGTCCACCTTCACCGCCGAGTTGCTCATTAACCCATTCTGCTGCAAGTTCGCCTGCTGCTAAGTGCCTTGCACCTACTGTAACAGGAATGTGAGGCATAAAGGACGAGTTTACAACTGACATTGGAATTTCTTTTTCCATTGCACTCTCAACTCCGGGAATCAAGTTGCCTTCTGCAATTGGAGAAACTAAAAGAGCGTCATAATCTTTATTAATCATGTCGTTCATAACAGCCAGCTGACCTTGCTCGTCAGTTTCCACTTGTGCTGCGCGTACATCCATTGAAATGTTTACGCCTGCTGCTATAAGGTCTGCTACTACTTGTTCTGCGCCTTCTTTTTGCATACGCCAGAATTCATTTTCAAACGCTTTGCAAACATAGCCCAGTTGTATTTCGTCTGTACTTGTTATAGTCAATGGGCCCAGTTCAGCTGTTACTTCTTCATAGGTCATTGCGCCATCATAGTAGTCTACCCCTTGTTCTGCTACGTCTGCCGATGGCAAGCTCGGATCAATTTCTGCTGCTTCTTCCTCTGGTTCTTCTGCTGCAGCTTCGGATGTGCTAGCTGGCTCTTGTGTAGATGCTGTTTCCTCTGTTGCCGGTTCTGCAGTCGATGCGCACCCTGCCAAGAACATAGTAAGCATCACTAGCACTAACAATAAAGCAATTGTTCTTTTGTTTTTCATAACCTTCCTCCAAATTTTATTAATAAATTTCGAGTCATAAATTTTATGACTCAATATTTCAAAATAACAATATTACAATCCAAAAATATTGTCATTTTAAAACCCAAAAATATATAACTAAACTACACAAGCGTACCAATATTTTTTAGCTGTATTTTTATGTTATCTCGGACATCGCTTTGCAAATCCAGTTAATGTTTATCTAATACTAAAGAGTCATGTATGCGGATACTTCCTCAATGGTAGGAATTGATGATTGTGCACCTTTTTTTGTTGTGCTTAAAGCTGCAGCAGTTTTTGCGTATTCTATACTTTTTTCGTAATCCAACTCCCTAGCCAGCGCTGCTGCAAATGCTCCCAAAAACACATCTCCTGCAGCAGTTGTATCCACACTTTCAACTTTGATGGGAGAAATTTTAAAAATTGTTCCATTCACTTCTGAAACAGCTCCGCTGCCACCTAAGCTTATAATACAATTTTTAAAGCCTTTACTTTTCAAAACATCAAGCGCTTTTGTTGCAGAGGTATCATCGGTAACTTTAATTCCCGTTAATATTTCTGCTTCTGTTTCATTTGGTTTTGTATAATCTACAAGTTTAGCTATCTCATCGGGTATACCTTCGGATGGTGCTGGAGCCGGGTCAAGTATCACCATCATGCCTTTAGACTTAGCGACCTTTATGGCCTCATACACTGTTTCTTTCTTTATTTCCATTGTTATCAATAATATATCGCAACCATCAAATATCTCAGTATTTGCTAATACATCATCCGGTGTCAAAAGATTGTTAGCCCCAGGCGTAAATGAAATCGAATTTTGTCCGTGCTCATCAACTCGTATCATAGCTATTCCTGCTGTTGAGTCATTATCTATAATAACTGAGCTTACATCTACACCACGCTTAGTCTGCTCTTCAAGAAGCTGTTTGCTAAAATCGTCCCCGCCCAACTTCGTAAAGTATTTTACATTTGCTCCTAATGTAGCCGCAGTCGCTGATTGATTTCCACCCTTTCCGCCTGGATATGTTTCAAAATTATCAGTTACTATTGTTTCCCCATCACGCGGGAGTTTTTTCATATGCATGGTTAAATCAATATTTATGCTACCCATACACAATATTGTTTTTGCCATATTCAAATTTCCCTTCTTAATCGCTCAACTTCTTTCATGAAATCTCTTGTTCTTTCAAAGTTAACAGGATTTTTCCAGTTGCCGCCATCTTTGAACCAACTTCCTACAATAGCTCCGTCTGCACTTTTCAAAAGGCTGAAAACATTGTCTGTATTCACACCACTTCCTAATAAAATAGGCAAATCAACAGCACTTTTACACTCCTCTACTCGTTCAACACTGGGAGGCAAACCTGTGTCAAATCCGGTTACTATTACAGCATCGCCATCTTGAGCATCTATATCCATCGCTTGCTCTTTCACACTTCTGTCGTGGATGATGAAATGGCTACCATGCTTTACATTTACGTCGCACAAAAAAGCTATATCGTCTGCTTTAAGCGCACTTCTTAACCTTGCAAGTTCTCCGCCTACCGCTTCAATGTACCCTGATTGAGAAATAAACGCATTACACCATTCAAATACGCGAATCCATTTTGCTCCGCCGGCAACAGCGCAAGACAACGCAATATCTGCACCATTCATATGGCACTCAGCACCAACAGGAATTCCCACATTCTTTACAACTTCATGAACTCCGACAGCAAGTGCAGCCGTTGTTTCATGAGAAATTTTTTCACCTTTTAAATATGGAATATCCCACATGTTTTCAACTTGTATGCCATCAACTCCAGCTTCTTCCAAAATTTTCGCTTCCGTGATGGCTGTTTCAATTATTTTATCCATACCCATGTTTATAGGATCATAACGTGGTGAACCTGGCAAAGGACGAAGGTGCACCATACCAATTACCGGTTTTGCATTGCAGAACAACTTTTCAAATTTGCTCATACTCTACCTCTTTTCATATATTAAAATAATTATATTAAAAATCCACACCTGCAACTAAAGCAATATAGCCATATGGGGTTTTTTGACCACACCGTACAAAAACCTTAACTTCTTCACCGTTTAACGCCCCATTCAACCAAAGATCTTTCAGTTTTACATGTGAGAAAGTTTTCTCAGTAATCGGCATATCTTTGTTCGTGAATTTTGATATTATATCAACAAAATCTTTATATGTGTTAGAATGAGCCGACTTTATTTCCTCTGCAACATAATATTCTTCAACTTCCAATTCTTCTAGCACAACATTCAAAACATCCTTAACCATTGGAATGCCATCAGTTACAGCAAGATCAATACAGGTTGTAATATCATGCCTCGGAAAAGGGCACCCTACATCGCCTATTATAATAATGTCACCATGCCCCATTCTTGCTACAGCTTCTGACAGCTCGGCATTTAAAATTCCTCTTTTCTTCATAATAAAAACACCTCTGTTAATCGTTTAACCGACACACGAACAAAGCCCTTAAAATCTTAACTATCTATTACTATTGGTACTTTTTCGAAACCAATCTACACTTTTATTTATCAAGCATGAATTTCATTTCAAAAATTAAAAACAGCTACATTATGTTTCTCTTTTTATTAAAAATGTATTTAATACCGTCTCCTTACCTCTTAACTCGTTGTCGTTCTCAATTGAATCAATCAACATGCGAACAGCCGTTTCTCCAAGATTTTTTGTGGAGTTTTCAACTGTCGTCAATGGCGGGTATAAAAAATTCGAAAAGAATATATTGTCAAAACCAACAATTGACACATCTTCCGGGATTTTAAGTCCATTAGATTTTGCAGACTCCATAACTCCCCATGCCATAATATCACTTGTAGCAAAAACCGCATATTTTTCTTTTTGTTTGTTTTTTTCTTCAATAAATTTTTTCATAGTAAAATAACCGGATTTAAAGGTGAAATCACAATTATAAACTACGCAATGCTCAGCAGGTATTCCTTTTTCAACTAAACGGTTTAAAAAACCATCTAATCTATTTTTTGCATTTGGCACAGATTGAATAGGACCTGTAAAGCAAGCAAACCTTTTATACCCTAAGGAGATAAAGTACTCCGCTACTTGCGCCGAACCAACAAAATTATCTGCATATACAAATCCAATATTTTCAGCGGTTTCAAACGCAGGCCTGTCTACAATTACAACAGGCACAGTATACTCAACATTTAAATTTTCAATTGTAGAAAACGGAGCTATATTAATAATGCCATCTACACTAGACGAAAGAAGTGAATTTATAATTTTCTTTTCACGAAAAACATCGTTATCCGAATTACAAAGAGTAACTTGATAGTTCTTTTTCTCAGCTTTCTTTTGTATGTACTCAACCATTTCAGCAAAGAACGGATTTGTTATATTTGGAACCATTACTCCGATTGTGTGTGAACGGCTAATTTTCAAGCTACGCGCAATTATATTTGGTCTGTAGTTCAAAGAATCCATTGCGTCACGGATGCGTTGTTCTAAATCTTTGCTTACAAACTTTTTTTGAGTTATAACATTGGAAACTGTCGCTGTTGAAACTTTCGCAAGCTTAGCGACATCTTTTATTGTCGCTCGCATAATATCGCTCCAAATCCAATAGTTAATCGTGTAACTGATTACATTTTAAATTATATTACTTCACTATTTTTTTGTCAATAACAATCTAAAAATATGTATTAAATGACAATAAAACCACTTGCAAATTGTTCAATTTAGATAAACCCCAAGAACATGTAATACAGCCTACCAATCGCAGTAGACTCTACTTTTTAAATGTTGGTTTATGTGTAAATGTCAATTGTTCTCCTAACTCATCTTCTTTTAATTGATTTTTTGTATTACTCTTAATTTTCCATAATTCATCCTTAAAATTCGCTTTCAAAAATCTTGTTCATACGATAATTTTAAGCAAAAAAAATATGAAATTCAATGAAGAAAGCCGTGTATTCGAAGCGGCTCAAAATTGCAACAGTGAAGATGGCACAATCAGGGAAATCAGTCTGCCTCACATTAAAAAGAGAGCTTATTAAAATGTCCATTACGGCAACCATGAATAAGCTAAGATAGAAATATTTAAATACAATGACTTATGTCTGCTCTTTATTAATATGACCAGTGGCTACTAAAAGGTGTTTTACGGATTTATAGATACTATCTTCATTTCAGTCTTTAGCATTATGCATGCGCAAAATTATCCCATTACGTACGCATTACGTACGCCGATGGTTTTTGCCAGGATTGAAAAATTGTAAATTCAAGCGACAATATGCTTTATGCCCAAAATATATCGCTATAACAAAAAATCCTACCGACAAAAGTCAGTGGAATTTGCTCTGAGTAACCATAAGGGGCATGGAAAAGCTTCGTATTAAAGCAGGTTTTATAGCCGATAGGTAATGTTGTAACAGTTGATATAATCAATTAAAGGAAGATGTGTTTGTGTTTTATAAACTTTATAAAATAAACTTATGTTAAGACCCACACCTTCTGCCGACTCCAAAAAGGTAGTGGCAGAATACTTGCAAGAGAAAGATATTTACTTTTCACTTATACGAGTTATTTGCCAGTATTATAAATGATGGTAACCCTATAAATTAAAAGACATCGAATGATATCCGATGTCTTTTAATTTTATCTTTGCAATATTTGCGCCGGTAATCTGTTACTCTTCAGATTTCTTTTTGCGATAAACAATAAACCCTGCAACAGCTCCTAATACCAGCAGCGGTACTATTATCCATAAAATATTAAATCCGGATTCAGGCTCTTGTGCAGTAGATGCACTTTGCTGGGATTCAACGCTCGATTCTTCTTCCTGTGTGTCATCCGATTGTTCATCTTGTTCATCATCCGTAGCCGGCTCTTCACTTTGCGACTCTTCTTCCCACATTGCATACAGCGTGGTATTTTTGGTGAAAAGTTCGTTTTCGTCCACTTTTTCGCCATCCTCTGCTTTTGTATACCAGCCCTTAAATATGAAGCCATCCCTTATTGGATCGCTTGGAAAATCAAGATATCCATCCTCATCAGTGTATATTATAGGATTAAAATCTTTATCGTCAATCATTCCACCCATAAGGTTAAGTGTTATGCGATAGCCGCTGAAGGATGTTGTTTGCTCAGAAGGCAAAGTTTCCGCTACAGGTGGAATTATCACTGTAGATTCTGTGCTACTGCTACCGCCACCATTACCACTACCACTCGAAGTAGCCGGTATGACATTTATCGTTATCTCGGCAGATCCGCTGTAAGACGCATATTCATGAGCGCTGTCGCCGCCTACATCTTGCCCACTGATATTTATATTCGCAAACAGCTTTACTACTCCTGTAGCATTAAGCCCTGTAAGTGTACTGCCGTTTACCACCGCACCCGATACTGTGGTCGAGTAGTTATTCAAAACAAACTGCACGCTGACATTTGACGGAACAACCGCTGACACCAGTGAAGCAAGGTTGAAAGTGCTGTTTGCCGGAACATTTATCGACGTGACAACCGATGGAATCTGACTTACAGCAGTAATATTGAAAGTATCTATCACCGACTTTTCGGGCACAACACCATTCACCGCCGATGTTGCAGTTACCGAATACTCGCCGACATATCTTGGCACTGTATTGCTCTGCGGATACGTAGTAGCGTTTACGCCCTGGTATGTATAGCTAAGCTGTCCGCCATTAGGCGAGGCATTCCCGACATAAGACACGGTGGGTGATGCAGACGAAGTGCCGTAAACCCAATCCGGCATAGTAACCGAATCCAGATTGTTCGGCTGGTGGGATATATCCACACTGATATTCTGCGTCGCAGTATATGCGGCATACTCGGCAACACCATCACTATTTTCGTCGTATTCATTGAGTGTCAGGCGCACTGTCACCGTGCCGGGTGTAGCCACTGAATTCAGCTCTACTTCGTTTGTTACCGAAGCACCTGTGCCGCCATCAGCTACCACACTAAAAGATATTGTTCCAAGCTTATAGCTTGCGCCACCGACAAGAGTGGTGAGCAGTAAAGTAGAATTTGTTCCCATGGTAGTCGACGATATCATGTTTGGAGACTGTGTACCCTCGGTAATTTCAAAGTCATGCGTCACCGATTTTGGGAATACTGTACCGTTTGCGGTAGATGTTGCCGTCACTGTGTATTCGCCAACATATTTTGGTTTCACGCCACTTTCGGCATAAGCGGTAGCTCCTCGTCCTTTATAGCTGTACGTAATAGCTCCACCGTTATATGCTGCGCCGCCTATAGTAGTTATGGACGGAGATGATGCATCACTGCCGTATACCCAGTTTGCCATGCTTACGGTATCAAGGTTGTTTGGTGTGGAGAGTGTACCATTTGTGGTAACACTGACGCTACCACTGCCGTTATATGGCGCATACTCTGAAACACCGTCGCTGTTTACGTCGTATGACGGGATGTCTATCGTAACATCTGCGGTGAAACTTCCTGCCGTAGTGGCAGTAACCACTCTTTTATCCAGCGATAACGCCGCGCCTGTTCCGTTTTCGACGAGGTTTACAAA
>CAYJIG010000046.1:12401-15992 GCA_964370165.1 uncultured Oscillospiraceae bacterium
CCGTTTGCCACTCCGCCATCATACACGGTAACAGGCACCGACGGAGTGTCTCCGTATGTATAGTCGTCAAATGTCACCGACATTAACGCGTTACTGATTCGCTGATAAGTGGCGTTGATAACAACATCGTTTGCAGGCATCACAAATGTTGTTTGGCCTGCTGATGCCGATGCAAAACTCACCCCTGTGCTCTGGGTTGTCCATTCCTTGAACCAGTTATCATTAATACTATCCGCAGTTATGGTAACCCGTGTTCCGGGCGTTGCTATAATATAGTCGGCAGAGCCGGAATTTATGCTGATACTATACGTCTGTGACGCATTTGTAATCACTGGGTACGAGCCTAAAAGCGACCATGGGCTACCGCTTGTGCTGTCGTTAAGCTGTTTCAGTAGCTGGTTTGGGTCTGTCACTTGCGCCGATGTTACAGGTTGCGTTCTACCGGCAGCGTCTTGCTCGTTATCTACCCCCACTTGTCCAGCTTGCCCAAGATAGAAGTTATTGTTAATTTTGCTGTCGCCCGAAGAGTTTATATTCCGTCCCACAAGTGCGCCTGTGTAGCTGCCGCCACCGCTTACAGCGCCGATTGAGTAGGTATTTATCATGCCACTGCTAAGGTTCAGACCCACCATGCCGCCGGCAACGTCTCCGTTACCATCTACCAGCATCTGTTTTTTAAACTCTGCCACCGCACCCTCAAGACCCAGCGAAGCGACATCAATACCAAAGGAACTTAAAAGCAAAGTAGTTGCAAACTGTTGCGCAAATGTATCTCGAACCAACCATGTGTCTATCCACGCTTCGTTTTTGGCAAGAACATCGCTTCCGGCATTTGTTTCAACATCTCCTACGTTATATGAGGTTTGAAGGGTGTTGTTGGACATCACGTTTGCGCCTACTGCCCCACCGGCAACACCATTTGCCCTAATAGTGCCTGTGTTGGAAGAGTATAGTATTTCACCCTCGTTTTCATTCATTCCGCAAATGCCACCTACAGTAACACTACCGGTAACTAGAGCGTTATTGTTACACAGTTCTATTATGCCATCGTTGTAGCCGGCTATGCCCCCAACAGAGGAATTTGCGCTCACTCGTCCGTTGTTATCAGTATTAATTATTTTTGTGGTAAGTGAGGACGATTCGCTACGGTTTTCGCCTACAATGCCGCCGACTACATTGCAGTCTATAGTAATTATATATGCATTATTTTTGCAGTTTTCTATTATAGAATCTCGGTTCAGTCCTGCAATTCCACCTATATAATGCTTAGCATTATCTGCGCTGTTACCTCTAAAGGTAACTGCACCGCCTGTGTCATTGACAGAATATTCAATTTTTGCGCCGTCAATATTTCTTCCGGCAATTCCGCCGATGTACATGTGCGTACCTTTAACTTCGGCATAGTTTCCTGACGACTTAATAGTCGCCTTTGTCTCCAGGTTGTTGCCGACAACTCCACCAACATTTGTGTATCCAGTTACAACACCATTATTTTGAACATTACTAATTGCGCCAAAGTTTGTTCCGACAATCCCGCCTGTGTCGGTGCTTGTGTCTTTATTTGCAGTAACCACACCATAGTTGTATGCACTGCTCACTGTTTTATCGGGATGGTTAACGCCTGAAATACCGCCTGTAAATGTATTACCATTTACGCCGGCGTTATTTTGCACCGATTCAATCGTGCCAAGGTTTGTGCCGGAAATTCCGCCACTGCCCGAGTCACCTGTTACTACACCCTCGTTTGTAATCCCGTTTACCGAGCTGTAGTTAACACCCGTTATACCACCTACAAATGTCTGTCCTGTTACTGTGCCGTAATTAGATGTAAATCGACCTGAAAGAAGACCGCCAATAATCGGCAAGCTATTACTACCCACAACACCGCCGACATTTGTTGTTCCGTTTACCGTCGCGCGGTTTACCACTGCTTCTATCTGCCCCAAAGCGCCACTAGCCGAGATTATTCCCACTATACCGCCAACATTTTCTTTGCCTGTGACTTGAACAGAGGTTGTGGTTTCATCGCCAAAAACCACAGTACCGTTTGCATTACCTGCAACGGCGCCTACATTATTATTCCCGATTATGACTGATCTATCTATTTTAATATTTATAGAGCCTGTTTCGGTATGCCCAAAGAGGCCTTGGTTGTTAGCCGTGGGATTGTTTATGTATACTCCGCTTATAACGTTACCACCATACGAAGAAAAGTCACCTTTAAAGGGATCTGACGCAGTACCTATAGGTACCCAGCTGTTTTCCGCAGTTATCTTTGAAATATCATGCTGATAGCCTGCAACACCTGCCGTTGTCAAATCTATGTCATTCATAACCGTAACTTCTATGCCTGCAAGATCATCACCGTTATTTACTGTAAGTGCAAGCCATGCCATACCCTTGGCAGTATATATATTTATAACACTGGCACTTCTAGTATAGTCTACGCCTAATTGTGCAGTTTGCGCAGCTTGCGACCATGCCGTATTTCCTGTGAAGTAACCACCAAAAGTTGGGGTGCCACCGGAATTATATACCCATGTTTTATATATCGTTGATTTGACCCATGAATTAAGTGTGGCAACGAAAGTTGCTGCTTGCATATCGACTATATGCATATTTGCGCTATAGTTTCCGCCTCCGTTGGTATTGGAGTTTGCATAGCAGTCAGAAACGCTTCCTGCCAAAACAGCACCAACGATTTTACCTCTCGTAGGGCCAAAGGTATCTGCGATGTTGTAACAGTTTCTAATAGTAGCATTGGCATCATACATTGCGGCTGCAATACCACCTGAGGCATAATTCGGATTTCCTCCACCTGTAACATTTGCAGTGTTATAAGAGTTTTCGACCTTTCCAAAGTTCCAGCTAACTATTCCACCTGCCAGACCTGCTGCACCGCTATAAGTAGCATCAACAACTCCTGCATTATAGCTATTTCTTACAATACCGCTAGTCTCGTTACGTATTGTTATACCGGCGACATTCGCTGTTGTTCCGTAACCATGCATAACACCTAAATTAGAGCACCCATCAATTATTCCCATGTTAACACTCGCAATGCCATTCGCCGCTGTTCCTATGACATCCGCATGATTGTGACAATTTATAATTTTGCCACTGTTATTTATCACAAAGGCAGAAGCAAAATTTTGAGTATCAACTTTACCGCTTTGTATTGTAAGGTTTTGAATAATAGCAGACGAGGCTATAGTGTGAAACAATGCCCCTTGCGTTCCGCCGCTATTTATGTAAAGTCCTGAAATGACAAGATTTTTACCGTCGAATGTTCCGTTAAAAGTTTTAGTATCTGTTCCTATCGGCACCCAGCTGTTTGCCGCTGTTACTGCCACATCAAAACTGTTATTGCTTCCACTATATCCGCTTACATTTGCATCGGGCAGCGATATGCTTTGGGTTAATGAAATAGTTTGCCCGGAATATGTCGTGCCACTGTTTACCGAAGCCGCAAAATAGGCAAGACCAAGTGCCGAGTGAATTTCTAATCCATCGGCAGTCACGGTGTAGTCTGTATCTGCGACGGCTGCGGTGGCAGCGGCGGCCCAGTCGGCATGGGTGGTTGCTCGGGTT
>CAYJIG010000047.1:0-15976 GCA_964370165.1 uncultured Oscillospiraceae bacterium
AACCTTCACTGCTATATATCACGCCATTAAAAGATTATTTACAGTAAGCTCGCAAAGTCTATTTCAGTTATTTATCTTGCAGCCTAATATCTTCACCCCAAAACCTCATCGGGTGACACTCGCCAAGCAGTCTTGATATAATTTTCTCGTCATACCGCATTTCCAGCACGCGGTTATTACATATATTAGTGGTGTATATGGTCGGCTTTCCTATCCGTGCGTTCACCAGCTCGTACAGTTTCGCCAAAATATACGGTGTTGTATATTCTGTCCCAAGATCATCCAGCACCAATAAATCCGCCGTCATCATTGCCGAAAACAACTCCTCGGCCTTGTCCTTTTCGTCGAAGTTTCCGATAGTTGAAAACACACTTTGCGAGCTGACATATATCACGTCATACCCTTTTTCCAGTACCACCGACGCAATGGAAAGCGCCAAATGAGTTTTTCCAAGCCCTGCATCCCCAAACATATAAAGGCTTTTGCTGTTTGGACCATATGTTTCCGCCCAATATTTACACTCTTTCAAGATCCCGTCCATGGACCTGCGTGGATGCACCGTGCCCATATCCAGTTCCATGCGCTCGGGATAGTAATTCAGACTAAAATTTTCAAACCTACAAAGTTTCAACGGACCGCTCAAATGCACATCCATTCTACGTAGCTTTTTCATTTCTTCCTGCACGCAGTCGCACATTTTACCGTCATTTTTTCCTGTATCTTCACACACTTTACAGTGGTATGCCGCTCTTAAACTGTATTCAGACTTACCCACCTGAGAAAGCAGGCGTTCTTTTTGCCCGGACAGCATGTTCAGCTCTTTCAGCTTTTCGGCCGCTTCTTCTTTTTGACCCGCAAGGGACAACATGGCAGCTTTTGCGCCTGCCTCTGTTATTTTTTGCTCCATTTCACGCAGTTGAGGCAATGCTTCATACAAGTCGTTTTTATCTTGCACTGCCTTTGTTTCGGCCACCTGCCTACGCTGGCGCACTGTTGCAAGCGCCTTTTGATACAGCTGCTGCTTATCCATTTTCCCCTCGTTTCATCGGCACGTAGTCCAGCACCGTACCCAGCATATCTTTTTTGTTCGGCACTTCTTTTCGGCTGATACGCACATTTCTGGCCTCGCCTCGTTGCGATAAGTCCTGAGGTTTTTCATACCCTTTTGTTTTCCAGCGCTTTAAAATTCCATTTATGTACCGTATATCGTCGCTTTTATCCCCTGCCACCAGCCGTGCCGCGTCAATCATATCATACCCGTACTCATACTCTTCAAACCATATGGCCACTTTCTTTTTATCCGCCAGTGAAAAAGCCTCGGCACTCATCCCAAGATGTTTTGCCAACGCTTCCAGACGCAACATTCTTTGCGACTGCAGTTTCAAAAAGCTGTCGGCGTCCGCTGCGTTGTTTATGCCGTTATCTTTCCACGTATTCAATATTTTTTCCACATACTTCGCGTTTTTCGCGCCGTTTGCCAAGGCTTCGCTGGCCGCAAGCAGAACTAAATCCATAGAAAACTTGTCTTGCACGCACAAGCTGACATATGCGTTTATATCACTTTGACCAATCACCATGCCAAACAACCTCTGAAGCTCGTCTATCATCACCCGCAAGTTTTTGTTTTCGTCACTTGCCTGCACCACTTCTTTCGTGGTCAGTTTTTTGCGTTTTTTAGGCTCAAACCCGGCCACGTCTTCCATCATCGGAGGCTCTTCTTGATAAATCAGCCCGGCACCTTCCCAATAGTTCAGTGCCGCCTCGGCTTTCGCCTTAGGCATCCTCAGCGCCTTAGCCACATCGTCTGCGCTTGCACCCTGCGCTTGCAAAACATACAGCGCCACTTGAAAAAGCCCTTCTTTTTTATCGCCCGTGCCACCAACTACGCCCAATTTTGCAAAAACCAGTTGTGGCACAGCCACGCTATCCCCCGCCACCTTCACCGGTTTGTACACAGGCATTGCCCCCTTTATATCTTTTATATATTTCCATAGCATACATTTTACCATATTTCAAGGCACAAAAAAAGGGCATGATATATAATCTTGCCTCAAATTCTTTATTCATATATACACAAAAAAACACAGCTACTTTGGTGTATTAAACATCTACCATTCCAAGAAAGCTGTGTTTTATTTTTTAATTAGCACAAAATACCCCCGGTATTATTATTCCGTCCTGTCCCTTCTGTTTATTATGCCCCGCGCCGATTCGCCATAGTTATCCTGTCTGCCAGCATAGCAATAAACTCCGAATTTGTAGGCTTGCCACGTAGACTGTGTATGGTGCTTCCAAAATAGAAGTTCAGCACTTCTATGTCGCCTCTATCCCACGCCACTTCAATAGCATGACGGATAGCCCTTTCCACCCTTGATGCCGTTGTGCCGTTCATGTCAGCAATGTCAGGATATAAAATTTTCGTCACTGCGTTGATAAGAGAAGGATCCTCCACCACGGCCAAAATAGCATCACGCAAAAACCTGTATCCTTTGATATGTGCAGGCACGCCGATAGTCCTCAGCATATCCGTCACCATATCTTTGTTCATCACGTCTTCGGTGGTGATATGAACCATTTTCCGTCCGCTGCTCGCCAAGATACGCTGTGCAAAATCTGTCACATCAAACGGCTTAAGAAAATAAAACGAAAACCCACTTTCCATCACTTCGCGTTCGATTTCTTCATTTTGGAATGTACCCGTCACATAAAAAGTGGTATTTGCGTCGGGACAACTTTCCATATATTTCTTTTTCAGCGAAAATGCATCCATCCCCGGCATAAACACATCCAGTAACACTGCGTCCGGTTGCAACTGCACTGCGTGCTGATATGCCACTATTCCATCTCTTTGGCACACTTGCATGTCAATGCCGTACTCCGGCAACACATCTTTACATAGCCTGCATAATTCCGGTGATGTCTCTGTCATCAATAACCTGATATTGCTATTCATACTTACCTCCTTAATCGCGGTGGTTAAGTTTCAAACAATCCAATTTCTTGTTTTCACTTCACCTTAAGACAATTAAGTATACCACATCACAAAAACACTGTGCAACAACAATTTATCTTCTTGATTCGACATTTTTCGACATTTTTATCTCAAGTTTTTTAACTATCCTAGTCCAACCATAGGTAAAGCCTAGCCTTTTGTCACTATGCCGTTTTCCATATGGTAATATTCATCTTCTCTTGTGTCTGTTTGATCCTTTTGAGGAAAATAATACACTTCCACGTTTGTCCCGCCGATATCTTCCCCACGTGTAACGGCAAAGTCAAAATCACGCGCAGGCCCAAAAAACTCCATCATGCTACGCTGCACATACAGCTCATATTCTGTCAACGCACCTGTGTCGTCATAGCTTTTTATCATGTTAGAGTAAGAGCTTGGCGCTTGGCCCAGTCCTTGTAATTCTGCAGTTTTCTCTGCCAAAAGCAACGCCGCTTCAATCTGGCCGATATTTGCTTTTGCGGCCGATTCATTCGCCCGTTGAACTGCGCCATATGCCGCCCCGGCACACAGCGAAAACACAATAACGCCCACACATATCAAGATAAAAATCCACATACCTGTGGACAACTGCCTTTTTTCCATTCCCTGCACAGGTCTCCTCCCGTTCACACAAACTTTACAAATTATCATCTATTAGTATAACACTGACTATATAAATAATACTATACTGTATTTCCCATGAAAACACAATGAAGTGGCTTGTTTTCTTTTTTGTATATTAATTTTCTCTTTAGTTTTTCTTTATTTTCCGCCTTCTTTACTTGCAAAAAAAGCTAAAAAAGGCTATAATATACAAAGAATATAAAGATATTACTTCCTGTTTTCATGTTCGATGTCAACAGCATAGAATATTTTATATATGCCATATTTGCTTTTGCAAATATAACCATGAGGGTCTCCATGCAACAATTTATGACTTATTCGTTCGAGGAAACCATGGCGATAGCTCGTCGTCTGGCTCCTTATTTGCATGGTGGAGATGTAGTTGCCTTCACCGGCGGCATAGGCAGTGGCAAAACCACTTTTTGTCGCGCTTTAGTCGAGGCTTTTGGCTCCGACGATTCGGTGCAAAGCCCCACATTTTCCATTGTAAATACTTACAGAGGCGATACTTTAATCGCTCATTTCGATGCTTGGCGCATCAACACCGAGGAAGACCTGGAAACGGCCGGGTTTTACGATTACATCAGCTCGGGTGCTCTTGTGCTAGTCGAATGGAGCGAAAACATATCGGCCTTTTTACCTAAAGATTGCATTACCATAGATATTGTTATTAAGGACGACTGTATGCGAGCCATCACAATCAAGGGAGTGCCTACCATTTGAATAAAACCATTTTCGCGCTGGACTCTTCGACAAAGTCCTCCGGTGCATGCATCATGCAAGGCCGGAAGATAATAAGCGAGGAGCATTGCCGTGCGGGTTTAACACATTCACAGACCTTGCTTTTTTTGGTACAGCGTGTTTTTGAAAAAGCCAATCTTTCTCCAGCCGATGTCGAAATTTGTGCTGTTGTGTCCGGTCCGGGTAGCTTCACCGGTTTGCGCATCGGCCTGGCACTTGCCAAAGGTATGTTTTTTTCATCTGATACACGCATGATGCCGGTGTCCACATTGCATGCAATAGCTGCATGCGCAGACATTCGCGGCACTGTTGTAAGTGCGCTGGACGCACGCCGAAACGAAGTATATTGGTCGGCCTTTTCATGCGATGAACACGGTGCACATCGCCTGACAAACGACGCTGCCGCCCCTGTTTCTGAGCTTTCTTCGTTTTTACAATCTGCCACTTCTCCTGTTTTCTTCCTTGGTGACGGCGCACATCTATGCTATAATACCTATGGCGATTTTTCATGTGTGAAGCACTATGACAGCAACCAGGTGCTACCCATTGCCCGAGGCGCCGCCATTTTAGCCGGCGAAAGCTCTTCCGAGCTTCTTTCACCTCAAAATGTCATTCCCAGCTATTTACGTCTTTCACAGGCCGAGCGTGAACGGCGTTTGCGTCTTGTAAACATCCTTCAAAAGGAGGCTGATATCAATGCCTAATCCTATTATTATGATTGATCATCCTTTGGTCCAGCACAAACTTGCGCTACTTCGCGATGTGCAAACAGGCACAAAGGAATTTAAAGAACTGATAAGCGAGCTTGCCATGCTGATGTGTTACGAGGCCACTCGCGATCTTTCCACCGAAGAGGTGGACGTACAAACCCCTCTTGCCATATCAAAAGTACACAAGCTATCCGGACGTAAACTAGCTTTTGTGCCAATTTTACGCGCAGGCCTTGGCATGGTAGAGGGTATGATGAAGCTGGTTCCTGCCGCTAAAATCGGCCACATTGGGCTATATCGCGACCCCGATACTTTAGAGCCTGTGGAATATTACTGCAAGCTACCCAGTGACATTTCCGAGCGTGATGTCTTTTTGCTTGACCCGATGCTTGCCACCGGCGGAAGTGCCAGCGACGCCATCCGCTTGCTGCGCAAACGTGGTGCACGCCACATAAAATTCCTTGGAATTATTGCTGCCCCCGAGGGCCTGAAACGATTACAGGACGACTGGCCGGATGTTCCTGTTTATCTTGCTTCGCTTGACGAATATTTAAACGACCATGGTTACATCATGCCCGGGCTTGGCGATGCCGGAGACCGTATTTTCGGAACAAAATAATAACAATTTAAGTGTGTTATTTTAACACATAATTAATTGGGAGTGTGCTCTTTGGTAAACAAAATTTTATCCACAATTTTAGGCTGTTTAGCCATTATTTTAGTACTGCTTTTAGGTGCTATTGTAATACTAAATAATATCGCATTTTTTGGTATTCCCATCACCATAGTGTTATGCGCGTGTATAGGAATCTTAGTGCTGATCACCATTTCCGTCATGGTGACCGGTATTTTAGACGTTGTCCGCAAACGTCGTTTTGACGAAGAACTGCTTAACGAGCATCTCATTGAACAAATGCTTAGCGGCGACGACCCAAAAACTTTCCGCACCGGAAAAACCGCCGCCATCAAAATCATCAAAAAAGACTCGCTTTCAAACAAAGGCGCTGCCGCACAAAAACGCAATAAAAAGCAGGCCGAATGGGCTATAAAGCAGGCCGCAGAGGAAAAAGAACGCCGCAAAAAAACAGAGGCAAGCACAGCTGATACACCCGGCGAAGTCGATCCCATTCTTTCCAGCGATGCTAGCACTGCACCACCTGCTGTTGATTCACCTGCTGTTGATTCACCCGCTGTTGATTCACCTGCTGTTGTTCCCGATTCTCAAGATGCAAAGGACAGCGTAAAACCCGTAGATAATACTCAAGATATTCCACTGCCGGAGCCTATATTGGGCAAGCCACTTCCAAAAACACAGGAAGATGCACCTGCGCAAGAAAGTGCAAGCGCACCGGCACAAGATAGCACGCCTTCACAAGAAGAAGCCCCGATAAAAGAAGAGCCACCGGCGCAAGAAGCTACACCGATACAAGAACCTGCTTTGGCTCAAGCAAAAGCACCATTACAAAAGGGTATTCCGCTACAAAAAGATACAACCCCACAGCCGGTACCTACTGTATCGTCAACACAGCAAATTCCCACCGGCGCATCCACCGAGCCCGCCACCCTTGATCCTGCACAGCGCAAAGCTCAAGCGGTTGCCAACGCACGTAAACAAGCCGAAGCTGTTGCCGCCGCGCGCAGACGAGCTGCACAGGCCGCCGCACGTACACAAGCTTTCGCACCCATTGATCCAAACAACTTACCCACCTTCAACACAAACGTCATCTCTCAAATCCCTGAAATCGAAGAAAGCCAAGCCACTCCGCTTGTTTCTTCCGGCGCATTTGAGAGCATATGGGATAAAATGCAAGTCAGGCAATCTGCCGCACCGGACCTTACACGTGGCACTCGCAGCGGCAGTGGCAGCCGTACCCTCAGCCAGACCGCCCGCATGCCTTATCAAACCGGACGCATCCCCACCAGACCCGGCATGCCTCGCCCGATTGGTCAAACAGGTTCTATCACGCAACCTATGAAAGGCCGTCCTTTAGATAAGACAAACCCCGGCACATCTTCTTTGGGTAACTCGGTTTCTCCTTCAAGTGCTAACTCAGGCAAAACTGATAGCTGGAACTACACTCCTGCAAAGTTGCCAAACGCATGGAAAAACAAAGACGAAAGCAAAAAAATCCCCGGCGACATGTCTTATGTAAGCACACATTCCATGCCTGCATTAAACGCAGATGGAACATTCAAAAATCCCGAAAAAGCGGCTGCGCATGAAGCCGAAAAAAATCCATCTTCATCCACCGATTCAAACAACGAATAATTTTAAGTTTAAGTAAAAAACCTCGATGAAATTCGAGGTTTTTCTTTTTTTGTAAACTTTGTGATATTTTTGCAAAAAGCTGAATATCACCATGCTCATATTGCTTTTAATGCATATTGTGTGGTATTATTACTATATAGATTCAATTTTTACTTTTTTTGCAATCAAAAATTTTATCATTCATATTTTATACATACTTACATGTGAAAGGATACCAAACCCATGACATACGAAGAAATTTTCACCAACGTGAAAAACGCTGTGAAAGATGCAGACCTTAGTAATATCAATGAACGCTTGGTTTATCAGTTCACCATAACCGGTGAAGGCGAGGGAAAGTTTTATGCCGAGATCGATAACGGCACTTTAAAGCTTGAGCCTTATGATTATGTTGGTTGCGATTCTGAATTTGTGGCCGATTCCGACACTTTGTTAAAACTTTTAAACGGCAAATTAAACCCCATGCTGGCGTTTACGCTTGGGAAACTAAAAGTTCACGGCAACATCGAAAAAGCCTTGAAACTAAAAGACATACTTGGCGGTTAGTCATATCACTTAACCATAGTTTTCCTGTAAAATTACGCGAAACAGGTTTTGATGATTTCATACCCCTTGGAGATATTCATGAAGCACAAATTCTTTAAAAGCTTAAACAATATACTGATATGCGTTATTATATTGTTTTTAGTTCTATCTCTTTTTCTGGTTGGATTATTCAATCGGCTTGTTGACGATCAGCTTTATTATGCTATCGATAACGAGCTTGACAATATGATATCACAGCAAAAACTCACCATCTCTACTTCTAACGCAAACAATCTCAATAACATCAAGCTGCTTGCCAACACCATAACAAAAGAACATCTCATCGATGATAACATGCAGGAATATTTAAAGTCTCAGTCTGATTACGTCATGATCCACGACATATATTTTATAGGCTTGGATGGTATTGGTGTGTCTGCAACCAGCACTTCCATAGATTTTTCAAGCAACCCTACGTTTTTAAAGGCCGTGTCCACCAAGGCGCCTGCTTCTTTCCCAAGCGAGGACTCCCAGCTGGACAATGGCGTGATGAATTTAGCCGTTCCTGTAATCATAGATGATGAGCTACAGGGCGTTTTGATGGGCACTAATTATGTCAATTCTGTTTTTGATCAGATTAGCGCAAGCCTTGATGACACAGGCTATGTTATTATTTTAAACAATAAGGGTGACGCGGTTGTCAGCTCATCCGAAGACTACATTCCATTCCAGGCGCTAACCGGCCCGGATATCGAGTATATTAACGATACATCGTTCGAATCCATCCAGCCACAGCTTGAACTCGGAAAAAATTGTCGTCTACATTTTATCATAAATGATGTTACCATGATTGCCATAATTACTCCACTGGATTTTGGCGACTTGATTCTGGGCGTGGTGGTTGAAGAAGAAAAAATGCAAGCAGGCATGCGCAATATCGCCGATATCATGGCATATGTCAGCATCAGCATCGCTGTATTTTTCACCGCTTTAGCGCTATATATATTCATTTCCAAACGGAACACTATACGCAAAATTGAGCAGGCCGCCTACTACGACAATCTTACCGGTCTACCCAATTTATCTAAGCTAAAACGTGATATGACGACTATTTTGAAAAATAATCCCACAAAAAAATACGCCATCATCAAAACAGACGTGGCAAACTTCAAGTCTATAAATGAAATGCACGGCTATGAGATCGGAAACAGAGTTTTGTGTGCATTCAAGCAAATCAGCGACATGGTACCCGAAAAAACATTGCTTATTGCACGTACCGGCATGGATGAGTTTATTTTCTTTGCAGGCAACAATTTCCTTGAAAATCTCGACGCTTCCACGTCATTTTATGAGTCGCATTTCAAGCAAATTATCCCCGAGCTTGCAAACCATCATTTGTCGTTTAGATATGGCCGATACTTCATTCCGCTCGGTGAAAGTGATGTGGATGACATTTTCACTAAAGTCAGCCTTGCACACACCATGTCAAAAGAGAAAAAAGAGTGTGTCATTTGGGACTATGACGACCACTATAAGCAGCAAGTACTGCTAACCACAACCATCATAAACAAAATGAACAGCGCGCTTGCTGACAATGAATTTCATGCATTTTTACAGCCGAAATTCAACGTCATTACCGGCAACATAGTCGGTGCCGAGGCCTTAGTTCGCTGGATTGAGGCTGATGGTAAAATGATATTCCCCGGCGACTTCATTCCTGTTTTCGAAAAAAACGGGTTTATTGTCCAGATAGATTATTTCGTGCTAGACAGTGTGTGCAAGCTACTGAAAAACTGGATAGACAGCGGCCACACACCCGTTCCTATATCCGTCAATTTTTCGCGTCTTCATTTGGCAAACTTCCAGTTTGTTGAAAATATCATCGCCATTGTCGACAAATATCGTCTTCCACACAACTTGATTGATATAGAAATCACCGAAACTGTGGCTATTGAAAACAACTCAGCGCTGAAAACTGTCATTGAAGACTTGCACGTCGCCGGTTTCCCCATATCAATGGACGATTTCGGTGCCGGGTATTCCTCGCTTGGTTCTTTGCGCGAGTTTGAAATTGACACGCTGAAGCTTGATAGAAGCTTTGTCACTTTCATACAAGACAACGATCGCGGCGAGCTTGTTATCGACGGTGTGGTGAAGCTGGCAAAAAGCCTTAAAATGGATATCATTGCCGAGGGTGTCGAAGACAAAGTACAAATAGACTTCTTGAAGTCTGTTGGTTGTAATGTAGTACAAGGTTATTATTATGCAAAGCCTATGCCCAGCACAGAGTTTGAGAAAAAATATATTAAAGGGGACTTTTATGGACATTAATACTGCTGTAGAAATCGGAACCACCCAGGAAGAGCTTCTTATTTTTAATCAGTTCACAAACGAAGATGCGTTCGATCTTGGCAACTTGATAGTAAAACACGGCAGGGAGCAAAACCTACCTATAGCTGTATCTATCAGGCTTTCAAACGGGTATGTTGTTTATCAGCACGGCCTTACAGGCTCACACCTCGGCAATCAAAACTGGATGAGACGAAAGCAAAACACTGTAAACATGTTTGCTAAGAGCAGTCTTTTGGCATATTTAACAGCTATTAAAGACAACGAGCCGCTTGAAGATTGGGGCCTTTCAAAAGAAGACTATGTCCTTTGCGGCGGCGGTTTTCCCGTGCGTGTCAAAAACTGCGGCATAGTCGCTTGCGCCACTGTTTCGGGCTTGCCACATTATCAAGACCACAGCTTTTTAGTCGGGTGCATCTCTGAATACCTAAATGTTTCAAACGTCCCTGAAATAATCGATGTGAAAATATAATATACCTTATGTAAATAAAACCCCTCAGCATATTATTGCCGAGGGGTTTTATCATTAAAGAAAGCAAATCGTCATTTATTTGTTTTCTAGCTTTCAAGAAGCCTGCGATATATCTCAAGATCTTTATCCGTAAATACGTTAAACACCACTTTTTCTATTGCGTCATTCGTTTTCAGAAATTCTGATACGGTTTTCACTGCAATCTCGGCCGCTTCTTTTTGCGGAAAACTAAACACACCTGTTGATATACAGCAAAAAACAATAGACTTTATGTTGTTTTTCAGTGCCACTTCAAGGCAAGATCTGTAACAATCGGCCAAAAGCTCTTTATCTTTTTGTTTCAACCGCCCCGAAATAATCGGCCCAACTGTATGCAAAACATACTTTGCGGGCAGGTTGTATCCTGGCGTGATTTTTGCGCCGCCTGTTTTCTCCTCGCATCCTTGCTCTTTCATCAGTGCGCTACACGCCAGCCTAAGCTGCACGCCGGAAAGCGTATGGATAATGTTATCTATACACGAATGTACCGGCTGAAAACATCCCAGCATCGCCGAATTAGCCGCATTCACAATGGCGTCTGCTTTCAGCGTGGTGATGTCACCCTGCCATAAGCAAATTTTCTCGTTATACTTTGTGGCGGGCAATCTGTCCACATCCACCACACCACGATTTTCTATCTCGGCTTTCAAGTACTCATCCTGAACACTTAAAAATTCGTCACTTATCGGGTTTGCCTGCCGCACGTTAAACAAAGCCCTCAATAAATCTTTTTGTTCTGCCTCGGCACTCGGCACAACCACATCTGCATATACCGAGTTTTCAGAAAGTAAATACTCTATCAAATAAATACGTTTTTCTTCTTGTGTCACGCCGAGCCCTCCTTTGTGCATCAAAGCTCCAGCTTCATGTAAATTGTGTCATTTATTGGGTTGTCATTATACGCCTCAATCTCATAAAACCCATGTTTTTTATATAGTTTCACAGCACTTTTCAATATCGGCACCGTGTCAAGCACCATGCTTTTATACCCCATTTTTCTTGCTTCATCAATAGCTTTTTCCACAAGTTTGCTTCCTATTCCCTGTTGTGTGAATTGTTCTCTCACATACATCCTTTTCATCTCACATATGCTATCATCCATCTTCTTGAACGCGACACATGCGGCAAGGCTTGAGCCTTTATAAGCAACATACAACCCACCATACGGCGGAGCATATAGCTCTAAAAGCTTTTCCAGTTCTTCGTCGTAGTTCTGATTTTTCAGACATGCAATAAACCGCCTGTCTAGCTTCATCAGCATGTCTGTATACTCTGAAAACAGTGTTTTCACATCTCTGAGTACATCATATGCCGGTTTTATTTCAACGCTCATTTCCCATACCTATTTCATTTATCAAGTTAGTTTACTTTTTGGGGTTTTTCAATCTCGCCGGCAAGCTCAAAGCCTTTTTTCGCCAGCACCACCGCCACTATTTCGTTTATCACGGCCGCCGCCGCGATGGTTCCTTTCACAATAACCGCAGACGGCTCATCAAATGTGTTCAGCGAGCTTATGGCTAGGCCCGAAAAAAGCAGCGATACCCCTGAATGCGGAAGCAAGGTAAGCCCCAAATATTTTTTCACATTATCGGATGCACCCGAAACTTTAGCGCCCAAATAAGTAAAGAAATATTTACCCAGTCCACGGGATAGTATATATACAAATGTCAATATACCTGCATTGTATATCAAATGATAATCAAGCGGTGCAGCCGTGTTAGTAATCATCAACATCAGTGAGAAAGAAACTATCGGGATACATGCCCGGTATATATGATTTATCACTTCTTCGCCGGCTATGTTTGTCAGGGTGGTAAACAGCGCCAAGCCCACCATCATATAGTTCATGGATGGCTGTGGCAACACATAGTTGTCCACCACATACGTAATACCGTATGCCGATAAAATCACAATAATAGTCAACGCACGGTATGCCGCTTTTGAATATCCCGGCTTGTATATTTTACTTGTAACAAATCCCATGCCAATACCCATCACTATGGGCAAGCCGATGTTCATTGCCACGGCCAGTATCGGAGAAACAGATGCGCTTGTGCCCATAGATGCCACAAATGCATTAACCGAGAAAAATACAATGATTGCAACCACATCATCTAAAATAGCTATCGGTACGATAGATTTTGTCAGCTCACCTTTTGTTTTGAACTCATTCACAATAGAAAACACCGGCGCAGGTGCCGTTGCCAACGCCACTGCACCGAAAATCAATGCCACATAATACGGAACACCCATGAAATAAAACACAACCCCAAATAAAAGCGCCACTATTGCAAATGTGCCCAACGATTCAAATATCGTGATGGTCATCAGCTGTTTTCCGTAAGATTTTATGTTTTTAAACACCAGCTCTTTTGCCAGCATCAAACCCATAGTGAGCTCGAAAATTTGTAATAATACATGATACCATCCGCTGTTTATCACGTCATACGACAGCACATTAAGCGCATACGGACCCATCACCATTCCAGCCAACAGAAACCCTAATATTGCAGGCATCTTAATCTTAGTAAGAAGCTTGCCGAATACCATTGCTACTATTATCGTCGCCGCCAGCCTTGCAATTAAAATTAATACATCTACCATTCGGTTTCTCCCAAAAGTTTATCCGCTGCATTTTTAATCATACATTTTGTATACTACCACATATCGCATTTCATCTCAACAAAACAGCAGTAAGTTTCACTATTTACACTTACTTTCAAGCCTACCCTTGAAAATGCACACCGCTAGTTATATAATTAATATGTATGTGCACTATTTATTCATTATCCTTGGAGGAATTTATGTCAAAATTTGAAGTCGCTTATGTACCGATAGGTCTGCCTACATTTCATTTAGAGTGTGCCGATACCGAATTCAAAAACTCGGTTGCCATGCTAAAAACGCTGGACAAAGATGTGGTTTATCCAAAAGCCACCATAATGAGCCTTGTCGATCTTTCTGCATATTTAGACACCCTTACACCCGATCTTATTATTTTGCAAAACACTACTTTTGCAAACTCTGCATATGCCAGCGAAGTACTAAACAGGTTTTCATGTCCCATTTTATTGTGGACACTTCCCGAGCCTGTTATTGACGGTACCCGCCTTCGTCTTAATTCTTTGACAGGCGCATATTCTGCCGCAAATGCTATTCGCACATACCGCAAAGCTCCTTTTGAATATATCTTAGGCGGTACCGGTGATGCCGAAGTCGTACAAAAAATAAACAGCTTCATAAAGGCAGGTAAACTAAAAAACCAACTGCGCAGCCTTCGTATCGCTTCCATCGGTCACACACCCGAAGGGTTTGGGTTTGGTCGAGCTCTTGACATCGAGCTGCTTTCTGTGTTTGGTGTTTCCTTAAACTCGGTAGAAACAAGAGAAATGATGGACCGTGCAAAATCGTACTCAAAAGAAGATATCGCCGCCGAGACAGCCCACGCCGAAAGCCTTCTATTAAATCTCAGCGACATCGATTCCGAAAACGTAGAAAACTTTATACGTCTTTATAAGGCATATAACGATTACGTAAACGAAAACAATATTGGTGCTATCGCATCACGGTGCTGGCCTGATTATTTTAACGATTACGGAACGCCTGTGTGCGCGGTGCTTGCTCTTTTAAACGATAGGCAAATTGCCGCCAGTTGCGAGGCCGATACATATGGAACACTAAGCATGTATATGGGTATACAGCTAAGCGGCAGTAGTGTGTTTTTCGGTGATCCTGTGTCGCTTGACGCAGACGAAAACACCATCACTTACTGGCATTGTGGCACAGCCGCATGCTCACTTGCACGCAAGGAAGACGGCGCTTGTGTTGGTATACATTGCAATCGTCGGCTTGGCCCTACCCTAGAGTTTGGTTGCAAACCATGTGATAAGGTTACTGTGTTCCGTGTGGGTAAAGACGAGCATGGCAAACATCGCTTTTTCATCATGGGCGGCAAAGCTCTGAATAAGCCAAAACAATTCAACGGCACGTCTGTTGTTGTGCATTGTGACGGCAACGCTAAAGATATCATCAATCAGTCTGTCTCGGCAGGTTGGGAGCCTCATTTTGTGGTTATTTACGGGGATGTACGCGATGAGCTTTGTGCACTTGCAAACATGCTTAATATCGAGGTGGAATGCTACTAGTTTTTTAGTAAAAATAATATCCAACCAACAAAAACGCCACCTTGCATAAAGGTGGCGTTTTGGTGGAAGTTAAGGAACTCGAATCCCTGACCCCTTGCACGTCAAGCAAGTGCTCTACCAGCTGAGCTAAACTTCCATATTAATTTGTTATGACTATATTATCATAATATAAATACACACTAAATGCAAGACTCCTGGTAAGTTTTTTCAAAAATCCGTTACAAATTACTAGAACATAAAATGTAGATGTGTTATACTAATAAAAGTAATATTTAGTGGAAGGGTTGAATGTTATGATTGTTTCTGATAAGTCGTTGAAAGTTTTGATGGATGCAGGACAGCTGTGTATCTCGCCGATGGAGGAGCATCAAATCCAGCCGGCCAGTGTTGACATACGCATCGGGGACTCTTTTTGTGAAATGCAAACCACCCAAAGCGGTGTTCCTGTCGAGATGAACAGTAAAGTTGAATATAACATGATTCACACAAACCGGTATGTTATTGGTCCCGGTGAGTTTGTGCTTGCCACTACCATGGAATATTTTAAGCTTCCGGATAACCTCACAGCGTTTGTGGAAGGTCGCAGTTCTATCGGGCGTCTAGGGCTTTTTATCCAGAACGCCGGTTGGGTTGATCCCGGATTCGAGGGTGAAATCACTTTAGAGCTTTTCAATGCCAGCGTGAATAGTATTGTACTTGAAACCGGGCGCAGAGTTGGTCAGATGGTGTTTGCTCAGCTTGACAGAGACGCCGAAAACCCATACAGGGGTAAATATCAAGGTCAACGTGGTGCTGTGGGCTCACGTATCGATCAAGATTCAGACTTTTCAAAATAATATTTGTTTTAAATATTAAAACAAGATAAAATCATTTGCAATTGCTTTCATAATGTGGTATACTTTTAAGGTACCGTTTTGAAAATGTATTTTATCTTGTGTTATATGCAGGTGTAGTTCAATGGTAGAACTCCAGCCTTCCAAGCTGGCCACGTGGGTTCGATTCCCATCACCTGCTCCAAAACGAAAAGACGCCATATAGGCGTCTTTTTGTTTTGTTACAAAGTATGGGAATCGAAAGGCGGCTCTTGGCAGGGTGCCGGTGGCACGCTGC
>CAYJIG010000048.1:0-15853 GCA_964370165.1 uncultured Oscillospiraceae bacterium
TTGTAATTTTCGCGGAGACACCTCCTCCATTTATGCTATACATCATTTATTATTTGAATATCATAAAATGATGTATAGCGTTACTGTATTTCAGTAAGTTATTCATAATTGTAAACAATAGTATAATCTTCGGGAATAGTTTGTCTTAAAAATAAGTCAATTACTTTTTCACCATTTTCTTGTGCAGCTTCTAAAAAACCTTCTTCCACCAGTTTATCCTCAAGTTCATTTTTTTGTTCAAGTTTTAGTATGTTTGAATCTTCGGGCGAAATGGGGTTAAATATACTACTATTTTGATCATATATCTCAAAACTGTCTTCGAATGTTTCATGTGAGATAAATATTGCTTTTGGCATATTTAGCGTGACCACTTGATTATCGTTATCAACAACTATCTCTATTGCATTCAAATCAATTCCCGCTTTTATCCGTCCATCATAAACTGCTAAAAAATCTTTTTGTGTGAATGGAATAGACAGACCACCTATTTCTTTAGTGTTTTCAAATTTACCAACAGTTTGATAATTATATTCTATACTGGCTAACTCTCCAATCTGATTCACCATTTGAACAACTGTATCAGTAGTTATTGTTGTTTTAGAATTGGCATCTGTTTCTATAGCAGATAGTTCGTTTAATTGGTAGTCAAGTATTGTTTTTTCATCATAAAGTTTTTGATACACGTGAGATTGAACGGCAATTACAACTACCAATATCAATGCTATGCTTATAACAATAATTTTTTTGATATGTTTTTTTGAAAATCTTTTCAATGCATTATTACTCTTTTGATTTTTGTCATCCATAGCTAAATTCACCGCCTTTATAATTTGATTTCAAGTAGACTGTAAGAATATACATTCATCTTATCAAATTCACTAAATTTATTCAACATTTTCTTAAAAATATATTCTGTATGGGTCGGTTTATTCAGTAGGACAATCATTGATTAGATTTAAACAACTTGAAGATAAAATTGATGATTTAAATAATTAGAAGTTTTGCGCATAAAAAATAGCGACATTGTCAGAAGACAATGCCGCTAAAATATGTAATATATGTTGTGAATTAAATAGATTCCTCAAAATCAATTATTTCTTTGCCGTTTTCTTTTCTCCATTTTCGATATTCTTCTACGTCGGAATGTACAAATTTCAAAATAAACAATACCATGGCTATATCATCTATTTGCCCTGCTACGGGGATGCCATCAGGAATTAAGTCAATAGGAGAGACAATATATGCCAATGATGCTGTAATACTGATAATAGTGCCAATAGGAATATCTTTATATTCTTTTCTGACATAACTGCGTACCAATGAAACCATACATGTAATATCACTGGCATATTTTCCCACCAGTGGCATCAGCTTCATTTTCATCTCAAGTCTCTGAATAAATCTTTCAAATGTGTCTTCATCATCGATGATTCTTTCGGCTTCTTCATTGTAAGCATTAAGCGTGTCTTTTAATACATCATCACTGACTTCGTTGCTGCTAATTTCACTGTTGATTACATCTTGCATTGCGATCCCTCCTTATATTGTTTGTTGTTTACATTCCAGCATATTAAATATAGTATACAATATTTGATACGAATTCTCAATTTTAGTAATATTTATGTATACATTTCCAATATCATTTCCTCGCGTTAAAATCCTCGTCAATTTTCTCTCGCCACTTTTTGCTGAGTTTCTTGTTTTTACGAACATCGCTTATTGCATCACTCATCATCATATAGTTTAGCTGTGTGCCCGCACGGTCTGAATGGTAATTTACAGCCATTTCTTTTCGTATGCCAAACTTGTCGGCTTCGGCGGCAGCATCAATGTTTGCACCTAAAAAGATATACTCAAACTCATGTTTTTCTTTTGTTTGGCTAATAAGTGACTTTACTTTGTCGTAGCTATATTCTGTACTGGCATTTTCAAGGCCGTCTGTTGTGATAACAAACATCACTTTTTCAGGACGCTCAGGCTCATCTGTGTTTTCATAAGCGTTTAGGGTTTTGTTTATGGTGTTTCCCATTGCGTCCAGTAAAGCGGTAGAACCTCTGACAAAATATTCTTTGTGGCTCATTGATTTAACGCCGCAGAGATTTATCCTGTCGTGTAAAAGCTCGTACTTGTCATCAAATAGTACCGTTGTCACTATGGCGGTGCCCGGCTCTCTTTTTTGCTTTTCAAGAAGTGAGTTAAACCCGCCTATGGTGTCACTTTCAAGGCCGCTCATTGAACCGCTTCTGTCGAGTATGAATACAAGTTCCACTAAATCTTTTTTCATGTTAATGCTCTCCTTTAAGTTTTATTGTGCTTAAAGAATAGCATTGTTTTTTACGCTTAAGGTCGCATACAAAGCGACAAGTTACGCTCCCAATAAACTTTGCTCGAAGGCAAACAAAGTCTCGTTTACTTCGAAGATACTGTATATTTCGTTTTTTATAAAATACTCTATAATAATATCGAACTTACTGCTTTTTGACAGGGCAAACCCTGCTGTCAAGAGTAAATCTTTTGTTTCATCAAGGGTGAGTCCGAGCGCAAAGCAAAAGGCAAGTACCGTTTGTTTACTCGGCTTATAGTCTTTATTACTCCGTATTTTCGAAAACAGTTTTCTGTCGATATTAGCTTTTTTATATACCTCAATATCCGTTTTGTTTTTCATGTCGATAAGCTTCAATAAGCGCTGTGAGAAAGTATCGTCCACATCCGTTAATATGTCACTGAGTGAGCGCGTTAGTTGAGGTGACTCATAAATTGGCGGACTGGGCATATCTGAAAGAGCGACTATTTCTTGTTCAGTAAATTGTGGCTTGAAAGCTCTTACACGGCTTGCATATGAAGAAGTGTTATCTTTGACATAGTTATCATCAATATACTGCGAAACATCTTCAAATAGTTTTTTCGAAATGCTAAATGAAGTCCTGTCAAAAACAACAATATATATCGTCATGTCGTGGTTTGACAAAAAGCTTTCAATGGTATTGGTAGCTATTTTAAATGCTTTTTCTTTGGGGAACTTGTATGCACCCGTGGAGATTAAAGGGAACGCAATACTTTCAAGTTTATTTTGCACAGCAAGCTCTAAAGAACTTTCATAGCAACTTCTAAGCAAGTTTTCCTCATTGTCATTACCGCCGTTCCAGACAGGCCCGACAGTGTGTATTACATGCTTACACGGCAGTTTATAAGCTTTTGTGATTTTAGCATTGCCTACATCGCAACCGCCTAAACTTTTACACTCACTTAAAAGTTTTGCGCCGGCTGCTTTGTGGATAGCACCGTCGACACCGCCACCACCAAGCAGCGAGCTGTTTGCGGCATTAACAATGGCATCAACCTTCATTTTTGTTATGTCGTCTCGCACTATTATCAGTGGCATATATTTTACCTCTTTTAAATCACTTTATACTCGCTATTGCATTTTATATAAGAGCTTTTTGAGCCGTATTAACGGCTATAGCGTTAATCTTTGTCTTTTTTATTATCGTCTCCAAAAAGATGGTTTGCCAGCTTTACGCCGAACATTACCGCGCCAACTTTAGCCCAAAATGGAATTTTGGGCGGTTTTTCATATATCGGTTTTTCATATACCGGCTCTGTATACCCGATTTTACGTTTTAGTTTTTTGAAATCTTCTGCGTA
Source organism: uncultured Oscillospiraceae bacterium (assembly GCA_964370165.1). GTDB lineage: Bacteria > Bacillota > Clostridia > Oscillospirales > Ruminococcaceae > JAAYCI01. Next base: position 3,646 of record CAYJIG010000048.1, read on the forward strand.
CATATAACTCTCAAGATAATCAAATTCGTCAAATGCAATTACTTTCTTCAATTTGTGAAGGTTATCAAATACCAGCCTGCGGTTAAGCTTTTTGTTGTCAAACTCTATCAGCTCTTCTATTTCAGAAGTGCTTAGTGTTATGCCGCTATCAAGTGCCTTGAAAATAAAGGTTTCGGCATTTGGATATTCGGCTATGTTTAAAATCACTTCTTTTACTTCATCGACTGATGAAAAATCGGTTATTTTCATCGCACCGCGCATTTTGTCCTCGTCAGATAAATCGTGAAATACGTTGTAGTATGCCTCCCAAGTTACGTCATTAAAAACCAGCTTTGTAGAAATAATCTCATCTATCTCTGATGCGCATAGCGGACTGCAATCGTTCATCTGTGAAATCTGCGCTAAAGTGAACGGTTCTTTGCAAGATTTGATAAGAGATATCAGGGGTTCTTTTTCGGCACATTCGCTCAAGGTTGTTATTTGTTCAGCCGTAAAAATCACATTTTGGCTAAGTGCTTTTTGAATAAGTTCTGAGAAACTTGTTTCATCAAGTTCTAAAACAATTCCACAAATTTCATCTGCTACTTCACCGACTGATGAAAAATCGACTACACTCATGGCGCCAAGTACTTTTTCTTCATCAGACAACTCATTAAAGACGTTATAGTATTCCTCCCAAGTCGAATTATCAAAAGCAAGCTTTGTGGGAATAAGCTCATATATCTCTGATGTGTATAGCAGGCTGTGGTTTCCCATATGTGAAAGTTGCGCTAAAGTGAATGGTTCTTTGCAAGACTTGATAAGGGATATCAGGCATTCTTTTTCGACATATCCCAGCAAATTCATTATCTCTTCAGCTGTGAAACTCACATTTTGACTAAGTGCTTTTCGGATAAGTTTTGAGGCGCCTTTTTCATCAAATAATCTAGCAACTTGGCATATTTCATCGCTGGATGTGAAGTCTGTCAAAGACGATATCCTGCTAATTTGTGTGCTTTTTGCCCAACCATAAAACTTAAAGTAATATTCTTCCCATTTCATGATATTATCAAAGCTCCTCTTTCGAGTTTTAAAGTTCTTGTATAAGATTGAACTTTTAGAGAGTTGTTTAGCGCAAGTACTTTCTTTAATCATTGTTATTTGACTGTAGTTTTCATTAAGATATACTTATTAATCAAATTATAACATCACTTAAATAAAAAATCTCCTACGACATTTGTCGCAGAAGATTTTTTGGCGGAGAAGGTGGGATTCGAACCCACGTGCCCGGTTAAGGACAAAACGATTTCGAATCGTTCTCGTTATGACCACTTCGATACTTCTCCGAATATTTTTAATCGATAATTCGATAAAAAATGACTATTTTGTTTTTGGACAGCTATGAGCAAAATGTGAGCGCATAATCACTTCTTCTCTTGGCAATCTCGGATTTAGGAGAGATGCTGGGAGAGATGTTGGCAAATATTAGACGTTTGAAATGTTAAAAAATATCAATGTATCGATATTTTTAGGTGGTGACCTGCTAAATTAAGATATGTATTTCGAGTGTTGCACCTTCGACCTCTCGGACAACTCTCCGTATTTATAGGAATAGCATGAAAATATTTTTGTTCATTGGTAAATGGAACTATAGATACCTGAAAGCATTTATTGTGTATTTGAAATCAAAATCAATACGCATATTATCATAACATGATTATGCGATAATGTAAATAATTTATGGAAAAAAGCATGATGATTTTTATAAAAATATAACCCGTTCAGCACAGCGTTCGCTATACTGAACGGGTGAAATCAAAAACTATTTACGAGGATTTTTAATAGCTGCTTGTGCGGCGGCTAGGCGTGCAATGGGTACACGGAAAGGTGAGCAAGAAACATAATCAAGGCCAACGCTGTGGAAGAATTCTACCGAGGTAGGATCGCCACCATGCTCGCCACAAACACCTAAGTGCAAGTGTGCATTGCCTTTGCGGCCAAGTTGTGCGGCCATCTCGACTAGTTTGCCAACACCTTTTATATCCACATGAGCAAACGGATCGCTCTCATATACCTTGTTTTCGTAGTAGAAATCAAGGAATTTACCGGCGTCATCACGAGAGAAACCGAATGTCATCTGGGTGAGATCGTTTGTGCCAAAGCTGAAGAAATCGGCTTCTTTTGCAATTTCGTCTGCAATAAAGGCGGCGCGTGGAATCTCTATCATGGTGCCAACTTCATACTTCATGTTACTGCCGGCAGCAGCAATAAGTGCATCGGCAGTTTCCACTACATATTTTTTGACGAACAAGAACTCTTTCACTTCGCCAACCAGCGGAATCATGATTTGCGGAACAATTGTGGTTCCTGTTTTCTTTTCAACGGCCAAAGCTGCCTTGATAACAGCAGTGGTTTGCATTTCTGCAATTTCAGGATATGCTACCGACAAGCGCACACCACGATGACCCATCATTGGGTTAAACTCGTGCAAAGAATCAATCACGTTGTGAAGATGCTCTACAGTGAGGCCAAGATCATCTGCGATTTCTTTGATGTCGGCTTCAGCGGTGGGCAAGAACTCGTGCAAAGGCGGGTCGAGATAACGGATAACCACAGGACGCTGACCCATTACCTCAAATATACCCTCGAAATCACCTTGCTGATACGGTAAAATTTTGTTCAGTGCTTTTTTGCGTGACTCTACATCACGTGCCACAATCATTTCACGCATAGCTTTGATGCGATCAGCCTCAAAGAACATATGCTCTGTGCGGCAAAGGCCGATACCTTGACTACCGAAATCAGAGCCTTGTTTTGCATCGCCGGGATTGTCTGCGTTGGCGTATACTTCCATTTGACGAGCATCGTCGGCCCATTTCATCAGCCTGTCGAAATCGCCACCGATGGAAGCTTCCACTGTGGGAACGGCTTCACCATAAACATTGCCGGAGCTACCGTCGAGTGATACGAAATCACCTTCTTTTTTGACAACATCGCCAATAGTGAATTCCTTTTTGTCATAATCCACAATCATGTCGCCTAGGCCGCATACACAGCAAGTGCCCATACCACGCGCCACAACAGCTGCGTGGCTGGTCATGCCGCCACGAGAGGTAAGTATACCTTGGGCCACGGCCATACCCTCGATGTCTTCGGGTGAAGTCTCAAGGCGTACTAAAATTACTTTTTTGCCTTCATTATGCCATGCTGCAGCATCTTCGGCCGAGAATACTATTTGGCCACAAGCGGCACCCGGTGAGGCGGCAAGGCCTTTTCCGATAACATTGGCGGCGTTTAAAGCGGCAGGATCGAACTGTGGATGAAGCAAGCTGTCAAGCTGTTTTGGTTCCACACGAAGCACAGCTTCTTTTTCGTCGATCATACCCTCGTCTACCAAATCAACCGCTACTTTAAGTGCGGCGGCGGCAGTACGTTTACCACTACGGGTTTGCAGCATATAAAGCTCGCCATCTTCAATGGTGAACTCCATGTCTTGCATATCTTTATAGTGAGCTTCCAAGTTGTTTGCAATAGTTTGGAACTTGTCGAACACTGCGGGCATTTGGTTTGCAAGCTCAGAGATAGGTAGCGGTGTACGGATACCTGCCACAACATCTTCGCCTTGGGCATTGATAAGATACTCGCCAAACAGTGCTTTTTCGCCTGTGGCAGGATTACGAGTAAATGCCACGCCTGTGCCGCTGTTGTCGCCGGAGTTGCCGAATACCATGCTTTGCACGTTTACGGCAGTGCCCCAATCATATGGGATTTCGTTCATGCGACGGTATGCGTTTGCACGGGGATTGTCCCAGCTGCGGAATACCGCACGAACAGCCTCTATAAGTTGTTCTTTAGCGTCTTTTGGGAACTCTTTGCCTTGGTTTGCAAGGTAGCGTGCTTTGAACTGAGTTACCAGTTCTTTTAGGTCTTCGGCTGTAAGCTCAGTGTCCAGCGTTACGCCTTTTTTCTCTTTGCATTCGTCAATTATCTTTTCATATTCAGTTTTCGGTTGTTCCATAACAACATCGCTGAACATTTGAATGAAGCGACGATAGCTGTCATATGCGAAACGTGGATTGCCTGTTTTTGCCGCAAGGCCTTCCACCACTTCGTCATTGAGACCAAGGTTCAAAATAGTGTCCATCATGCCGGGCATGGATGCACGCGAGCCTGAACGTACAGAAACCAAAAGGGGATTTTCTTTGTCACCGAATTTTTTACCGGTTATGCCTTCCAGCTTTTCGATATTAGAGAAAATTTCGTCTTTGATTGCCTCGGCGATTTGCTTGCCATCGTCATAATAACGTGTGCAAGCCTCGGTGGTTACGGTAAAGCCTTGAGGAACAGGCAAGCCGACATTGACCATTTCGGCCAAGTTTGCGCCTTTTCCACCCAGAAGGTTACGCATATCTCTGTTACCTTCATCGAACAAATATACATATTTCACACTCAAACTGTATACCTCCGTTTCAATTTTTTATGTGCTAGTTTCAAAATGAAACATAACACAAAGGATAACATTATCTAATGACAATAACAGTATATCAAAATATGAAAAACTTTGCTAGAGAAATATCATATAATTATTCAAATAAATACTAATTTAAAGCTGCTATATTTTTAAAAGCTTAACGATAAGATGATATTGCGTTGCAAAAACACACTTTTCATATCTTTTTTTGTAAAATTGAGGATTTACCCTTGCAAAAATCATATAAAGGAGTAGACTATAAATTGAAAGATGTAATATTAAAATGTGAATAATAAGATATGGGGGAAAAGATGAACCTACACGGTAAGGACATCAAGATATTTTCCGGCAACTCAAACAAAGCACTGGCAGGCGCCATGGCGGATAGTTTGGGTATTCCTATGGGTAAAAGTGAAGTAAGGTTGTTTTCGGATGGTGAGATACAAGTTGAAATAATGGAAACAGTACGTGGAAGCGATGTTTTTGTGGTACAAAGTACGTCTTCGCCGGTGAACCGAAACTTGATGGAATTACTGATTATGATTGATGCGTTTAGGCGCGCGTCGGCCGGCCGAATTACGGCGGTTATCCCCTATTATGGCTATGCAAGACAGGACCGAAAAAGTAAGGCACGTGATCCTATCACGGCAAAGCTGGTGGCCGATTTGATTGGTAAGGCGGGTGCAGACCGTGTATTGACCATGGATTTGCATGCGCCGCAAATTCAAGGTTTTTTTGATGTTCCGGTGGATCACATGGTGGGCATGCCGATTTTAGCGCCTTACTATGAGCGCAAAGTGCGCAGCGACCCCGACTACAAGAAAAAACTGGTGGTGATGAGTCCGGATCTTGGCAGTGTGAACCGTGCACGTGCTTTTGCCGAGCGGCTGGATGTTCCGCTGACTATTGTGGATAAGCGTCGTCCGAAACCAAATCAGAGCGAAGTGATGCATATTATCGGCGACATACAAGGCAAGCACGTGCTGATAATAGACGACATGATCGATACTGCGGGTACATTGACGGGTGGCGCAGAGGCAGTAATGCAAAGAGGTGCAGAGAGTGTATCTTGCTGTGCTACACATGCGGTGTTGTCAGGCCCGGCGCTGGAACGCTTGGAAAATTCGTGCTTAAAACAAGTGGTTTTGCTGGATACTATCCATGTGCCACAGGAAAAACGCATAAAGAAAATGAAGTTTTTGTCGTGTGCATCAATCATGGCAGAGGCAATTGCGCGGATATATTCCGAAAAGCCGGTTTCGACGCTGTTTGATTAGACCGATTTTTTGTAGAGTACATGCACTATGAAGTTGATTAGAAAAGAGATAGAAAGAGTAATATATGTTTTTCAGACGAAAAAAAACAGGGATAGAATGGATAATTGCCGGGCTTGGAAATCCCGGAAAAAAATATGACGGCACAAGACATAACGTAGGATTTTGTGCGTTGGATTATTTGGCGGAAAAAGAAAATATAGCGGTGAAAAAATCACGATTTCAGGCTCTTTGTGGTGAGGGTGTCGTTTTCGGAAAGAAAGTGATGTTGCTAAAACCGCAGACGTTTATGAATCTTTCAGGTACCAGTATAGTAAAAGCGGCTGATTATTATGATATTTCGCCACAAAATGTGATTGTGCTGTGCGATGATGTCACATTGGACCCCGGAGTGTTGCGTATTCGAACCGAGGGAAGCCACGGTGGGCACAATGGCCTGAAAAGTATCAATACATTTATTGGCGCAGAATACATGCGTGTGCGCATAGGCGTGGGCAAAAAACCTCACCCGGACTATGACATGGCAGATTGGGTGATGGGAAAGCTGAGCGGCAATGACGAAAAAATGATAAAAGAACGATATGACGATATTGTCGGTGCACTTGAGTGCTTGATGCAGGGCGATCCACAGCAGGCAATGAGCAGGTATAACGGCGCGAAAAAATAGATAGTTAATAGTGTGAACTAAATAGTTAAATATATGAACTAAATAGCGTGAATTGATGATTTGATATAAAATGGGTGTGTTGCCGCAGAGGGAGATTTTTGCGGTAGTGCGCCTTATTACTGATTTTAGTTAATGATATAAACCATATAAAAAGATAGGAAAAATATGTTTGCGAAAGTCATAAAAAACACACCTGAATATAAAAGGCTACTGGCCGCAGTGGAAAAAAAACAAGACGGAGTGGCCTTGTTTGGCATGCCGCCGGTAGCAAGAGCGGCGGTGCTTTGTGCGCTGTGTGAAGATACAGGCAGGCAGGCGCTGGTGGTGAGTGCAGGCGAGGCAGAGGCCACTAGATTTGCGGCGGATGTTGCAACATTGGGGCAAAGTAGTGCTATTTATCCACCAAGAGATTTTGTGATGCACAATGTAGAGGGGCGCAGCCGTGAATATGAGTACAGACGTCTTGACACACTGGGCAAACTGGTGGGTGGCAGGGCAGATGTGGTAACGGCAAGCATAGAAGCGGTTTTGCAACATACTATTCCAAAAGCAGAGTTTTTAGCGGGTACCATGACGCTGAAGCCAGGCACCTCACTGCCGCAAAACAAGCTAATGGACGCACTTTTTGCTGCGGGATATACAAGGCGCAGTCAGGTGGAGGGCCCGGGACAGTTTTCGGTGCGTGGCGATATTGTAGATATATATGCTCCGGATATGGAGTTTCCGGCAAGGCTGGAATATTGGGGCGATGAGATTGAAAGTATACATAGCTTTGATTTGATTAGCCAGCGCAGGGAACAAATGCTTAAAAAAGTGTATCTTTCTCCGGCGCGTGAAGTGATTTTTGGTAGGCCAAAAGAAGCGGCAGAGATATTGCGCCAAAAACTGGCACAGCAAAAAGGCGAGGCAAAAAAACAGCTGCAAGAAGTGATGAAAGAAGATTTAGCGGCGCTGGATGCCGACGTGATGCCACAAGGAATGGATAGATATATATCACTTAGGTATGAAGTACCGGGGAATATTTTAGAGTATTTTCAAAATCCTATTGTGATGATAGAAGAATTGAGCGCCGTGAAAGAAGAAGCCGAAAGCGCAATGTTCCGTGCAAGAGAAGAGCAGACGGCGCTGTTGGAAGAAGGAATCTTGTCGGGATTACTTGTAGAATTTTATGACGAATTGTCGATGTTTTTGAGCAAAATTCAAAAAACGTCTGCAATATATGCGGAAAATTTCGCCTGCAGTATGTCGGAAGTGAAGATAGGCGAAACGGTAAACATGACAGCGCATGCACTGCCGCCATGGCCGGGGAGTATTTCAGCTTTGCTTGAAGAAGTGCGCCCGATGACACATCAGAAATATTTTGTGGTGGTGCTGACGGGTACAAAGCGTGCCGCCGCTGCATTAGCGCGTGATTTGGAAGCGGAAGGTGTGCGTGCGGTAGTGTCAAAAGATGTAAGCGAGCACACGCCGGTACCCGGAACAGTGGTGGTGTCGGCCGGGCACACATCGGCAGGCTGGGAATATCCGGGCGCGAAATTTGCCATGTTTACTTCACGCAAACAAGACGTTTTAACAAATAAAACAAAAAAGAAAAAGCACAAAGGATTAGCCAGCTTGTCGGACATAAAACCCGGAGATTTTGTGGTGCATCAAAGGCACGGCATAGGCAAATATGTGGGGATAGAACGTCTTGATTTACACGGTGTAGTGAAAGATTATCTGGAAGTAAGCTACGATAAGTCTGATACATTATATGTGCCGGTGACCCAGCTGGACATGCTGAGCAGGTATACTGCACCGGGTGATAACGAGCGGATAAAGCTGTCAAAACTGGGCGGCGAGCAGTGGACTAAAACAAAAGCACGAGTGAAAAAAGCTACCGAAGAAATGGCAAAAGATTTGATAGAGTTGTATGCCAAGCGCAGGCAAGCTGTGGGTTATGCTTTCCCAAAAGATGGTGATTGGCAACGTGATTTTGAAACAAGATTTGAGTATGACGAGACGGATGATCAGCTGTATACCGCGCTGGAAATCAAAAAAGACATGGAAAGAAGCAGCCCGATGGACAGGCTTTTGGCCGGAGATGTGGGTGTGGGCAAGACCGAGGTGGCACTGCGCGCGGCATTCAAGTGTGTGATGGGCGGAAAACAATGTGCCATATTGGTGCCAACCACTATTTTAGCGTGGCAGCATTACAACACGCTTATTTCCAGAATGGAAGCTTTTCCGGTGAAAATCGGGATGTTATCGCGGTTTCGTACGCCAAAGCAGATAAAAGAAACGGTGAAAGGCCTTACCGAGGGAACGGTAGACATCGTGGTGGGGACACACCGTCTATTGCAAAAAGACATAAAGTTTAAGGACTTAGGCCTTTTGATTGTAGACGAAGAGCAAAGGTTTGGAGTGAAACATAAAGAAAAGCTGAAAGAGACGTTTTTAAGCGTGGATACCCTGACGCTTTCTGCTACCCCGATTCCACGCACGTTAAACATGGCAATGAGCGGAATCAGGGACTTGTCCAGCATTGAAGCACCACCAACAGAGCGCCAACCGGTGGAAACGTATGTGATGGAATATGATGTGAATATTTTGGCCTCGGCAATCAAGAAAGAACTGGCACGCTCGGGCCAGGTGTATTATTTACATAACCGTGTGGATACCATAGAAGTGACGGCGCAAAAGCTGAAAAACATGGTACCCACGGCAAATATCGCAGTGGCGCACGGCAGAATGAGCGAAGAAGAACTGTCTCGTGTGTGGCAGGGCTTGCTTGATGCCGAGGTGGATATTTTAGTATGTACCACGCTGATAGAAACCGGGGTGGATGTGCGTAACGTAAACACGTTGATTATTGAAAACGCCGACCGCATGGGCTTGGCACAGCTGTATCAAATCAGAGGTCGAGTGGGCCGAAGTAGCAGGAAAGCGTATGCATATTTTACGTTTCATCGCAACAAAGTGCTTAGCGATATAGCCTCGAAACGTCTTTCGGCAATCAGGGAATTCACCTCGTTTGGCAGTGGGTTCCGCATTGCGATGCGAGACTTGCAAATTCGTGGCGCAGGCAATCTCTTGGGCCAAAGCCAAAGCGGACACATGGAAGCGGTGGGGTATGACCTGTATGTGAAAATGCTGAATCAAGCAGTGGCTACTGCGAAAGGTGAAAAACCGGCAACGGATAAAACCGAAAGCATTATTGACATTACAGTGGACGCATATATTTCGGAAAAATATGTGCCGACACCTGCAGCTCGTATAGAAGCATATAAGCGTATTGCGGCTATTCAGACCGAGGAAGATGCCGAAGATGTGCTGGAAGAACTTAAAGATAGGTATGGCCCGGTGGCAGACGCGGCAAAAGGCCTGGTGGACATCAGCTTGCTAAGGATGGTTTGCGCAGAACTTGGAATTTATGAAGTTACGCAGAAAAAAGACACCATTGTGCTGTATTCAGACAAAATGACCAAAGAAACCATACGCCCGATATTGCGCGCAGGAAAATTGAAAGCACTATTTAATGCGGCGCCAAAACCATATTTAGCGGTTGACATTATAGGGAATCAAAGGCCACTGGACGTACTGAAAGAAGCAGTAGAACTAATAAAAGAAGCACAAGAAGAAGTGGATACCTAGATAAAAACCTGTTGAAAAGCAGATTAACAATAATAGTAATAGTTACTATTTTAGTCGAACTGGATAGAAGACACTAAAAAACCCTTTGTCACAAGATGACAAAGGGGCTTTTTTATATGCAATATAGACAATAAGTTGGTAATTAATAAAAACTAAAAACTTTTTGTTGAAAGTGTTAAATAATATTAAGACTTGAAAGAGGTTCGGGCTTGGCAAAGTGGTAGCCTTGTGAAAATTGGATATCGTTGTATAACACTATATCTTGTATGGAGGCATCTTCCACAAACTCTGCTGTGACGTCTGAGCCTATCAGCCTGGCCATATAGCATATGGAATTAAGAATGATTTTACTTTCGTCGTTTTTTGTTAAGTTTTTGATGATATCACCATCGATTTTGATGATGTCGGGCTTTAACGAGATAATAGAAGTGTATGTGGCAAACCCTACACCAAAATCATCCACTGCAATTTTGCATCCGATGTCTCGTGCGGTGCTTAAAAATTCTATAAGCTCGGTGTTTCCGTTGTAGTTTTCAGTTTCCACAAATTCAATTATAATTTTTGTAGGGTCGGGATGAAGACGAATGCGATCTAAGAACCATTTTCTGAAATCGTCTGACTGAATGTCAAAAAGTGAAATATTAAGGCTGAGCTCACTGCGTTTACCTTCAAAGTCTTTCAGGGCTTTGTCCAGCAAAATTTTACTAAGCGGAAGATAAAGTTTTAATTTCTTTGCGGCGTCCAAGAACATTCCTGGAGGGTAAATTTTACCTTCTTGGTCATAAATACGCATCAAGGCTTCGTATTTAGTGACGGTGCCCAGAGCGTTATTTTGTATTCCTTGATAGAATGGCACAACTTTGTCGTTACTTAACGCGTAGTTAATAAGGTCAAATAACTGTAGGTTTTTTTCTGTTTCGGCGGCAAGAATTTCTCTTTCGTTTGAGGCAACAATAAAGTTGTTTTGCAGGTCTTTATTCATGTAATATGCACTGTTTATACGGTCGATCAAGTTATCGCCAAATGCCAGTACAAAGCGAGAAATTCCACCAAGGCCTGTTTGCTGTGCAGTGGCCAGCTCATACTGCTCATGAAAACCTTTCATTAAGTTCAAAAATTCTTCATCGCTGATATCATCGTTGGCTACAGCCATGAAATTCTTGTAAGTATGCCCATAAACAAATATGGTGCTGTCAAGGCCTAGCTGTACATAAGCATCGTTGCCGGTTTGCAAAATTTCACTGCAAGATTTGAAGTATTGCTCCTCGCCAAAGGTTGCAATCATCATGTCGGCGTTTATGATATCAGTCATGCACATTTTATTATATTTCATGACTTCTAAGTCTATTAAATACTGCTCATAACTTGGAACTTTCAACCTATGATCAATGAGTTTTCCATCTTTGCTATTGTTGGAGTGCATAATAGTAATATTCTCCTTTCAAAATTAGCAACTAAAATAGTTATAACATCGCTAAAACACCAATATAAACAAAAAGTATAAATCAGTATCATATTAACATGGTAAAAGCAAAAACTCAAGGTTTTTAAACAATATGTATATAGGTCTTGTAAAAATAAATCCCCATATTCAGAAGAGTGGAAATACCATAAAACACATGGAAAAACTAGGATTTCTTCATACAAAATAGTGTGAGATATCAGTGAATTATATATATGATAGGAAATGTTCTACAAAAATAGTTATAAATGATATATTTTCTTAAAAAAGTGTTGAATTCGTGATATAATAATAAAAGATATCTTTAAAAAGAAATGATGCTTTTTATAGAGTTAATGGATGCTGAGATTTGGGTTTAGATGAAGTTTATTTAGCAAAAATTCAATAACGAAAATGGAGGTCAAAAATCATGTCAAAATGTAGCAATTGTGACTTTAATTTGGCTGAGTCGGCAAAGTTTTGTGACAACTGTGGAACACCGGTGGCGGCACCGACAGCACCGACAGCACCACCACCGATGCCAGCGGAGGCACCGACAGCACCGGCAGCACCACCATCGATGCCAGCGGCGGCACCGACAGCGCCACCACCGATGCCTACAGCGGCACCGACAGCACCGACAGCACCACCACCGATGCCAGCGGCGGCACCGATAGCACCGACAGCACCACCACCGATGCCTACAGCGGCACCGACAGCACCGATAGCGCCACCGATGGGTC
>CAYJIG010000049.1:0-15819 GCA_964370165.1 uncultured Oscillospiraceae bacterium
TCAAAATTCATATTGCCTTGAGAAATATTTTGCGCAGCATCCATTACAACGGCCAGAGGCTTTGCGACAGATTTGTCAACCATTATTTTTGCGATGATACATACAATAAGTATTAATGCTATGCCGACAAACATGGATACAGTCAAAGCGGTGCTGATAGCTGAATCGTTGGCACTGCTGGAGATTCCGGCAAAAACAACACCAGTTATATTGCCACTTTCATCAAAGTGAGGTATGTAAGATGTAATATGATTTTCACCTAATATTTCAGCCTCGCCGGTATAAGTTTTGCCTTGGTTTAGCACGATATCGGCGATTTTTGGGTCAAGTGATGTGCCGGTTACACGCTCGCCATCAATGACAATTGTTGTGAATTCTCTGACATCTCCATTAAAGATGGTAAACTCACATCCTGTGATTTCTTTCAGCCTATCCAAAAGTTCGGTTGTATCTTCCAGTGAGCCTTCTTCATGTAGGCTAAGCTCATATTCAAGCAAGTTTGTGCCCACAATACACTGATCGGTAAGCTCGGTGTTAATATTATTGGCTGTGACAATTCCACTGATGAGAATCATAACAGTAACGATAATAGTGGTGGTTATAGCAATTAAAAGGTTGAACTGTGTAGATAGTTTGCCAAATTTAGTTTTGTTCTTCATAAACAGTCTCCTTGGTGGATATGAATTATTAAGTTAGCATATAAGTTTATTATGGTACATTTCAATCAAAAAGTAAATGAATTTTTTTGTGTTTTTAAGTGAAAAAAATTACAAATAAAAAATGACACTGAACCCAAAACAAATTGGATCTAGCGTCAGGGTCTGCCTCTTGGACACGCTGGCGGAGAGAGATTTCTTATAAACATAAAAAAGACACCGAGCCTAACTCGGTGTCTAATTGGGTGCAGCTTCAAGCTGCTGGCGGAGAGAGGGATTCCTTTTCTGCGGAAAAGCCACGGCGGTTGCAGCGTGCCACCGGCACCCTGCTAAGAGCCGCCTTTCGAATCCCACATTCTTTAAAATAAAAAAATCTTCTGCGACATTATAAACATAAAAAAGACACCGAGCCTAACTCGGTGTCTAATTGGGTGCAGCTTCAAGCTGCTGGCGGAGAGAGAGGGATTCGAACCCTCGAGACCTTTGTGGGGCCTACACGATTTCCAATCGTGCGCCTTCGACCAACTCAGCCATCTCTCCATATAATTTCCTTGCTTTCCTATATTACTAAAATCATGAAGTATTGTCAAGCAAAACTCTTGTTTTATTTTACGAATTGTATTATAATATTTTAGTATTTGTCATAAAAGGTGATGTAGATAATTATAATGCGTTATATCCAAACGGAAATATCACAGTATACACTTATTTTTAGATTATGATAAGCCGATTGAGTGTGAGTTTTAAATCAGAGGCTTAAACATATAAAAATTATTGAATTAGGCGATGTCTTCGTTATAAGAGAAGGGAGATTATATATGTTGGATTATTTGAAAATGGATAAGCCTGCACTTTTGGCAGAAAAAGAAAATTTGCAAAAGCAATATGAAGAATTTGCGAAAAAAGATTTGAAGCTTGATATGTCTCGAGGCAAACCGGGTCCGGAACAACTGGACTTGTCTATGGGGCTTTTGTCTGTGACAGATTATATAGATGAAGATGGTGTGGATACTCGTAACTATGGCGATTTGGCCGGAATAGGCGAGGCACGCCGCATGTTTGCGCAGTGGTTTGGCACAACGGCAGAAGAAACTTTTGTCGGTGGCAGCGCAAGCTTGGAACTGATGTATTTTTCGGTGCAAATGGGATGGAGACACGGCTTTGTAGATGGTGTAGCACCGTGGCAAAAAACCGAAAAACCCAAATTTTTATGCCCTGCACCCGGGTATGATAGACATTTTCGTATCACGGAGTCGTTTGGGTTTGAGCTGATATCGGTGCCGATGCTGCCTACCGGACCTGATATGGATGTGGTGGAGAAGCTGGTAGCAGACGAAGACGTGAAAGGTATTTGGATTGTTCCGGTTTATTCAAATCCCGATGGTTATACATGCAGTGAAGAAACTGCAGAGCGTCTTGCAAACATGAAAACCGCCGCTAAAGATTTTCGTATTTTCTGGGATAATGCATATGGTTTGCATCATTTGACCGATGACGGTGATAAAGGCCCGGATATCTTGGCTGAGTGTAAAAAAGCAGGTAATGATGACAGAGTACTGATGTTTATGTCCACCAGTAAAATCACATTTGCGGGTGCCGGTGTGGGTGCGATGTCTGCCAGCAAAAACAATATCGATCGATTTGCAAAGTTTATGTTCCCTGTCATCATTAGCTTTGACAAAATGAACCAGCTACGTCATGTGCGCTTTCTAAAAGATGTGGGCGTTGAGCAGCACATGAAAAAACAAGCAGCTATATTAAAACCGAAATTTGACATAGTGGATGAAACATTAAAAACACATCTGGGCGTTCTCGGTGACGCAGTGAGTTGGACAAATCCCAAAGGCGGATATTTTATCAGCCTATATACCATGGACGGGTGTGCAAAACGTATTGTAGACCTGTGCAAGCAGGTAGGAATGGTACTTACCGGTGCAGGCGCGGCATTCCCGTATGGAAAAGATCCTAGAGATAATCATATACGTATTGCGCCGACATACCCGCCATTGGAAGAACTGAAGATAGCGGCCGAACTGCTCTGTGTTGCCACACGTATTGCCTGTGTGGAAAAACTGATTGCAGAAAAAAAATAAAAATTGGTATTATAGATTGATGTTGTAAAGAGCGCACCTTATGACCATTTGCCATTGGTTGTTTAGTGCCATGTAGCATAAATAAAACGGTCATAATTACGTCAGCTTGGAGGACAGGATGAAAAAAAGAGGAAGAATTTGGTTTTTTGTTGTTGCATTGGTGATTTTATTTATATCTGTCACCACATTTACCGGTGTTGATTCACGTTACGGTGATGTTGTGACACAGGTTGTAAGGCCAGCCTCGGATATTCGATTTGGAATTGATATTCGTGGCGGTGTGGAGGTTTCTTTTGTTCCGGCTATTGATGTGGAGCCAAGTGAGGCGCAAATGGATGCAGCGCAAGCTGTTATTGAACAGCGCTTGCTAAGCCTTGGCATAGCAGACTATGAGCTGTACAAAGATGTGTCACAAGGACGTGTTATTTTGCGCTTCCCGTGGCAGGCGGACGAGACGGAATTTGATCCGCAAACTACCATTCAAGAATTGTCTGTGGCGGCAGTGCTTACCTTCCGTGAAGGCGGCGAGGTTGATTCAAGTACAGGCCTGCCCACAGGTGTAACTGCCGAAACCATTATCTTAGAAGGCGATGACATTGCAGAAGCTCAGTCGCAATACGGCCCGATAGATGCCAGTGGCACAAACGAGCATCATGTCTTGCTGTCGCTTACAGATGAAGGCACGGCGAAGTTTGCCGAGGCAACTGCACGCATAGCAGAGAGTGGCGGCAGTATCTCCATTTGGATGGATGATACCATGATATCCAACCCATCGGTAAGCACAGCCATCAACTCTGAGACGGCTATTATCTCGGGCGGTTTCGATCCCGAAAGCTCAAAACTTTTGGCCGACAGAATTAACGCAGGTGCTTTGCCGTTTGCACTACAAGCTGAAAGCTATTCTACCATCAGTCCGATACTTGGCGAGCAGTCCTTGCAAGCCATGGTGCTGGCAGGTATTGCCGCAATTGTGCTGATTGTAGGCTTTATGATATTTAGCTATCGTTTGCCCGGCGTGGTGGCATCTTTGGCCATTATCGGCCAAACAGCCATGACCATTGCCCTGGTGTCACGATATTTTGCAGTGTTCCCAAGCGCTACACTGACCTTGCCCGGTATCGCCGGTATCATTCTGGCCATAGGCATGGGTGTGGACGCAAGTGTTATCACTGCAGAGCGTATAAAAGAAGAACTTTACAGCGGCAAAAAGCTGGACGTTGCACTGCGCAGTGGCTTTGCAAGAGGCCTGCCTACTATTATAGACAGTAACGTGACAGTGCTTATTGTGGCCATGATATTGATGGGTGCTTTTGGACCTACAGACGGCATATTCGCTACCATCTTGTCTCCGGTATTCTTCTGGTTTGGTCCGTCCACCGCAGGCACAATTTACTCGTTTGGGTATACATTGTTCTTTGGTGTGCTGTTAAACTTCTTGTTTGGCGTTTTGGCAAACCGCGTGATGTTATATTCGCTTTCGAAGTTTAAATCACTGAAAAATCCTGTGCTGTATGGTGCAACAAAAGACGGGAAAGCTCCTCAGGCAGAAAAACCGTTTGCAATTGTGCAAAATCGCAAAAGAACATTCATATTGTCTATAGTACTTATTGTGGGCATTGTGCTGGCGAGTTTTGGTGTCGGTGTAGACATGGACGTGCAGTTCCGTGGTGGTGCCATGATTCGCTACGGATATGCAGGCGAAATGAGCATTGAAGAGATTCAAACGGTGGTAGATGAAGCTTTAGGTACCGAGACATCTATTCAAATAGGTGATGATGGTACAGGACAAAAATCTATGACCATCGCTATGCCGGGAAGTGAAACGGTAGCGGTTGAGACTTTGGACGCACTGGACACAGCCCTGAACGAAAGCTTCCCAGCAAGTATGTTTACACAGCTGGAAGTGAATAATGTTGAACCAAGCATGGGTCAAACCTTCCTCATGAAATGTGTGTTGGCTGTAATTATTGCCTCGGCGCTGATCTTGCTTTATATCGGTGTTCGCTTTAGAAAAATTGGCGGCTGGCGCGGTGGTCTGACAGCTGTTGTGGCACTTGTGCATGACTTGATTATTGTGTATGGCGTGTATGTAGTGTTGGGTATTCCACTTTCCGGAAACTTTATCGCCGCAATGCTCACCATTTTGGGTTATTCTATAAACGACACCGTGGTGGTGTATGACCGCATAAGGGAGAATAGAGGCCTATTTGGTCGTAGCAAATCTTTCCCCGAACTTGTAAATTTGTCTATTAATCAAAGCTTGAAACGCTCGGTTAAAACCACTATAACTACTGTGATTTCATTAGGTTGTGTGTGTATTTTCTCGGTGGTATATGGCCTTGATAGCATATTTACCTTTGCGTTCCCGCTGATGATTGGCATGTTCTCCGGTGTGTATAGCACCATTTGTATTGCAGGTCCGCTGTGGGTGAGCTGGGAAGAAAAACTGGCGAAAAGCACAAAGAAAGAATTGAAAGAAAAAAAATCAGAGGCTAAAGCGGAATCTACAAAATAAAAGTCTAAAAAAGAAAAAGTTGAAGCTGAAAATAAAGATAAAGACAATCAAAAAACCGGCGACGACTAAAAACAGATAAAGTAAAGCGGATGCTGAGGAACTGCCTTGGTATTCGCTTTATTTTTAAGCATGGAAAAGTGAAAAGCAGGCTTTACATTCGGGGCGAACTATTGTAATATATCTAATAGGAATATTATTTTTGTGTGTTTGAGCATATGACAAAAAACAACGTTGAAAAAAGATTTTAAGATGCAATAAGCGATCGTACACTATGAGGTATGGAGAAAAATAACATGGCAGTGAAGTATAAGAGAATTTTGCTAAAACTTAGTGGGGAAGCGTTGTCAGGTGATGTGGGTTTTGGGCTTTGCTCTGAAACCATACAAGAGATATGCAAAGGTATTAAGCAAGTGCATGATTTAGGGGTACAGATTGCTATTGTTGTGGGTGGTGGCAACTTTTGGAGAGGTCGCGACGGTGTGCATATCGAGCGCACACGTTCTGATCAGATAGGAATGCTGGGCACGGTGATGAACTCTTTAGCGGTGGCAGATGCACTGGAAAAAATAGGAGTCGGGGTACGTGTGCAAACGGCAATTACTATGCAGCAAATAGCAGAGCCGTATATCCGAAATAAATCTGTGCGTCATATGGAAAAAGGCCGTATTGTGATTTTGGCTTGCGGCACAGGTAATCCTTATTTTTCCACCGATACAGCCTCGGCACTGCGTGCCGCAGAGATAAACGCAGACGTTATATTTAAAGCTACCATGGTTGACGGCGTGTATGATAAAGACCCGAAAAAGCATGATGATGCAGTGAAATATACCACACTCACGTTTAGTGAAATGCTGGAAAAACAGCTCAAAGTAATGGACTCTACTGCGGCCACGATGTGCCGTGATAACGCACTACCTATTGTTGTGTTTGACATCAGCAATCCCGACAACCTCGCACTGGCGGTAAAGGGAGAAGATGTCGGTACTGTGGTTACAGAAGAATAAAAGTACTATGTTTTAAGTGTATTTGTAAATGAAGAAACATTTCAAACGGTGAAGAATAAATTGCGGTTGCAAATAAAAGGAGGATATATTATGGCAAGCGAAGCAACAAAATCATTTGCGGACAAAATGGAAAAAACATTACAACATTTATATAAAGAGCTGGGAGCTGTGAGAGCAGGCAGGGCCAGTCCTTCGGTGCTGGATAAAATTATTGTGGACTATTATGGTACGCCCACACCCATAAACCAAGTGGCGGCCATTTCTGTGGCGGAATCTAGGATTTTAGTGATTTCACCCTGGGATGCGTCCTTGATGAAACTGATTGAGAAAGCAGTTTTGACCAGCGACATTGGCATAAATCCTACAAATGACGGCAAAGTGATGCGATTGGTATTTCCGCCACTTACCGAAGATCGTCGTAAACAGCTGGCAAAAGATGTGCTAAAAATGGGCGAAGATACTAAAGTGGCGGTGCGTAATATACGCAGAGAAGCCATGGATTTGTTTAAAAAGCAAAAGAAAGCCAGTGAAATCACTGAAGACGACTTGAAAGATTTGGAAAATGAAATTCAGAAAATGACAGATGCTAAAGTAAAAGAAATTGATAATACTTGCGCCGACAAAACAAAAGAAATTATGGAGCTGTAAGCTGGCACAAGCGTTTTACAAAGTGATAAAAAACCGCCGCGCGGGTGCGCGGTTTTTTTTAGAATGGAGGGTGGCATATGCAAGTGAATAATGCGGCGCAAGGGCTTTCTATTGGTATTATCATGGACGGTAACGGCAGATGGGCCAAAAAGCGAAAACTGCCTAGAACAGCCGGCCATAAAAAAGGCGCGGATGTGTTTGATGATATTACCCGATATGCCAACGAGCTGAATGTGGCGGCCATTACATATTATGCGTTTTCCACCGAAAACTGGAGCCGTCCCGAAAGCGAGATAAACGCTATAATGGATCTGTTTGGCGAAAGCCTGAAACGGCTGTATAAATATCGTAAAGAAAACAATCGCGTGGTGTTTTTGGGCGACAGAAGCCCACTGCGAAAAGAGCATATAGCCATGATGGATGAGATTGAAGCCGACACGGCACAGCGCAGTGGAATGATACTGAATATTGCGGTGAATTACGGCGGCAGGGAAGAAATCTTGAATGCGACAAGGATTTTGGCGCAAAAAGTAGCAAACGGTGAGATGAAGGCAGAAGATATCACTGAAAAAGAAATGGAAGACTGCTTGTATACCAAAAATCAGCCAAGGCCGGACGTGATTATTCGTACGTCGGGGGAACTTCGACTTTCAAACTTTATGCTGTGGCAAAGTGCTTATGCAGAGTTTGTGTCGGTGGATACATTGTGGCCGGATTTCACAAGGGCAGATTTTGACAAGGCTATAGCGGAATTTTGCGGCAGAAATAGGCGCTTTGGCGGAATTTAAATGGTGTTTTTAGGAGGCATGTCATGAAGGTAAGAGTGTTGACATCCCTTGTAGGCCTGGTGATTTTAGGGCTTGTAATGGTGTTTTACGAGACAATATGGTTTAATTTATTGTTTGCGGTAGTGTGTATTTTAGCTATTCACGAGCTGTATAATGCGCTTGGATTTGAAAAAAAAGATGGATATATTTTTGTCGTGTTTTCAGCCATGGCCACACTTGTCATGCTGGCAGATAATGAGTATGTTATTCCTATGCTTATTCCGGCAGCATATTTGTTTGTGCTGTTTTTGGCGGTATGCGTTGTGGTGAAATTCAGCAAAGTGAATTTTGCAAAACTTGCGGCTATGGCGGTATTTTCGGCGGTGGTTGTGTTTTGCTTTTATTCCTTTGTTTATCTTAAAATGCTACTTCCAAAAGCACAATATGGCTTTGATGCCACGTATTTTGCGATATTGATTTTAGCATATGCATGGGGTGGCGATACTTGTGCATATTTTGCAGGCAGAGCGTTTGGTAAACGTAAGCTGGCACCGGTAGTCAGCCCGAAAAAAACGGTAGAGGGTGCTATTGGTGGTGTGATAGGCTCGATGTGCATCAGCCTTGTGGTGACGCTTGTTTATGTGCAGCTTGTGGGGCGTATCTTTGGCATGGACGAAGTACATTTATTGTATTACATATTAGTCACTTTGCTTGGTGGGGTGACTTCAGTGCTGGGTATAATAGGCGACTTGTTTGCATCGGCGGTGAAACGTCAGTATGGGCTGAAAGATTTCGGTAGTATTTTCCCCGGACATGGTGGGATTCTTGATAGGTTCGACAGCGTACTTTTTATAGCACCGCTGGTGTGCCTTGTGGTGCGGTGGATGTTTTATACTTTGCGGGTGTAAAATCGGACATTAAGTGACAACATCTTACAAAAAATGAAATTCGACACAAAATGCACTAAAAAATGTTGTAATATATCATTGCAGAAAGGGCTTTGAATAAACTATGCCAAAAAAAATAGCATTACTGGGCAGTACCGGCTCGATAGGTGAACAAAGCCTGGATGTGATATCGAAGACAAACGATGAAGTGGTGGCGCTGGCCGCAGGGTGCAATATAGACAAGCTGGAACAGCAAATAAGAACATATAAGCCGCAGTGGGTAGCGATAGCAGACGATGCCGCCGCGCAGGTCTTGAAACAGCGTATAGAAGATATCAGCCCTAGCGTGAAAGTACTGTATGGCGCAGACTCGGCGCGTAAAGTTGTAGAAGAATGCGGCGCCGATATGGTGATAAACGCTATTGTAGGCATAGCGGGTCTTGGCGCTACTTTGACTGCACTGGAAGGTGGCATGGATGTGGCGCTGGCCAACAAGGAAAGCCTTGTGGCGGGTGGCAGTCTTGTGATAAATGCGCAAAAAAAGACAGGCGCAAAGCTACTGCCGGTAGACAGTGAACACAGCGCCATTTTCCAGTGTTTGCAGGACGAGCACTCGGCAAAAACTTTGAAAAAAATATATCTTACAGCATCGGGTGGACCATTTTACGGCAAAAAAGCAGACCAGCTTTTACACGTGACGAAAAAAGAAGCTTTAAAACATCCGAACTGGGTGATGGGCCAAAAAATCACCATAGATTCCGCTAGCATGATGAATAAAGGCCTTGAGTTTATTGAAGCGATGTGGCTGTTTTCCTTGCCGCCACAGCAAATTGAAATAGTAGTGCAAAGGCAAAGTGTTATCCATTCGATGGTGCAGTTTGTGGACAATTCCGTGTTGGCACAGCTGGGAACACCTGATATGCGGTTGCCCATTCAGTATGCGCTTACATGGCCGCAGAGGATAGAATGCCCTGCGCCTGAGCTGGATTTTAAAGCCATTACACAGCTTGATTTTGGTGTTCCGGACGAAGAGACATTCCGTTGTTTACGTGCGGCCAGAATAGCGGCCGAAAAAGGCGGCTTGGCACCTTGCGCGGCAAACGGAGCAAACGAAGAAGCGGTGGATTTGTTTTTGAAAGATAAAATCAAGTTTTTAGATATAGGCCGATTGGTGGAAGGTTGCGTGCTTAGCGAAAGCTATGCCGGAGAATATACATTACAAGATGTGTATGAGTGCGATGAAAAAGCACGTCGGTATGTGCGAGAAAATGTATAAAATAGAAATACGGAGAAAAAATATATATGTCGACTGTGATCATGATTGTTGCAGCTGTTTTGGTGTTTGGCAGTGTGGTGTTTATACATGAGTTAGGCCATTTCGTTGCAGCAAAACTTTGCAAAATCAAAGTACTGGAATTTGCCATTGGTATGGGACCTGCCGTTTTCAAAAAGCAGATAGGCGAAACACTATATGCCATCCGTCTTTTTTGGGTAGGTGGATACGTGGCAATGGAAGGCGAATATGAAGAATCTGCAACCGATAGCGAACGCAGCTTTCAAAATGCACCCATTTACAAGCGATTGATTGTGATGCTTAGTGGTGTTTTTATGAACTTTGTGCTGGGGTTTGTAGCGGTGGTGATTGTGATAGCGGCAGGAGACGGGTATATCGCCAGCCGCACTGTGGCCGAGGTGAGTGTGCCCAGCACAGGCCTTCAGGCAGGGGATGTGATAGAAAAAGTAAACGGAAGGCAGATGTTTACCTTTTCAGACATGGATTATGAGTTTTTACGTACCCAGAACGGTACACTTGATTTGCAAGTACAGCGCGGCGACGAAGAAATTTTGCTAAATGATATAGAGTTTGAAGTGGTTACTGCCACCGATTCCGAAACCGGCGAAGTGATTATAAATGAAAGTACGGGCGAGCCGTATGAGTATTTGGATAAAGGGTTTAAAGTATGGGCCGAGGAAAAAACAGTTATTAATGTGATAAGTGAAGGTTTCAACACGGTTTTATCGTATGCACGTGTGATTTATCTTACATTGATTGATCTTATAGCCGGTAGAGTGCCGATAAATCAGTTGTCGGGGCCGGTGGGAATTGTAAGCGAGATAGGCAAAGCCACCGCCTTGGGCTGGATTCCGGTGGTTCAGCTCCTTAGCCTTATTTCTATAAACCTAGGCGTGATGAATTTACTACCGTTACCGGTGCTGGACGGTGGACGTGTGGTACTACTGGCGATAGAGGCTGTGCGCAGAAAACCACTGCCTCAAAAATATGAAACAGTGGTTAATGTTATAGGCATATCGCTGTTGCTGGGGCTAATGCTGTTTGTATCATTTTTTGATATTCAGCGTATATTTACATAAAAAACGCTTTTGTGACGTGCTTACAAACAGGCAAGAAAGGATGCAACATGCGAAGACATACCCGCAAAGTGAAGATAGGGGATGTATTTATTGGTGGCGATGCGCCTGTGGTGGTGCAAAGTATGCTTAGCTGTCCCATTGATGATATAGCGGCGAATGTAAGCCAGGCAAAAGCTTTGCAAGACGCAGGATGCGGTATTGTGCGAGTGACGGTGCCACATATAGATAACGTGCCGCTGATAAATGCGATAAAAAAAGAAGTGAGCATTCCGCTGGTGGCGGATATTCATTTTGATTATCGTATTGCTATTGCATGTGTCGAGGCCGGAGTGGATAAAATCAGGCTGAACCCGGGCAACATCGGTGGTAAAGACAGGGTGAAAAGCGTAGTACAAGCATGTAAAGAATACGGTGTGCCCATTCGTATAGGCGTAAACGGTGGAAGTCTTGAAAAGGATTTGTTGGAAAAATACGGCGGGCCTGTACCGGAAGCACTGGTTGAAAGTGTGCTAGGTCATGTGCGCCTTTTGGAAGATGAGAACTTCACAGATATTGTGTTGTCGCTGAAATCAAGTCATGTGCCAACCATGGTGCAGGCATATAGGCAGCTGGCAGAAAAGTGTGATTACCCATTACATTTGGGTGTGACAGAAGCCGGAACATGGCGCATGGGCCTTGTGAAAAATGCCATGGGCATTGGTGCACTGCTTTTGGATGGTATAGGGGATACATTACGAGTGTCGCTTACAGCCGAAGTGGAAAAAGAGATTCAGGCGGGGTATGATATTCTTCGTGCGGCGGGGCATTTTGTGCCGGGACCCGAGGTGATCAGTTGCCCTACATGTGGGCGGACAGTTATTCCGGTAGCCGAGGTTGCACAGCAAGTACAAGAGCGCCTGCAAGGGTGTAAAAAATCACTAAAAGTGGCAGTAATGGGCTGTGTGGTGAACGGTATCGGCGAAGGAAAACAAGCAGATATCGGAATTGCAGGCGGTAAAGACAGCGCAGTGCTTTTTGTGAAGGGCGAAAAAGTACGAACTTTACATGGAGACTATGTAGAACAGCTTTTGGCAGAAATTGAAAAAATGTAAATCGGTATAGAAGACATATAATAAAACAAATTGAACTTAAAATCAAAAAAACAACAACACGGCGACGGTTTTATTACGTCGGCGTTTTTGCGGTATAAACGAAGGAGGGGTAGCTATGTCGGTGGTGTTGGGTGAGTTGTGTCCCGAAATCATGAAGGACACACGTCTTACCACAGAGCAAAAAGCGTTGCCAATAGAGCGAGCAATATATAACGAAGAAGCTGCAAAAGTGCGCCTTGTATGCAGGGCTAGCATGCCTTTGTCGGGGTATGAACGCATAAAAATAATCGATGTGATAAAAAATTATTTTCCGCAGTGTAAATTGTCCTTAGGGGTAAGCTTTCCGATTGATAGCCTTACAAAAGATAACCTAATTTATGTGATTGAGGAAATCCAAGACGATGGATTGCCACTTTTACATTATTTTTCAGATGCGATAATCAACATGGAAAGCGATAAAATTTCGATAGAAGTGTTTCATGGAACGTCTATGCTGGAAAACATGCAGTTTTGCAAGAAACTGGAAGATAGCCTTTTTGATAAAACCGGAGAGCATGTGTCGGTAGAGTTACACATGTCGGAAGAAAGCCGTAAAGAAATTGTAAAAAAACAAGAAGAAATAGACCAAAGACCGATGGATACCACGATAAAAAAGCCCAGAGGTAAGCCAATAAAAATACCTAAAAAATGTGGGCTTGAGACGCAAGATGATTTGGCTGAAAACATGCTGGGTGCATATTTTTCGCCGACACAATTTGATGCGCTTTCGGAACTACACGATGGTAGTGGTAAATGTGTTGTATGGGGTGAAGTGTTTTCCACCGAAAAGCGAGAGTTTCCCAGGATGCATATTCGTACCGCATGCATCACCGATGGTGAAGGCTCAATAATGCTTAAGTTGAACAGTTATCCGGGCGAGTTGACAGGTAAGTGGGATGACATAAAAAACGGAGATACCTTGATAGTACGCGGAGAATGCATACAGGATAGATATGAAAGAGATATTATATTTAAGCCGAGTGATGTGATGCGTGTGCAGAAAAAGAAAAAAGTTGATACCGCAGAAGAAAAGCGCATAGAACTACATCTTCACACAAAACTGTCCAGCATGGATGGGTTGTGCGACGTGAAAAAAGTGATAGAGACAGCGGCGGCTATGGGCCATAGTGCGGTGGCTATCACTGATCATGGAGTGGTTCAGGCTTATCCGGAAGCGATGTTGGCTTGCGATGCCGTGCGTAAGAGCAATCCTGATTTCAAGGTGTTGTACGGTTGCGAGGCGTATTTTGTGGATGACGCCGTGCCGGTAGTGAAGGGTGATGCCACAGGCCAGTTGGCAAAAACCGAGCTTGTGGTGTTTGACATAGAGACAACGGGACTGTCACCGCAAGGAGATGTGATGACGGAAATCGGCGCTGTGGTGATAAAAGATGGAGAAGTTGCCGAAGAATTTCAAACGTTTGTAAATCCACAACGGCCGATAAGTGAAAAAATCACAAAAATTACAGGCATCACAGACGATATGGTGAAGGATGCACCAAGCGAGGCTGAGGCGCTGGCGAAGTTTTTTGAGTTTGTGGCGGGTAGAGTTTTAATTG
Source organism: uncultured Oscillospiraceae bacterium (assembly GCA_964370165.1). Classification (GTDB taxonomy): domain Bacteria; phylum Bacillota; class Clostridia; order Oscillospirales; family Ruminococcaceae; genus JAAYCI01. Next base: position 13,633 of record CAYJIG010000049.1, read on the forward strand.
CCCACAACGGGCATGATTTTGATATGCTTTTTATTCGGCAAGCAGCGCTAAGGTGTGGACTGTCTACAGACATGACGTGCATCGACACATTGCCGCTGGCGCAAGCACTTTATTTAGGCATGCGCAGTTATCGGCTGGATGCAGTGGCAAAACATGTGGGTGTGCCGTCGTTTAGGCACCACAGAGCGAACGATGACGCACGTGCTACCGCCCAGATCTTCCAAAACATGATGGAGGCTTTGCGTGAGCGAGGCGTTGAAAATATTGAAGACATAAACACAGGCCTTGGCAGTAAACGTGCGCTGAGTCGTCGAAACACCCATATTACACTGCTTGTGAAAGACAGTATAGGCCTAAAAAACATGTACCGTATTATATCAAGCAGCCATATTGATAATTTTGCTACGGGAAAAAGTGCGGGACCACGTGTACCGCGCAGTCTTTTGAATCGATACCGTGAAGGGATTTTGGTGGGCTCGGCATGTGAAGCGGGTGAGTTATATCGTGCAGTGCTGGACGGAAAGCCCGAAGAGGAGCTTGCGAAAATAGCAAGCTATTATGATTATTTAGAAATAATGCCGCATGGTAATAACTCGTTTTTAGTGCGTGATGGCAGGGTGGATAGCGAAGATGCACTGTCGGAAATAAACCGCACTATTTTGCGTGTCGGTAAACTTTGTCAAAAGCCGGTGGTTGCTACCGGGGATGTGCATTTTTTAAACAAAGAAGAGTCTATATTTAGGGCTATATTACAAGCCGGCAAAGGGTTTTCGGATGCGGATAATCAAGCACCGCTGTATTATCGAACCACCGACGAAATGATGGAAGAATTTGCCTACCTGTCAAAGAAAGAAGCATATGAAGTGGTGGTGGAAAACCCAAATAAAATAGCGGATATGATAAGCGCAGACGTGCGTCCTATTCCTAAAGGGCTATTCAATCCATCCATTGACGGCAGTGATGAAGAGCTTCAGAGAATGACCATGGAAAATGCGGAAAAACGCTATGGAACGCCAGTGCCTGAAATAGTGAAAAGTCGCCTTGAACGAGAACTGAGCTCTATTATAAAGCATGGCTTTGCAGTGCTTTATGTTATTGCGCAAAGGCTGGTGAAATATTCAGAGGATAACGGTTATCTTGTGGGTAGCCGTGGTTCTGTGGGCTCGTCCGCTGTGGCAAACTTTGCGGGTATTTCGGAGGTGAATCCACTGCCGCCGCATTATCTTTGCAAAAAGTGCAAGTATAGCGAATTTTTTGACGACGGAAGCGTGGCGTCGGGGTTTGACTTGCCCGATAAAGACTGTCCGAAGTGTGGCGAAAAGTTATATATAGACGGTAACGAAATTCCGTTTGAGACATTTTTAGGTTTTGAGGGAGACAAAGTTCCGGATATTGATCTTAATTTTTCGGGTGAGTTTCAGGGGAATGTACATAGATACACCGAGGAAATTTTTGGCAAGGGTTATGTCTTTAAAGCCGGAACGGTAAGCGGGCTACAAGACAAAACGGCGTTTGGATATGTGAGCAAATACCTGGAAGAACGCGATAAAGTGGTAGGATCGGCCGAGCAAAATCGCCTGGTATCAGGATGCACCGGGGTAAAGCGTACAACTGGCCAGCACCCGGGCGGCATGGTTGTGGTGCCGGATGATATGGATATTTACGATTTTTGTCCTATTCAGCATCCTGCTGACGATAAAGACAAGGGTGTGGTAACTACCCATTTTGAGTTTAAGTATTTGCATGATACTTTGCTGAAACTAGACGAGCTGGGACATGATGTTCCAACGTTATACAAACATTTAGAAGATGCAACAGGCGTGAAAATGGACGATGTGCCAATGAATGCGCCTGAAGTTTATAGTTTGCTTACGTCTACAGATGCGCTGGGTGTCACGCCAAAAGATTTGTTCAGCGAAACCGGAACATTTGGTATACCCGAGCTTGGAACAAGTTTTGTTAGGCAGATGCTTGTAGAAGCGCAACCAAAAAACTTTGGTGATTTGATTCAGATTTCGGGACTTTCCCATGGTACCGATGTGTGGAGTGGTAACGCACAAGACTTGATAAAAGATGAAATTTGTACCATTTCGGACGTTATTGGTACTCGTGACTCCATCATGGTGTATTTAATGCACAAAGGTGTTGAGCCTAAAATGGCGTTTGACATAATGGAAAAAACCAGAA
>CAYJIG010000050.1:0-15326 GCA_964370165.1 uncultured Oscillospiraceae bacterium
CAGTATGCAATGCTGATTTCAACCTACGCAAAGGGGAAATACACTCTCTTCTCGGCGAAAACGGTGCTGGGAAATCTACTTTAATGAAAATACTTTATGGTATGACCTCACCATCAAGTGGCGAAATTTTCATCAATGGAGAAAAACAACAAATAGACAATCCCACCAAGGCTATGTCGCTTCGCATCGGTATGGTTCATCAGCATTTTATGCTGGCTCCTGTTTTAAGCATTACCGAAAACGTAATCATAGGTGCCGAGCCAAACAAACATGGCATACTGGACCTTAAAGAAGCACATAAAAAGGTACAAAGCTGGATTGATCGTTTGGATTTCAAGCTTCAGTCCACCGAGATTGTGGAAAATTTATCTTTAGGCGAACAACAGCGCGTGGAAATTTTAAAAGCACTATATCACGGTGCGGAAATATTAATTTTGGACGAGCCCACTGCTGTGTTAACTCCGCAAGAAGTGGACGAGCTTTTTATGGTAATAAAAAGCCTGAAGGAAGAAAATAAAAGTATCATCATAATCACTCATAAGCTGAAAGAAACCATCGCCGTGGCCGATAGAATTTCTGTGTTAAGGGATGGTACCATGGTGGTGAACGACTTACCTGTAGGCGATGCCACTGTAGAGGATTTGGCAAACCTGATGGTGGGCAGAGATGTAGATTTGGCCATCAGTCGCCGCACCGAATGTAAGGGAGCTGTACATCTGAATGTACAAAATATAAACCTTACCGTAAAGGGTAACACTGTCCTTAAAGATATTTCTTTTGATGTTAGCAAGGGCGAAATTCTTGGTATTGCAGGTATAGAGGGCAATGGCCAAACCGAACTTATAGAAGTGCTGACCGGTCTATGTACTCCAGATAGCATGAATATGCAAATTGCCGGAAAAACCATCAAAGGCAACGCAAAAGATTTTATTGACCAAGGTATAGGGCATGTTCCTGAAGACCGTTCCACACGTGGGCTGGTGCTGGGCATGTCTATTCGTGAAAACATCATCCTTGGCTATCACAGAACCAAGGCTTTTGCGGGTAAAGTTCTTTTGCGACAAAAGGAAATCGAAGAATATAGCGTTGAAAAGTCCAAGGAATTTGGTGTAAAGGCACCAAATGACTATGTGCTGTGTAATGCTTTATCGGGTGGCAACCAGCAAAAAGTTGTCTTGGCACGTGTTTTCAGCCAAGATCCCGATGTTATCATTGTGGCCCAGCCAACACGCGGCGTAGATGTGGGCGCACAGGAATATATACATAACAAGCTACTCTCGCTACGTGACGAGGGCAAAGCTATTTTACTTATTTCGGCAGACTTGGACGAAGTGCGCAGCCTTAGCGATCGTATTGCTGTGATGTATGACGGACAATTTGTGTCATTTGTCGACCCCGACGTGGCAAGTGAAACCGATCTGGGCATGATGATGGCCGGAAGCACTGTATCAACAGGGGGTGCTCAAACATGACGGAAAAAATCAAAAGCTTTTTGGTAAACACCGGCACGCTGAAGCTGTCTGTTTTATCTTTTCTTTTTGCTATTGTGACAAGCTCTATTGTTATGCTACTGTCGGGCCATAACCCTATTTCGGCTTTTGCTGCAATTTTTGAGGGTGCTTTCGGCGGACAAAGCGCTATTTTCAGGACACTTACACAGGCCACACCTTTGATTTTCACAGGCCTTGCATTTACCGTGGCGAAAAAAGCAACTCTGATAAATCTGGGTATAGAGGGACAAATGTATCTTGGTGCTTTGGCCTCGGCCGTTGTTGGAACAACAGATTTAGGCCTTCCGATGATAGTGCATCTGCCTTTAGCGTTGATTTGTGGTATGTTTGCAGGTGGTGCTTATGCTATGTTGGTAGGTTTTTTGAAGGTGCGTTTCGGCTCGAATGAAGTTATTGCTACCATCATGCTGAATTCCATTGCAATATTCTTCGTCGATTATTTGTTAAACGGACCTTTACAAGCTGAAAATGCCCCCTCGGCACAAACAGCTCAAGTACTGGATACTGCATTGCTACCTAGGTTTGTCAGCAGCTATCAGCTTACCATAGCTATTATTATTGCTATTGTAGCCTGTATTTTTGTCAAATATTCGATTGACAAGTCTGTCATAGGCTATGAAATACGATGTGTGGGTCAAAACAAACTAGCTGCCGAAACTGCCGGCATAAACAGTGGCAAGATATTGATTATTGCCATGTTGGCTAGTGGCGCCATTGCAGGCCTTGCTGGATCCAGCCATGTACTGGGTGTGGACAGAAAGCTTATAGCAGGCTTCTCGCCGGGCTATGGTTTTGACGGCATTGCCGTTGCAGCTCTTGCCGGTGACAGTCCTGTAGGCGTAATATTTGCCGGCCTAATATTCGGTGCGCTACGTGCAGGTTCTTTAATACTTGCAACGGTTACGGATATTCCCACAGAGTTTGTCAATGTAATACAATCGCTGGTGGTTATTTTTGTAGCAGCTCCTCTTTTGGTTAAAGAAGTTATAAGCCCATTTAACCGCAAAAGCACAAAAAGGGAGGTGCAAGCATAATGGATATATTTGCAAACATCGTTCCAATTTTAATTGCCAGTTTTTCTTTATCAATACCTTTGATTTTAGCCGCGTTGGGTGGTACGTTTTCTGTTCGTGGTGGCGTTATGGCTTTGGGCCTGGAAAGCATGATGATGGTGGGTGCATTTACCGCCACACTTGGCAGTTATCTCACGCAAAGCGCCTGGATTGGTATACTTTGCGGTATACTGGGCGGTGTTGTGCTTGGCCTGATGCATGGCATATTATGTATCAGATACAAGGTGAATCAGGTTATCAGCGGCATCGGGCTGAACCTGCTTGCCACAGCGTTCACCACCTTGCTCATGCAGATGATCTGGGGCACAAAAGGCAACTCACCTCAGGTGGCGGATATCGGAGGCACATTCAGCGAAGTGGTAGGGAAAATTCCCGTTATAGGCTCTTTCCTGTCACAGATTTCTATCTTAGGATATATCAGTGTTATATGTGCATTCGCCGGATCTTTCTTACTGTTTAAAACTGTGTATGGCTTACGTTTGCGTATTGTTGGCGAAAACCCGAAAGTTGCGGCCTCTATGGGCCTTAATGTTCGCAAAATTAAATATTCAGGTGTGCTTATCTGTGGCGCACTGGCGGGTCTTGGCGGCGCATATCTTTCCATCGACCACTTAAACATGTATGTGCGTGATATGACAGCAGGACGTGGTTATATTGCGGTTGTTATTGCTATTTTGGCAAGATATTCCCCCGTAAAAGTAATTTATGCCGCGTTATTATTCGGCTTCTTTGATGCTTTACAAATTTATATGCAAAACAGCGTTATACCGCCGCAAATAATACAGATGCTACCTTATGTTGCAACATTGCTGGTGCTCACCTTTGCGGTTAAGCACATCAGGCCACCGGCAGGTGTCGGAAAACATGAAGATGATTAATTTTAAGGAGGAAATATTATGGATTCAAAGCTAAACAAAAGTAGCATTGCATATACCGACAGCCGTGTGTGCAATGCCCAGTATCCCAGTGTCGCTGTACTAGGCAGTGATGTATATGTCGCGTGGGACGAGCATAAAGACGGACATGATTATCTTTATGCGGCAAATCTTGTCGATGGTAAACTGAAAAATCAAGCTTTGCTGTCTCAAGGTGGCGACGCATTTCGTCCTGACATGCATAGTTTTGATGGTAAAGTATGGTTTGTTTGGTCTGAATGCAAGGACATGATATGGACTTTATATGTTTCATGGCTTGAAAATGGGGTATACAGCAGCCCAATTATGATTGACCAAGGCATGGCTGTCTACAACCACAGCATCAGCGACGATGGCGAAAATATTATGGTATTGTGGTCTAGGCTTAGTGCACAGCGCAGTGATGCCATGCTTGCTATAGTAACTACCGCAGGCGTTAAAAGTGAAGAAAAAGTTTCTCAAAGCCAAAAGTCATATCGTCCCACTGCTTGTAGAGCGGCAGACGGCAGACTTTATGTTGCTTACGACGTATTCGATGGCAAGGTGTATAATGCCGTGTTGCGTGTTTATGAAAGCGGTCAGTGGAGCGATGAACATCGCCTAAACGATGACGACGGTATGTGGGCAACCCAGCCAATTGTTGTGCCACATGAGAACGGTGTTATAGTCAGCTGGTATGATTTTGGCGCACAGTCTAAACTGTCTTATCTCTCTGCAAAAGCTTACTGGGACGGCAAACTTTGCTCTGAAAAAGCCCAGCGTTTTGCACAGCGTGTAAGCTGGTATCAAGACATGGATGCCTCGTACAACAAAGATTACGCCATCGTGGTTTACACATGGGGTAAATACAACGTGCATGTACGTGTGAAGAAAAACGGTGAGGACTGGTCAAAGCCATTCATCATGTCTAATCAAGACGGCGAGTGTGGTACTCATCCGAAAATTGTTATTGATGATCAAAACGTCATTCATTTAGCATGGCAATTTTCACCTAAAAACGGCCACTATGATCGTAATGCCACAGCTATGTATAACACTATACATGTGGATGATATCGCTGAGTTCTTTGATGAAGCGGCCGAGTTAATCTCGGATAGTTTTACCACACCAATCCCCACGCCTAAGGTGTTTGAAAAACCGACAAAAGAAGCCATGCAAGCGTGGCTTAAAAAGAACGGCTACAGCCAGAAAATAGCATTTGGTGATATTCATGGTCAAAGTGGACTGAGTGATGGTGCAGGCCAAATTGATCAATATTATCACTTCGCAATGAGCACGGCAGGCCTTGAGTTTGCTTCATTGACAGACCACGACTCATATCCCGACTGGACAACAAAATCCGAATGGGAATGGATGCGTACTTCTTGCAAGCTGGTTAACATGGAGGACGATTTTGCTTCCTTGCTGTCATATGAGTGGACCCCGAACGAATATAGATATGATTACGGACACAAAAATATATACTATCCCGGCGATGATGGCGAGATGTTCCGCTCAAACGAAGTGGGTGGTATCACACCATACAAGCTTTTTGAAAGCATCAAGGCATACGGCGGACAGTGCATACCTCATCACCCTGCGGCAATGTGGGGTATGGTAAGCGCAGCAACCGACTGGACCTTCGGTGACGAAAGCGTTCAACGTCTTGTTGAAACATATTCTCGTCATGCCGCTTACGAGCGTTTTGAAGATAAATCTGTTTATACAAAAGATCATCTGAAATGCGAAGGATGCTGTGCACAAGACGCATTGGCGATGGGACATCGCATAGGCCTTATTGCAGGTAGTGACTCTCACCAAATGGAGCACGGTATCGAGGGTGGTATCATGGGCGCATTCTTGCCCGAAATCACAAGACAAAACCTGTTTGATGCCATGTTTGATAGGTTTGTTTTCGGCACCACAGGCGCACGTATTTTACCATCAATAAAAATCGGCGACGCTGTGATGGGACAAGAAATCAAGTGTGCTAAGGATGCATCCGTCAATATTGATGTCAGTGTACTGTGCACACAGCAAGGTAAGGTAGAACTTATTAAAAACAACAAGGTAGTGGCCACACACGAAACACAAAACTTAGAGTGTGACTTCACCTATGTCGATGATGATCGCAGCGAAAGTGATTATTACTACCTGCGTGTCACCCAAAATGATGAGCATATGGCATGGTCCAGCCCAATATGGGTGGATGCAATATAATAGACGCTCGCTAAATTAATAAGGAGGCATTTGTCATGCAAGAACTGGAAAAGCAATTTCATATACATTGTGTAAAAGGTGATGTTGGACGTTATTGCATATTGCCGGGCGATCCCGGCCGTTCAGAGAAAATCGCCGCTTATTTTGACAATCCCGTATTTGTTGCACAAAACCGTGAGTACACCATATACACAGGCACTCTGCTTGGCGAAAAGGTCAGCGTTTGCTCTACCGGTATAGGCGGCCCGTCGGCTGCCATTGCCATGGAAGAACTACATAATATCGGCGCAGATACATTTTTGCGTGTGGGCACTTGTGGTGGCATAGATCTTTCGGTGGAATCCGGTGATGTGGTCATAGCCTCGGGAGCTATCCGCTATGAGCACACCAGCTGTGAGTATGCACCCATTGAGTATCCCGCTGTTGCCAATTTCGAGGTGACAAGTGCCTTGGTAGAGGCAGCAAAAGCTATGGACAAAAAACACCATGTGGGTGTTGTACAGTGTAAAGACTCTTTTTATGGTCAGCACTCTCCAAACAAGATGCCTATAGCAGGCGAGCTGCTTGAAAAATGGGAGGCTTGGAAACGGCTTGGTGTAAAAGCCAGTGAAATGGAATCTGCCGCGTTGTTTGTTGTGGCTGATGCGTTGGCTTGCCGTTGTGGGTCTTGCTTCCATGTTATTTGGAACCAAGAAAGAGAACTGGCAGGGCTTGACCAAAAAATGGACGAAAATACCGCCTCTGCCATTCAGGTGACCATAGAAGCGTTGAAACGTCTTATCGAGTCCGACAGAATGAAATAGTACGGATAAATATATAATAACTAACATTTATAAAAACCACAGGAGACATAAAATGGAAAAACAAAAACTGGCAGCTATGTTTGATCATACCGTTCTGAAAGCCGCGGCTACAAAAGACGAGGTGGCTAAAATATGTGCCGAGGCACTTGAAATCGGTGCGGCTTCTGTTTGCATAAACCCCGCAAATATTGAACAAACTGCCAAACTATTGGCAGGCAGTAGCGTAAAAGTGTGCACTGTTGTTGGCTTTCCTTTAGGTGCAAACACCTCTGCTTGCAAAGCGTTTGAAACCAAAGACGCTATTGAACGCGGTGCGCAAGAAGTTGATATGGTTATCAACGTAGGTGCATTACTTTCCGGTGACATCGAAACAGTTTTTACAGATATCCAGGCAGTTGTTGAAGCTGCAGATGGCGTCACCGTAAAGGTGATCATCGAAACTTGTTATCTTGATGACGAACAAAAGAAAACTGCTTGCGAGCTTTCGCTCAAGGCCGGTGCTGATTTTGTGAAGACATCTACAGGCTTTGGCACAGGCGGCGCTACTGCACATGATGTGGCGCTAATGCGCTCTGTTGTGGGTGATAACATGCAGGTGAAAGCTTCGGGTGGTATGCGTGATTACGATGCCGCCATAACCATGGTAGAGGCAGGTGCCGACCGTTTAGGCGTATCGGCCAGCATGGCTATTTTAGAAGGTGCTGAATAATATGCGATATAAAAGAATATTTGCTATTGTGGTGGATTCGCTTGGCGTAGGTGCTTTGCCTGATGCGGCTGATTATGGCGATGCCGGTGCTGACACGTTGGCACACATAGCTGAAGCTGCAGGGCTCAGCATCCCAAACTTAACACGCCTTGGCCTGGCAAATCTTCACCATGTTCCCGGCATTGCACCGGTTGAAACCCCTTTGGGTTACCACGCCTATCTTCATGAAAAAAGCGCGGGCAAAGATACATTGGCGGGCCACTGGGAAATGATGGGCGTGCATACTGTAGAGCCTTTCAAAACTTTTTCAGACACAGGGTTTCCGCCTGAGCTTATTGCTCTTTTAGAGGAAAAAACATCACGCAAGATTATCGGAAACAAAAGTGCCAGCGGCACCGATATTTTAGATGAATTTGCCGAAGATGAAATAAATCACGGCCATTTGATTGTGTATACTTCGGCAGATTCGGTGTTGCAAATTTGCGGTAACGAGGATACCATGGGCCTTGATACGCTATATGAATACTGCGAAATTGCACGAGAAATCACCATGCGTGAAGATTGGCGTGTTGCGCGTGTTATCGCAAGACCTTATGTGGGCAGTAAAAAAGGCGAATTTGTCCGCACGTCAAATCGTCACGACTATGCCCTCAGCCCGCCACATGTGACATGCCTTGATGCGCTTAAAAACAGTGGGCTTGATGTGATATCGGTGGGCAAAATTTACGATATTTTTAACGGTAACGGCCTTACAATCGCGCATAAATCTAAAAGTTCTGTGCATGGTATGGAACAAACCATTGAACTTTTGGACACAGATTTCACCGGTCTTTGCTTTACGAACTTAGTAGATTTTGATGCGTTGTGGGGACACAGACGCGATCCCGAAGGATATGCCGCCGAACTGGAAAAGTTTGATGAAAAACTAGGCGTGTTTTTGCAAGGTATGAAGGAAGATGACCTTGTTCTTATTACGTCTGATCACGGCAATGATCCCACACATGCAGGCACAGATCACACCCGTGAGCGTGCATTTTTGCTGGCTTATTCAAAATCAATGCAGGGTAGGGGTACTTTAGAAAAAGCAGACACCTTTGCTGTTATCGGGGCTAGCATCTTGGACAATTTTGATGTGAAAAAGCCCAGCGCTTGTATTGGAAACTCTATTTTAGATAAACTTATTTAGGAGGTTTTCATGGATAATATACTTAGCCGTATTGACTCGGCTACAAACTATATCAAAAGCATTACATCGGCAAAACCCGTCATGGGGCTTATTTTAGGCAGCGGTCTTGGTAGCTTTGCCGATACTTTGGATGATGCTACCGTCATTCCGTTTGCCGATATCCCTGGCTTTCCCGTGCCAAGCGTGGCGGGTCATGCCGGAAACTTGGTTTTTGGCACACACATGGGCAAGGCCGTTATCGCATTAAGTGGACGTGTGCACTATTACGAGGGTTTACCACAAAGCGAAATCACCATTCCTGTTCGTGTGCTTGCTCGTCTTGGCGTGAAAAAGCTACTACTTACCAACGCCGCGGGTGGTGTTAATTTAGATTTTTCGGCAGGTGCCCTTATGCTTATTACAGACCACATAAACTATTCCGGTCAAAACCCATTGATAGGCAAAAATCTTGACGAGTTTGGTGTTCGTTTCCCTGATATGAGTGATATATATACCAAAACACTGCGCGAAACACTTAAAGAAAAAGCACTTTCCAAGGGTATTGCACTACGTGAAGGTGTGTATGCTATGTACTCCGGACCAAACTACGAAACCCCGGCAGAAATTCGGATGTTCCGTGTTTTGGGTGCCGATGCAGTTGGTATGTCCACTGCGCCCGAAGCCATAGTTGCTGCACATGCGGGTATGCAGGTGATAGGTGTATCTTGTATTACCAATATGGCCGCAGGTGTACTTGATCAGAAACTCGACCATGCGGAGGTTGTGGAGACTGCAAACCGTGTAAAAGGTGAGTTTTTACAGGTTGTATCACTTGCTATTGATATATGTGCAGAACCTGCAACATAACTGACACCTACTTTTACATAGGGGATTACTTTTGCATCATCAGATGTATTGAAGTTATTGAGATGTACCAGGCTTATAGATTGCAAAATTGTATTTAAACGAAACTTTCTTATACCCCTTATGCTATTCATAAAAAATCCCACTGACTTTTGTCAGTGGGATTTTTTGTTGCATTAATATAATTTAGAGATAAAGTGCATTTGAAATTGATTTAACAATTTTTGATTCTAACGAAAAAGATCGGCATACGTAACGAGAAAAAATTTAAACATATACGCCAAATGCAAAGCCGACTGCTGTCACGGCGCATGCCATTAAAAAGATGATGCCCATTATCTTCATGGGTGATAGTTTCTTTTTGGCATACAGGCTATATACCAGTAATGTCAGCCCTAACGGAAGAATTTTTGGGAATATATTATTAAGCATTGTATCTGCATTGAAGACAACATGGCCAACAATGGTTTCACCTGTGCTAGGATCAAATATGTCGGATACAATTTGAATGGGTAACGAGACGTTGACGAAGGAAGCTGTAAGCGCACCTACAACGATCAGGCCAAGTACCGTCATAGAACTTGTAATTAGGTCTAGTTTTCCGCTTGCCATAAAGCTTTCCATGCCCACAAGCCCGGACTTGTAACCAAGGTTAAACAGCCAGCGGCTTAGCATATATGTGCCTAAAGGATAAGCTATCATATAAATTACAGCACCAAGCCACGACATTTCCGGCATACCTTGGGATATGGACAGGCAAATTGTAAGCAAAATAGGAATAACAGTTGCCACCCATAATGAGTCGCCTATAGCTGACGTAGGTCCTATCAGCGCAACTTTTACAGACTCAATAACATTTGGACTGCAATTTCCATTTGCATTTGATTCCTCTAGGCCACATACAACACCGTTGCAAATGGAGCCTACCTGTGATTCAGTATTAAAAAGTGTAACATGCCTTTTCAAAGCTTCAGCTTTTTCTTCTTTTGTTTCATATAGTTCATCAATAACCGGTGCCATCGATTGGCCAAAAGCCATACCCAACATGGATTCTGCTTGCTGTGAACATCCGTTGAAGAAAAACCATGTGTTAAAAGACTTGTCTAATGTCTTTTTACTAATTTTTTTCTGGCTCATTGTGTCACCTCTTTCTTCTCATTTGCGACATAATACATTATTGAAACAATGATAGCAATAACTGCAACCGCCATCATGTTTAGACCTAAATATGTCACCAAAATAAATCCTGCCATGTAAATTGCTAGCTGATATTTTTTCTTTAGCAAGAATGAGAGAATTATACCCATACCAAGTGCAGCCATCATACCGCCAAAGTTGCCCAGTAAGACGGTTACCCAACTGGGAATTAATGTTGCAAAGTCTGCCTGCGATGATGCCACAGAGAATGTTGAGAGTAAAATGAATGCAGGGATAAATCTTGCGGCAAAGCCTATTGCCTGGCCCAAAACCACATTTGGGATATGCATTTTGTCGGTTGCGCCTTCACTTGCATATTTTTGGGCAACACGGTTTAGTGGCAAGTTAGCAGCGTAACTGATGTTCCACATTAGTTGTCCTACAAAGCCGCCGATGCCTGCAAATAATACCGCTAGGCCGATAATTTCAGTTGCTTCCAAGCCTTGGCCAAAGACAATTGCGCCGGCAGTGCCAATGTAGGTTGCATATGATAAATCCCATGCAACAGCACCGCCCGGTGTCACATTACCCATATACATGATTTGTAATGGAATACCAACCATCATGGCTGTTGGGATATCTTGCATGATAACACCCACTATGAAAGATGCTACCAGCGGACGACCAAAGTTGTACCAGCCTATTGTGTTACCTACAATAGAGCCAATTGAGCCTAAATAAACAAACAACGAAATCAGTACAATCTGTAAAACACCCATAGATACTCTCCTTTTTTATTTATATTGTTTTTATAAATGCATCCCAGTCAACTTTATTTGCACTTGGCAATTGCTGGAAATACACTGTATAACCATCTGTGACAAATTCTTTTAATAAACCAACGTCTTCTTCGCTTAAATAAAATATACCGGTTTTATCTTGTAGGTTATAGACGGTGTCTTCTCTTTTGGCGATATTTCCAAGGTTTATTTCCATGTCGCTTGTAAGCACATCTTTTAGCTCTTTTAACGCTAAAGGAAACTTGACAATAACCAGCCTATTGTCATCACTTGGATTTTTTAAAAGCTCTTTTGCCTCTTCATAGGTCACTATATTTGTCTTATAATCTTTGGGTACACCCATTGTCATGATGGATTTCAGCATAGGGTTTGCGGCACTTACATCATCCACCCCAACAATTTCTTTTATTCCCAAAGTAGGGCACCATGCTACTATTGTTTGACCATGAATCAGTCTGTCATCAACTCTAATATATGTTTTACCCATTGTATTCTCCTTATAAAAGCTCGTTTTCAATCATGCTGCTATGCATGTAAATTACCGTAGGTTTTTTGCTGCCACATTCAATCTGCCTAATGCTTAGATTCGTTTGGTAATAATTGCGGTAAGGAAAATCGTTTATTTCGCCGTTAAATACCTGGTATTCACTTAATGCCGAAAACCACTGCGCCACCTCATCTTCTTCCATCTCAAAATATAGCTGAGGGATAAAGCCGACAAGATCTTCAAATGTTTCACCATATACCAGCTTTATGTTTTTTCCTTCTCTGCGCATTTGTTTGCAAGCCTCGGTAACCGCATCATGGGTATTAATATGCCTTGGATGCATGGAGCCTCGCCAGTGTGTAATAACTAAATCTACCTTTTCGTCCTCAAAATATTGTTTCATTCGTTTTGTGAATTCTTCAATAGTGGGCATCTCCTTTGAAACATAACCCAACCACAAATAATCGGCATGCAGCTTTTCAGCGGCTTTTTTATTTTGAGAGAACAGCTTTTCTAAATATGCATCACACTCTTCTTTTGTGGCGTTTGGGTCTTCGAGGCGTCCTTGGGTGACATGAACACATGTGTTTTTTGCACCAAGTTTGGCATATTTCAAAAACAGTGGACCACCCATTATTTCAGCATCCAGCGAATGGGCACCCACCGAAACAACACGTTTTACATTTGTCATACTATCTCCTTTCTGTAATCGGTGCATGTTCTTATTACGGATAAACCGTTTCTTTCATAATAGCGACGTCCGTTTTCCTCTGTGGTCATAAAATACATACGATATATACCACGTTTTGTCATTTCATACATTTGAAGGTTTAGCAGAATACCGCCAATACCGCTGTTTCGTTCACTTTCAGCGACACCTACAGGGCCAAACCTCATTGGATTATCATCTATGGCACGAAGCACGGCACCACATATATTATCATCCTTGTTCAGCGCAAGTATTATACAATCACAAGCGGCATTGTTACGCATTAATAATAAAGAGTTACGCTTCCAGCCACCGCCAAACTCGTCTCGCATAAAGCTTAACAGGCGAAGTGCGTATTTATACTCAAAATTCACAAACTTGTACCCATTAGCCTCGGCCTTTGTTTTTTTATCAAGCACATAGTCGCTAAGTACAAATCCGTGTAAGTCCATTCCCATGGAGTAATGCATCTCACCGGCCTTGTATCCTTTCGACTCAAAAAAGCATTTTGCGTCTTCGTAGTTTTCAGTATCCACTCCGGCAAAAAAATAATTTGGAGAGTATGCCCCCACAATAATATCTTTTACGCCTTTTTCAATCAGCTTTGATTCAATTTCGTTATATAATTTAGAAGCAATATTCTGACGCCTATAATTTTTGTCCACAAATAAAACATTGATCCAGCCTTTTTCGGGCTCAAGGCCACGCTCTAAGTAAGGAAATTTGCGATGTGTGCCTAAAATAAAACCTATCAGCTTGTTTTCATGCAGTGCCATAAGGCATAAATCTTCATCAAAGTTGTCATCAAAAATCGCCTGATTTCGGAATTTGGTAGTATCTATTGGATCGAAAAAACAACATTCGTTCCACAAGTTTACCACATCGTTTTCATATTCTTGATCGTATTTTTTGATAATCATTGTGATTTCACCTCATTTACAAAACAACTAAAAAAATAAAACAATATGGTAAATAGTAACATAATTTGACTTTTTTGTAAATGTTTTTTAACATTATTTTACAGTTTTACTGTTCAGGTAGTGCTTAAAAGTGAGGTTTTGTGTATTTATAATATAACTGTATAGCGGTGTTATTGGCTTGAACAAGTTGTCTTTAATGCAGGTAAAGAGGCATTGGATTTTGTTGTCGAGACATGTAGTGATAGGGCTATGGTGTGCTTATTGAAGAAAATAATATTTTTAGCACAACAATAGTGGTGTAGTTTATATTTCGTGCATAAAAATCGAATATTTTGACTATTATATACAAAAATATTGATAAAATATCCGAAATGTGATAAAATATTTAAATTGTAGTGAGATATTGATAAAATTTTTTAAGGAGTAGTATATGAATCCTGTTGCAACATTTCATATGCAAAATGAAAATATAATAAAAGTTGAGCTACTGCCAGAGCTTGCACCCAACACAGTTAACAGCTTCATATATCTTGCCGAGCTTGGTGTATATAACGAGTTTGCAATAGAGCGTATTGTTCCGGGATGTTGGATTGACTTTAGCTATACAGCCTTTGGACGAGAAGAAGCAAAATATTTTATTGATAATGAGGCGAGCTTGCAAAACAACATGATGATAAACCATGGGATGATGTGCATGGGCGGCTATGGTGAGAACGAAATAGCAGGTGGCGAAGTGTTTTTTCCTTTGAGAGAATGTGATGAGCTTGTAGGGCGTTTCCCGGTGCTGGGTCGTGTTATCGAAGGCGGTCAGCTTTTAAAAGAATATGAAAAAGTTGAAACATATCCTGTGAAGATAGCCTCACTTCCCGGTGTTGAAATAAATACCCCGAAAAAAGATATTACAATTGAAAAAGTGACAATAGAATATCATGGTAAAAACTATCCTGCACCCATAACAAAAAAGCCAATTGAAATGCCTGAGAAATGGGATAAAAAAGGGTAGTAATAAAATATGGTCAAGACAAGTATATTGTGTTGGCAAGGGGGAGAAAATGTATGAATGATTCAAAATCCGAAGGCAAGGCAAAATTTGAGGATGTGGCTTTATCGCCGGTGCCTCTCGAAAACAGGCAAAATTGGATTACACCGGCGGTTATTTTTGGTGGGCTTGAGTTTTGTGTGCCTGTTTTGATGATTGGTGCATCTTTAATAGGCGCATTTGGGCTTATGGGGATGATACCTGTTGTACTTGTGACATTTCTTGTATTCACTTGGGGTGGCAATGCAGTTTGCGGATACATCGGTGCAAAAACCGGTCTTTCATCTTCTGTTATTGCACGGCAAGGCTTTGGTGACAAGCAAGCGAAGTTTATCATTGCTATTGTAATAGGCGTTGTAAGCATGGGTTGGTGGGCTATTCAAACCGCAGTTACAGGCAATGCGCTATGTGTTATATTGGGCATTGACTATACAACTGATATTTTCTCTTGGGCGATTGTAACCACAATTGTTGGTATACTATTTGCGTTGCCATCTATTTCAGGCTTTACTTCAATGAAATGGACAGATTATCTTGCTGTTCCATGTGGTTTGATTTTATGCGTTTTTGGAATTTATCTTGCCTTTAGCAATGTTGGCTGGGACGCTATTGTCAGCTATGAGGGCAGTGGTGATTTAACATTTTTTGCAGGAATTACTACTTTGCTGGGACTTAATGTTTCTCAGTTTGTAATAGCAGCAGACTATACTCGCTATGCAAAACCACGTTGGAAAGATAATATTTTAATTCCACTTGGCATTATCGGTGTTGGTGTACCGCTTTGCATTGTTGGTGGTGTTATGGCCGCCGGTAACGGAACTGCCGATATTGTTGCTGTAATGCAAAATCTTGGTTTTCCAGTATGGGGCTTTTTAGTTCTTTGGCTTGCTTCATGGACAAGTCAGCTGGTGAACAACTACACTATGGGTCTTTCTTTTGCAAACATTTTAAATATTGATAGCAACAAAGGAAGAATTGTTATCACTTGTGTGGGCA
>CAYJIG010000051.1:0-14975 GCA_964370165.1 uncultured Oscillospiraceae bacterium
ATCCCCCTCATCTCCACCAAAAATCCACTGACAAATGTCGGTGGATTTTTTCGTTATATCGATATATTTTTGTCACAAAATATATTTACGCTGAAATTTACGATTTTAAATTCCTAGCAAAAAACACCGGCGTACGTAATGCGTACGTAATGGGAAATATTTTTGCTCTGAAATTATTGGAATCGTGGCTTATTTTCGATTTCAATCATGGTGAAATATTTAGCAAAAACTGCACGCTATCTTGTGTGATAGGTGCAGTTTTTAGTGTGATTTTAAATTGTACGCCATTATTCACAGACAACTTATTATATAAACGTTATTTTTTATGAGTATTTATTTTTTCTCAAAATAAATACGGTAACTACTGAGCCTGACAATAACAACATAAGAACAAATAAAAAGTTTAAGGTGTTATTCGTTTGCAAACTATACACACCTGTTTGCGGTGATATTGCCGGATCTGAAGAAGTAGTAGTGGTAGTGGTAGATGCTTGATTGGATGGCGCCGCAGTTTTTATGTCGTATATTACAAACGGCGATAATCCATCAGCTTTGAAACGGATACCATTAGCAAGCATTTCCGGTATAATTGTCTCGTAAGTATTATCTGATTTTAAGTGCAACAGCTTTACAACGCTACTTTGCGTTACCGGAGATATTTTGCTATACGGTATGAATATTTCCACTTCTCCGTTTGGCAATATTTCGGTGCCACCTGCCATCAGACTCAGCTCAAGAAACACCTTGACCGTTCCGGCATTTGGGTCGGTAAGGCCGCTATCAAGTGCTGTCTTATCGGGGGTTGATACCGCCGAAGCCATTGAAATTCTCATATCGGCATTTGCAGGTGTGGAAATCGGATTACCGTCTACATCGGTAAATGCTGTTGTGGTCCCTAAAGCAATAACCGGCTCGTCTGACGTAGTATTGTCGGCTATATCTTGTTGTGGAGGAAGCACTGCGCTTACTTTGTCTATCACCGTCAGTGTTCCGTTCACTGCCGCAATATTATAGTTACTGTCTGTCGGAATGTTTATCACAGTTATAGCATAATTACCGGGAACGTCTTTATCCGCTGTTGTTGAAGGTGTAGGAGCGCTTGAGAATACTGTAGGACTTTCACCTTTCACAAAGCCGTTATATGAGAGTGTAAGTGTAGGCATGTCATCGCCCTCGTATATTGAAAGTGTGGGTGCTGTGATGGTAAGCGGTGCCTTGCTCACCGTCAAGGTATAGCTGTCACTCGCCTGGTTGTAATCAGCTGTCGAGCCTGCCGTTGCAGTAATAACAGTGCTACCTGCTTTCAAGATGGTAACTTCGCCTGTGCTTAGGTCAACTGTTGCAATGTTTCGATCACTGCTTGTGTATTCTACTGTGCTGCCTGTAACTGCTCCCTTTGCCGCCAAAATATAGTCAGCGGCACCGTAAATGACGGTTTTATCATCTCCGGCAAATCCAAAACTATCTTGGTCTGCTTTATCGGAAATTGTAACGGTTATAGTCACAAATATCGTTTTGTAGTTTTGTGTTGCTACATTGGCGATAAGATCAACAGTGTTTCCGATATTTGCCGATGTTAGATTGTTTGCAAGGGTATAGTTTGCGGTTTTCGCAGATGTATCTCCCAATGTCGTAGAAATTAAATCGCCACCGTTTTCCGAACTGGGTTTTGAAACATTAATAGATGTTATTGTGCCGGCATCTGCGGGGATAATATCAGACAAATCGACCACTTGCTCGCCTGTGTTGCTATAAGTCACAGCATCTGCTTTAGTCGGTGTGTCATTTGTGGCGGTTTTTTGAGTTATGCTGAATGTTTCGCTCGCATTACCGCTGTAATTGTTTATACCTGTGATGGTTACGGTTGGTTTTAATGCTGATGTCCCAACATTGGTGTTATTCGTCACTGACACTGTATAATCAGTGTTTTCCGCAAGTGTTATACCGCCGTCGCTAACAGTGAATGTAGGTGTTATAGCATTGCCTGTGAAAGTGTAGCTTGTAGGGTTAATTGTAAGCATGCTTTCCGTTAAAGCTTTTGCTGAAACGGTTAGGGTGTAGGTTATAGAGGTTTCACGATACTGCCCTGCAACTGCCGCCGCTGTTGCGGTTATTGTGGCCCTGCCTGCACCTACTATTGTAACTTCGCCACTTGTTGGATTTATTGTTGCAACGCTTGTTTCGCCACTTTCGTATGAGATAGCATTTACGCCTGTTGCCGTTGTGCTACTTGCAGTTTCGGTGAAATTAACATCGCCAAAGTTTGCGTTAACTCCGTTTGTTGCAAGGTTAGCCGTATCCCATATGAGGTTGTGGGCAGGGATAGCCGGTACTTTCTCAACACCAAAATCAATTGCTGTTGTGGAGGTTTTAGTTCCGTTTGTAAGTTTTATAGTAGCTGAAAAACTTCCCTGTGTTGTTTCTGTGGGTGCTGTGTATGTGGGAGTGCCCATATAGCTTACGGTTGTACCATACTGCGCTGCATCATTAAGTTCTGTTAAAAATGCTGATTGTGTAAAACCGGAGGGCAGTGTACCCGAGCCATCTGAAAAATCATAACTATATGTATTTTTAAGATATTCATGGATTATGCTTTCATCTACGTAACGCTCTGCATCGTCAATTCTTTCCTGTGTGACGTTAAACACGCAGGTTACATCTGCTGTTGCACCTGTTAAAAGCGCTTTCGGTGCAGTTATGGTGTATTCACCTATCGCAAAATCAGTCTCATCAAAAGTGATTTTTATATCACTCCAACTTTCTTGTGCATATGCATTTGTAACCAAATTGTTTCCGCTTGCGGTTTTAAAGGTAATGCCGGACACTGCATTGATATCTGAGGCTACAGTAACCCCCGAGGGTAAACCAAGATTCAAAGAATACGCACCGGTATCAGCGTCAATATTGAAGTTACCATTTAGTACAGTGCCTGTGGGTGGAGTTACGCTACCGCTTGATATCGCATAACTTGTGATATTTTGTGTGAAAGTACCCGAGCTTTCGCCGGCGGTAAACACTGCTATAAGAGCACCGCTTCCAAAAGTACCTGTAAAACTGCTATCGGTAATGGTTGCCATACCGTTTGCATCAAGCATGCCGCTGAAAACAGGTGTAGTGGCGGTGCTTTTTGCATAGATTTCCACACTTTGATTTGCCAAGGTGCTAAATGTTACATTATCGCCCGATATTATCGGCGTTAATGCCGTGTTACTTCTTTGCGGTACTACCGTTAAATTTACGGCATTGGTGGGGGAATTAAGCTTGGTATGCTGAACATCAGCAGTCATATCTTCGTCAAAAGCCGCAGTTTCATGGTCTTGATATACTCGCATTGCTACATTATTGTAGTTGACTGTTGTATACATATCAGCATCTGCATAGTTCATAAACGATGAGGTAAGCACGTTATTGCTCACGTTGTCTTCAGCTTGATAACTCGATACAGAAAATTCTTCATTACCTGTACTATCCGTGATTTTATAGTTGTACCCGCTACTGTTTGTCACCGTGCCGCCTGTAAATGTGGCTTCTAGCACAACCTTGCCGTCGACTATATCAAATCCCATATTTGATATTGAAAGGTTGTCTGCCGGTGGGTTTACACCGCCGCTTGTTATCGGGTATGTTGTAATGGTTTGGGTATATCCTGCGCTTGCATCCCCTGCCACATCAACTATACCCAGTACAGTGCCGGTAAAATTTCCGTCAAACGTATTATTGAGGTCTAAAACTGTTATACTTCCGTCGGCGGCTACTACACCTTCACCCGAAAGTCTATAGTCACCAGAATTCGAGTTATAAATATGGGCACCTTTCCCTGTAAATTCACTGCCTACATTTAAAACATATTCATTATACCTATCTTCATCTATTGTCGGGCCGGAAGTTATTGAAACTTCTTTTGCAGTTGCATTTGCACTATACACATGAGTATATGGGGTGGTAATAGTTTTTGTTTCACCCTTTATATCAGTTCCCTCATCATAAGTCTCATTATTGTTCATATCTTTAAATAGATAAATTGATGAGCCGGTTATTGCACTTGTATCATCCATAAAACTGGCTAAATCTTCTACCCAAAGGTTAGACGGAATTTGCTCATCACCATAATCAATCGTGCCACCACCAGCTAATGTTAAAGTTTGCACATAATAAACATCGGTCGGCAATGATGCAGGGTTGACACCGCTAAGTTCAATCCAGCGGCTTAGTCCGCTTGCATGGGAGTTTAAACGATACTCTGTTATTGTGGGTAAATCCCCCGCCGCAAACACCGCCGTCGGCACAAGCCCTGCTACTAAGCACAAGGCAAGCAGTAGCGATAATAATTTCTTTTTCATAAAATTTCGTTCCTTTCAAAATGAGTTCTTTAACTTTTTTATTAGCTGTTTTCGCCGCTTAACGGTTAATCCATCCCGGTAATAACTAAATCTTCTGCCAAAACTTCGCCACTAAACTGCATTCCGTATGCTTGCCCGCTGAACAATATATCGCCTACCGTACTAAAATCAACGGATTCGACACCATCGTCAAGCTCTGTTATAAATTCGTTCATCGTCATAGTGAATACCATCTTGCGGTTATCGGTTATAGTAGCTAATGGTTCTGTTATAAATTCGCCGGTATTGCCATTAACATATGCATGGAAAAAGAAAGGCCTGTTCATCATCGAGCCATCATCAAATGTTGCGTCGAGTTGCATAGTTACGCTAAAACTTGCGGTGTCCGGTTCAAGCTCTTTCATTCGGAAAAACTCCTCAACAGCAAATCCCTCAATCGTGAATGTAAAACTGTCGTCTGTTAGGTCAAGGCTTGCGTTGGTCACTTCTTCGGTATCCCCGGCATCTGCTGAAGAAGTGGACGGTATATCACCCGAAACATTCATATCCGCTAAAGCAAAGGATAATTCAAGTGCCTCTTCATCTCCATTCATATCACCCATACACCAAATCCAGTATTCCTCAATAGCAGTGTAGTCAAATGGGCTTCTTTTGCTCTCATCAGGGCTTGCTCCGTGTTCTTCCGGCAAATCCGCTATGGGGGTGCTAAAGGTGATAGCAGTTTCCGTAAATGTGTACTCACCTGTGTACTCGCCTACTTCATCCGATGCGACTACATCATCTACACCCATATATGTAAGGTCAAAATATGCTCCCGCAGTAGATGTGTTCAAACTTGATTTCAATAACGGGCCGGCACCCTCGCCGTTATTTGCTTGATGATACCCATACCAAAATTCTTCGGCAACCTGCCCTGTTATAGTAAGTGTCAAAACTTCGTTTGAAACATCTATTGCCACCTCAGTGGTAGTGGAACTTGGGGGTTGCACCTCACCGGTGCTTTCTTCCTCTAAAGTTTCCGCCCCGGAAACCTCGCCCACATCTTCTTCAACCGGCGGCTGTGGTGGCTGTGCTTCCTCTTGCGGCATTGTGTCCTGCCCACCGCAAGCCACCATAGTAAACATCATTAACAAAACTAAAACTATGCTCAAAAATTTTCGCATCTTATGACCTCCTAAGACAATTTTTCCACACCAAAAATATTTACAAATAATTTTATCATTATAGTCATTTTTTTAATATAGACTATCTTCGGAACAGTATGGACTATCTTCGGAATATTATGGATTATCTTCGGATTTTTTGCGAATACTAAAATTTTACATATAAACACACAAACCAAAAATGCTCTTGTGTAAATCAAAAAACTATAATATCGACGTTTTATTGTCAAATTATCAGATGGTTGACAGCCACGCTAAATGTGATATATTTAGTATCAATATAATATAAAAGGATGTAGTTTTTGGTGTGTAGTGTATATTTGGTCGACGATGAAAAGCTGCTGCTTGACAACATCGTTGATATGATTGAGTGGCAGGAAAACAATCTTGAACTTGTTGGAATGAATACCGACCCGCAAAAAGCACTAAAAGAGATAGTGGCACTTTCTCCCGACATAGTTTTTTGCGACTTGAAAATGCCGACAATGAGCGGCATTGACCTGGTGCGCTGCTGTAAAGAAAATGGCGTAGGTGCCGAATTTATCATGCTTAGTGCTTTTGCAGAGTTTGAGGCGTCGCGTGATTTTTTTCTTTTGGGTGGGCATGACTATCTTTTAAAGCCGATAGATGCAGACTCCCTACAACTGACACTTGAAAATCTGCTGCAAAAAATAAACGATACCAATGGCTCCAAAAAGGAAAAAACGATCCTAAAAAGCACCACTGCTTTCAGCGAGCTAATATCTTACATAGAAACAAATTATCATCAAAAGCACACACTAAAATCCTTAAGCGAAAAGTTTCATATTTCAGAGACATATATATGTGACTTGTTTTCAAAAAACCACTCCACCACATTTACACTTTTTATAGGAAATATTCGCATGAAAAAAGCCGCAGAATTAATCATGGAAACAGACACTCCGATGAAACAAATATGCCGCATGTGTGGATATCCCGACTATTTGTATTTTTGCAGGGTATTTAAGAATTATCACGGCGTCACACCGAGTAAGTATAGAGAGCACCGCCATGAAAACTAAACTGCAAAAAGACTTTTTACGCATGTTTTCGGCCCTATTTATAGTTTTAATTACTGTTTGGCTTTTGTTTTATTTTTTGGCGATGCAGCTACTGGTAAGCCTAAACGAGCAATTGATATTAAGAACTTCCAATGAGCTATTAGAAGACTTAAGCTCAAACATAGAGCTCATGGAGCAAATAAACTATTCTGTGTCACAAAAAAATGAACTGCGAGAATTTTTATCACAAAATGATCTTGCAAGTCGTCATTCCATAGCGGGCAAGATTGATAAGATACTAACAAATGAACTACTTCCCATGGATAACAGATTTAGCATAGTTATATTTGATGAAAATGGTTGGTTTTATCGTTTTGCCGGTAGCATTACAGTTACCGAATGTGAAAGGCTATCGGTTTTGACGGATAACAAAGAGGCTCGCTCACACTTCACCGCTACGCTGGACGGAAATAATCATATAGGTTATTCGAGTGTTATTTTTGATGAGTTTGGACACTCTCTCGGCACGCTTTTTGTGCTTGAAAGTGAAGATAACTTTTTAGAATATTACTATAACTCTACCGATGATTATGTTATATCTGCCGCAATATTAAGCGGTGACGAAGTTATAAGCTCGAATGCGCCATACATGGGTGAAGACTCTCAGCTTTTCACAAAAAGGCAGGTAGGCATCACACCTTTCCAAGTTGCAACATGGCTATCTCCGGATTATGACAATACACTTAATAGGTATTTTCTAGTCGGAGGTATTTTATCATGCTCGGTAATGATAGTTTCTTTACTTTTGTTTGTAAAAAAACAACAGCAAGTGTTTTTTGAACCGCTTGTGTATGTAATGAGTGAAACGGACAAAATGGGTGATGACACCAGCGCACGATTAAAAACAGTCGACAATGTTGATTTTGACAACTTAATAAACAAAATCAATGATCTAATATCAAGGATAAATAAGCAAAATGAAGTGGTAAAAAACTCATTACTTGAAGCAGAGCACTCAAAAACAGAAACGCAACATGCAATTAACATCCTTTTAAAAAAGCAAATCAACGCACATTTCATCGTAAACACTTTGAGCTCTATCCAAGTATTACAAAAGCAAGGTCATACTCAAAAAAGTGAATACGCCCTTGCTGCATTGTCCGACATGGTTCGCTATGCTTTTGACGAAAAAGATGACATATCTGTGTGGGATGAGCTTAGCCATCTTCAAAAATACGTAGATATTATGAATGTCCGATATGGCGACAAAATTATATTTGAACTTGAGGCCGACGATAACCTCATGGACTTTACGATGCCCAGAATGATTATCCAGCCGATTATAGAAAACAGTATTATACACGGGTTTGCACACAAAGAAGAAAATTGCTTGCTTACATTGACAGCGACGCAATGTGAAAACGGTGCAGAATTTTGCATAACAGACAATGGATGTGGCATGAGCGAGGAAACAATTACAAAAATGAATATGCACTTTGATTTCAGCCAAGATAACAAAGGGACAGAAGGTCTTGATAAAATGGCGGTGTACAATGTCAAGCGTAGACTTTATAACGATTGTGCTTTATCGCGGTTTTACGTCAGTAAACGTTTAGGCGGTGGTAGCACCACCACAATGACCATAATCAGAGGTGATGTATGCGACGAATAAAGTTGCTTGTACTTTTAGGCTGTATGGTGCTGATGTGCTCTTGCACCGGCCAGCCGGCAATAACATTAAACATAACACTGCCAAAAATGGATAATGTCCAAAATATAAATACAAACTACTACAAATTATGGCTTGAAGAGCAGACAGGTTACAACATTGTTTTTAATGAGGTTTCAGGTGCGTTTGAGCAAGAATACATCACCGATACATTGGCAGATGAAAATATTAATACCGATATTATTTTTTTTGGTGGTTCAAATAACGATAGCACCTTAATTAATAACGATGATATACTGTCAATGACAGAATATTTTTATCCACTTGATGAATATATAGTCAGTGGAACAAATGTTCACAGCATTTTAAGTGCTCACTCTGATGACGAATGGCGAGAGTTTTTATCTGATGAGCATGGAAACTTATACTTTTTCCCGAGTGCGAATCCATCAAGAAGTGCTAAAAATGGACAAAGTATATGGATTAATACATCATGGCTGAATAATCTTGGGCTAAACATTCCAACAACGGTACAAGAGCTGGAATATGTCTTAGCTGAATTCCATAATAAAGATGCAAACAATAATGGCCGGCTCGACGAAATACCCATTGCTGGAAGCATAGAAAATATCGATACAATGAGCTATAACGCCATAATCAATGCTTTTGTGTACTATGATGTGGCAAGTTATGGGTTTTATATCAAGAATAACGACCTACATTTTTCACCTATGGAAAATGAGTTTCGCGAGGCGCTTATATACCTAAATTCACTATACGAAAAAGAGCTTTTACACCCGTTGCAATTTCTGCTTGATAACAAGGGGCTTACATCGCTCGCCACCGACCCTGCAGATATTTTAGGTGCGTTTTCTGCCTCACATTTATCGGATGTGTTTAGTGAAAGTGACTCTAATAGATTTAGCCATTTCACACAACTTGCACCACTAAAAGGCAGTGTGCAATATTCTGTACCACAAACCGTGGTACCTGCTATTGCTGCTGCAATTTCAGCAAACACAGACCATCCAAAGCAAGCATTTGAACTGCTCGATCTGATGTGCAGTGAAGAAGCTTTTTTAATAGCTTATTACGGCGAAGAGGGCGTCGATTGGGAATATGCCCGGCCAACAGATGTGGATATCTTCGGCGAAGTAGCACAGATAGCTACTATAAACCACTTGAGCGGATTTATGCAAAATAAAAATTTTGATGATGCCGGAATTATGTATCACTATCCTCATTATGTAGACGGTGTGCGGTATACTGACTTTGATATAGGTTATTTCAATGCACGGGCCCTACTTGCAAATGAGGCATTTTTTGTAGAGTCCGGCATAGGGCTTTCTTTACTAAAACTAATGCAAAATAGCCCTGCTGTAGAAGAGCGTTTTAATGATTTAAATAACTATATACAGGAAAATATTAAAAGTTTTATCATCGGCGAAAAAGATATATCTGATGATGAACTATGGCAAGAATATATGGATGGATACAATATATATGAAGATCTTTTTAATATTGTGAATAGTGAGGTTTTAGGATGAGTAAAAAACATATAGCTATATTATTCACTTTAATATTTGTTCTGCTTTTCTCTTCGTGCAACACCACCGGGATGAGTAGCGAAATAAATAAATGGCTTGAAATCGCAAACTTAGATGCCGAAGAAACAAAAGATGAACTGTATGAAAAAGCCAAAGATGAAGATGTGCTCACAATATACAGCGTATCAACACGTATGCTGGATGTAGCCGATGCATTTGAAGAAGAGTATCCGGGCCTTGTTGTCGAAGTGAAAGACATGCGCGGTGAGCGCTTGATAGCCGATGTAAAAGAAACCATCGACAGCGGTGAATATGACTGTGATATTATGTTTTTAACCGATGTGAACGGCACACTTAGCAATGATTTAGTACACAACGGATATGCGCACAGGTATGTACCGTATGACATAGAAGATAAACTGATAACATCGAATGATGCAGAGGAGTTGATGCCACTTTTTACCGAAGCAATATTTATACACTATAACCCTATCCTGTTCAGCCGGCAGCCTATAAACAACTGGTGGGAGTTAACCGAGGAAATATGGCACGGTAAAGTATACGCACCAAATCCAATGCAAAGTGTAACAACACTTGCCATGTATAACATGTTTATCAAAAACAACGATCTGATGGAAAAAGCATATGAAGAGTGGAATGGTGAAAGCTTCACATCACAAAATGGAGAAAATGCCGCTGAAACATTCATAAGACTTTTGGTTGAAAACGATTTGAATATAGTTAACTCCAGTGACGAGGTGGCCGATGCTGTAGGGCTCGAAGGTACCAATGAAGCGCTCGGTTTAATGGTTTCAAGCAAGTTACGCTTAAACAAAATCGGATATGATTTAGACTTTGCAACAGGCATTGCGCCGTTTGACGGTGTTGCATCCTCGGTTAATATAATGATTACAGGCGGTGCCAAAAACATAAACAGCGCAAAGCTGTTTATCCGCTTTATCTTTGGCGAAACCGACGGTACAGGGCCTGGATATCTTCCGTATCTGCAAAGCGGTGCATGGTCTATGCGTACCGATGTTCAAAGTGAAGAGACGCGAGAATTACAAGACTTAAACCTTATTTACTCTGACGAGGGATACACTTATGAAAATCAAGATGAGTTTAATGAATTTTGGGCTGAATTATTAGGATAACATCCTACCTATAGGCTATTATAGTTGTCTAACAGAAATGAAGATAAGCGTGTAGATATCGCAACGGAAACTTCAGTACACCATTTACGGTGGTGCAGACTTTAGCCATGATCAAACGGATACCTGACAGAGACAATGCTGTTCGCCCTGTCTGATGCAAGCACCGCTTCAGGCCTTGGCAGATCAAAACAATAGGCTTCACTTGCATCTTGTTTGACAGCCAGTTTGTCCGTGGTAGATACAGATACCTTGTTATTTGGCACTGTGCTGTGCACGGTAAGCTTCACTTTTGCATGTGGCGGTATGGTAAGCGTTACTCCACATGAGGGTAGCTCGCTTCTTTGCATGCCGCTGCCAGCGGTGTAGTGAAGCGCCCCAGCACAATGAAACATACTCCTTGCCAGTTGTTTTTTAAGACACATCGCGTAAAGCTCTTCCGATGTTTTCCCTCTGGCACCGCTACTCCTTTTACCGTTTTCAAGGCCACTTGATGAATGCCCCATCTGCTCGTAAATTTCAAGGGCAGTGAACGCACCACCGATGTGCTGCATGGTGCAAAAGTTTCGCCTCATAGAATGAATGGTTATGGCCTTTTTCAGGTGTTCATCTTGCGTTTTCTGCAAAAAAGTATAGTCACGTTTCTCTTTTAACCGCTCAAACAACATGGACTTTTTCGCAAATACAGCGAACAACTCTTCAAATTGCCTGTCGCATAGTAACAAGCTTTCCTTGGTACACACAAGACTTGCACCATCTTTTTGTGCGACCATGAGCGTTGTTTCAATATCGCCAAACTGTGCACGCAATAAATCTTTTTTATGCTGTAGCAACACACCAAGCTCTTGCGATAAAGGAACACATCGAAATCCACTCACACTCTTTACATGTTCACGGCGCACGGCTGTATCACGGTCCATCTGGCCGCTGATTTGCAAGTACCACTGTAGGCCTTGGCTACCGTCTACACTTTGTAGTGAGCCCCACAAAAGGCCAAACAGCTCACTATGCCGCAATCCGGTGTCCAGTGCAATAAGTAGCAACAATTCGCATATATCCGCCTTGCAGGAAAACTCGTCGGTAAACACCTTTTGCGCTTCTTTTGGGTACAACCGTGCACTTTCCAGCAAATCCAACAAAAATGCGGTATTAGTCTGCTTACCTTTAAAAGCCTTGATATTAATATGCAGGTCGTACTTGTTTGTCTCCTGCAAGTAGCGCAGAAAAAGATTGAGCAAGTGTATCCTCGCCTTGGCAGATGAACTACAGTTATCCTCTGTCAGCACAGACGATGACGTCGCACGCATGTTTTTCTTTGCGGAGTTTATAATGTTGTCTTTTGTCTTCTCGTACATGTCTTGTGTGTACTGCGACGGCAAAATATCTTTTAGCTCTTTCGCCATATAGGCATATTGACCTTTATACTTTTTTATTGTAGCATCGCTCCATTCGTTTGAATGATGAGCAAAAATATCCTCCTTATACTTTTGCGACAGCTCAAAAAGACACAACTGATTTATAGGTATTTTAGGCGCAAGAACGTTGTTCTTGTACATAAGATCAATCAGCACCGCGGCCACATCGGGCAACTTGTTTTCGTATATATCACGTACGCTTTTACCATAAACAGGATAGTTCACGGGCTCTTTGCTGTCTTTGGTCCCAAGCTCGTGTTTTGTCAGCTTTTTACCTGTATTGGCATGAATGGGCGTGACGAGCCCTCTATATTGATGCTCGCTTTTCTTTCGATTGTTTGGCTTAGCGTATGTTATGCGAAACTCAACCCCGCTGTAAAAATATTTCTTGTACTGCTCTTTTGTCTTCATTCGATTTCCTCCCATGCGCTGTGAATGGCGTAATCTGATGTGATATTGATTTCCAAAGCGTCATCAGTGCTATTTTCTATGATGTGACGTTCTGCATAATTTTCAGGTTGTGGACTTGTAGGTAGCGAAAAACATCTCAGGTGATGATAAATCGATACCGCATATTCAAATGTGCGTGTTCCGATATAGTGGCTTTCTTCGGTGGTGGTGAACGGCAGACCGAACATCGTGTGTAGCTGGATGTCATTCAGCTTACAATATTCTTTCGCCAAATACTGTGCGTCTTGCGTGAGGATACGTTTGATATTGTACTTTTCACTTCTCACGTCGCCGTTTTTATCCGTCCTGTGGATTAAAGGATCCTTGATATCAGCTTTTTGTAAAATGTCCTCAATACGCGCTTCAAGCTCGCTCAGGTTTAGAGATTTCCCACAGGCATCATAAGACATTTTTACGTCGGACAAATCACTTAAGCCACTTTCCAGCAGATGAGACACATGTTCTTTCATGATACCCACCGCCCACGGATAAAGCACAACTTTGCGAAATTTCGCAGCAGGGTATAGATCGTTTTCGGCACTCACAGTGGAGTGAGCCTTGCTTTTTTTATGCATGATTTTAGATGTCTGAATTATCAGCAGACATTCCCCACTTTCAAGCTCTACTTCACGTACCGCCCCAAATGCAGTGCTGGCAATCTCGCCGGGAGCCATCCCTGAATAGATAAGCGCCACCCAAAAAAGTTCGTGCAGTTCTTTCTGCGTTTCTAAAACTTTGAACAAATTTTCACGTTGATCAGTACTTAAATGCGATGGCGCCATTGAATTAATAAGGCCCCTGTTTTGCTTTTTTGATAAAATCAACTGTTCTGACAAATAGCTGACATGCCCGTTCACACCGGCACCGTAGGATTTTATTGCGTCAAACAAGGCAGTATATGCAGTTTTAGTCTGTTGCGATACCGTTCTTTGCACACCTAAATGTAACAACTGCTTTTTGATGCTTTTTATACAGCGATCATGTACTGCATCATCAAACCGGCAAAGCGGTATATCGCCCACACATGGTAAAACTTTTCCTTTCAGCGCCGATTTCACCGCATCACTCATATCAGGGAACAAGTCGTCAATACCAATATAGTAAACAAATTGGTTGACTGTCAGAGTGCCGCTTTGCACAGCTATCCCCCACTGTGGCCGAAATAAAATCTTTGCCAAAAATTCATGCTGTGGCATCAAGGTTTTTCTCAGCTTCTTTTCTGCATCTTCCTTGGTTTTTCCTCTGATGCTCTTAACAAAAACTTTATCCCACTCACCGTTTGCATCCGCAATAATTGCTTTTTTATGCTCTTCTATGGTATAATGATATACAGGATAAGTTTTCTGATGTGTCGTTAACACACTTAAGACCTCACCGTATGTGAATGGCTTAGACGTTTCAGGATTGATAAACCTAAGCTCGGCATCTATCCCATTCCTTGCATTGTGATATTTTATCCTGGCTTTTCCACCAAAAAAGTCAATATCGTTTTTAGACTTACTCATATATTTAAACCTCCGAAATGAAATTGTGCATTTGCACACATATATATTGAGTACTTTTCGGGGATTTGCATAGTGATTTTCATACTACAAACAAAAACAATATATACAACAAAGGTCGTTTCCACATTTTTAATGTAGAAACGACTTTTTTATTCGACTATATATACTACTCAGCACATGTCATCCAATACCTGCACCGCACTGGCAAGTGTATCATCACTCATGTGCAGGTACCCGTTGGTGGTTTTTATGTCGCTGTGGCCGGTGAGCCTTGCGATAGTCTCCATCGCTACACCCTCACTTTGCAAAAGTGTCACGTAGGTGTGACGACAACAATGTGGGGACAATTGGCGCACATCAGGCAACTTTGCAATGGCTCTGTAATACTTCTGCCTGAATGTACCAATGGTGTATAGGCAGTTGTCACGCCTGACATTACACCACAGATACGGACGACTACCGTTCGTACGAAGCCACATAACCAAAGGTCTATACGTCGGTGCTACAGGAATGCATCGCTCGCTTTTCGTGCTTTTTGGCGGGCCAATTACAGGCTTACTATTCACTATTTTCACCGCTTTGTTTACGGTGATATGGCTGCCATCTTCTGCCAGGTCATCTATGGTCAAAGCCAGAAGCTCTGATTGTGTAGACAATTCACAAAAAAATATAAGAGATTTTAAAGTGGCTACTTTTAACGGTAGTCACTTGTT
>CAYJIG010000052.1:0-14802 GCA_964370165.1 uncultured Oscillospiraceae bacterium
TCTTCAAGTTTCAGCACCGGATACTGGCTTCCCAGCATTTCTTTTTTAAGGCGCACAATAGGCTCTAAAACCTGAGGTGAAATTAAAAGTGCATCATCATCAATTCCCGCAAGCTTTTTAATACTATTCAGTATCACAGCGGCGGTATCATTCATCAAAGCACTGCTTTTTCCTGTTATAATCCTACCGTCCGGTAGCTCCAAAGCCACCGCGCTGCGGCCGCTTTCTTTGGACTTTTCTACAGCCGGCTCCACAGTTTTTCTCTCTTGTGGATGCAAATCTAGGGTACTCATTAAATATTCAATACGCTTCACTGATTCAGTGTCGCCTATGCCTTGCAAATGGCTACATCTGGCCTTGTACCACCGCCTTATGATCTCTTGCTTTGCCGCGTTTTTCACCACGTCTTCATCCGAGATACATTGGCCTATCATGTTAACGCCCATGTCTGTAGGACTTTTGTATACATCTTCTTTGGTGACACGCTTTAATATAGCCCTCACCACCGGGAAAACTTCTATGTCACGGTTATAGTTCACCGCAGTCGTTCCATACGCTTCTAAATGGAACGGATCTATCATATTCACATCTTTCAGGTCTGCCGTTGCCGCCTCATACGCCACATTCACAGGATGCTGTAGTGGCAAATCCCATACCGGAAAAGTTTCGTATTTAGCGTAGCCTGCCGTCAGGCCACGCTTATGCTCATGATAAAGCTGGCTTAGGCTGGTGGCTAGCTTTCCACTGCCCGGTCCCGGCGCAGTTACCACCACCAGCGAACGGGTAGTTTCAATATATGGATTTGCCCCGTAGCCTTCCTCAGACACTATCATGTCTACATCCGAAGGATACCCTTTTGTAAGGGTGTGCACATATACTTTTTCGCCGCGCATTTCCAGCTTTTTACGAAACTGCTCGGCGGTGGCTTGACCGGTGAACTGCGTGATAACCACCGATCCGATATACAAGTCCATTTTACGCAATGCATCAATAAGCCGCAAAACATCCATATCATAAGTGATGCCGATATCTGCACGGATTTTATTTTTTGCTATCGCCCCGGCCGATATACACAAGACAATCTCTGCTTGCTCGCGCAGTTCCCACAAAAGCTTCACCTTGCCGTTTACATCAAAACCCGGCAAAACCCTGGCCGCATGGTAATCATCAAAGAGTTTTCCGCCAAACTCAAGATACAATTTATCCACACGATTTACACGTTCTCTGATAAATTTCGACTGTTTTTGAATATATAACTCGTTGTTAAACCCCTTTTTTTGCTCCATTATTTTCCCCCAAAAAGCCTTACATTCAAATTTTCTTTTCATTTAGTTTAACATATTCACATATACTTTTCAATTAATCGCCATACATTCTATTACACATTTTAAAGCTTTGGTAATAAAAAAACCGACACACCTTCACTGAGGCATGTCGGCATATTTAAGTTTATTACATTTCTATATATGCTTCCCTTTGAGGACCTACAGACACATGTGTAATTGGCACACCCAAGCTTTTTTGAATGTATGCAATATAATCACGTGCAGCCGCAGGCAAATCTTCTTTTTTGCGCACGTCTGAGATATCAACGCCCCATCCGGGTAATGTCTCAAATATAGGTTTAGCCCTGTCCAGCTTTGAGCCATATGGGAAATCTTGTGTTTGCACGCCATCAATTTCATATGCCACACACACAGGAATTTCTTTGCGGTAAGAAAGCACATCCATCATGGTAAGCGCTATCACATCGGCACCCTGCATGCGGCAACCATAGCGAGAAGCTACCACATCAAACGGACCCACACGACGTGGACGACCTGTTGCTGCGCCATATTCGCCGCCGGTTTCACGAAGCTTTTCAGCCTCTTCACCGGACCATTCTACCACAAAAGGACCGCCGCCTACTGCGGTGGAATATGCCTTGGTAACGCCGATGCTTTTGTCCAGTTTGCGGCCGGGAACGCCCGCGCCAATAGGTGCAAACGAGGCTAGTGTAGTGGAAGAAGATGCATATGGATAAATACCATAATCAATATCACGCAAAGCACCCAGCTGTGCCTCGAACAAGATTTTACCGCCTTCACTATCCATCTTAGTCAAATATGTGCCTGTATCTACAATATACGGCCCAAACTCTTCTGCATGGCGTTTCAAGTTATCCCACACAGCATCAAACGAAAGAGCCGGAGCATCATAGAGTTTCGTCACTGTCAAATTTTTATAGTCTATATAGTCGCGAATTCTATCTTTTAGATTGTCCAGCTCCAGCAAATCGCCGGCACGAAGCGCCTTGCGCAGGTATTTGTCGGCATAGGCCGGCGCAATACCACGTCTTGTAGAACCTTGAGCCGCTTTGCCTAAACGATCCTCTTCCAGCTGATCAAGCAATGGGTGCATTTCAAGACACAATGAAGCTCGGTCACTTATCTTTAAATGTCCCGGATCAATAACTATTCCTTTTTCTTGCAAAGTTCCCACTTCTTTTGAAAGGTGATTTAGGTCTATCACCATGCCGGGGCCCATAACACAAGCTACTTCTTCGCGTAAAATACCACTCGGCAATAGATTGAGCACAAACTTTCCACGCTCGTTAATCACTGTGTGGCCGGCATTGTTGCCACCTTGGTAACGCACCACCACATCGTAATCTCGACTTAGCAAATCCACCATACGGCCTTTGCCTTCATCGCCCCAATTTATTCCGGTAATTGCTGTTAACATATCTTTCCCCTTTCAGTGATATTGTAATCAAGTTTACTTTCTTGTTTATATCACCATGGGTATTGTACCATAGCTGGCAGTTTCAAACAACAAAAATTTATAAATCCGG
This sequence comes from uncultured Oscillospiraceae bacterium, assembly GCA_964370165.1. Taxonomy (GTDB): domain Bacteria; phylum Bacillota; class Clostridia; order Oscillospirales; family Ruminococcaceae; genus JAAYCI01. Next base: position 2,834 of record CAYJIG010000052.1, read on the forward strand.
TCTATTTTTATAAAAATTATTTGTCCGTGATTCATTGAAAAAACATTTTATTTAATATTTGCCTATATTGTTTTCAAAAAATACCTTGACAATCGCCTGAAAACACGCTATAAAAATAATAACAATATCAATGTTGTGATTTTATATTTTTTGATTATACGTTATTTTTGTTTATATTTTTCACCTAGAAGGAGGGTGCGCGAAATGGTATTTGAACATATTCAACAAATCCTGATGGATCAGCTTGATTTAGAGCAAGACGACATCACCATGGAGTCTGACATCGTGGACGACTTGGAAGCAGATAGTTTAGATGTTGTAGATCTTGTTATGACCATCGAAGATGAGTATGATTTGGAAGTGCCCGACGATCAAATCGAGAACTTCCGCACTGTTGGCGATGTTGTTAACTATATCACAGACAACACCTAATAAAATAATTCATGCTATAATGTGCCGCTTTATGCGGCACATTTAGATTATTAAAAAACTCAGGGCGACTGAGAAAGTGTCAAGCGCAAGGAAACAATAAATGTCGCAAAGGCGCATATATTAAATATGTAACTACCGCGACATTTTGCGGTTGACGACGCAATTGGCGCTTTATTGTCGCCCTGATAATGTGCCGCTTTGTGCGGCACATTATTATTTGACGCAAAAGCGCTATGCGGATATAATACCAATATGATTATATCTTAGGGAGGATTTGCCGGATGAGCAATAACAAAAAAATGGTGGATGCCATCACTTCACAAAGTGAGGATTTCGCCCAATGGTATACCGATATCTGCCTAAAAGCAGAACTTGTTGATTATTCTTCTGTAAAAGGATTTACTATTTTACGCCCATATGGACAGGCTATTTGGGAAAATATTCAGCGTGTTTTAGACGCTAAGTTTAAAGAAACCGATCACGAAAATGTGGCTATGCCACTTTTAATACCCGAAAGCCTTTTACAAAAAGAAAAAGATCACGTTAGCGGCTTTGCGCCCGAGGTAGCCTGGGTCACACGTGGCGGCAGCGAAGAGCTGGAAGAGCCTTTGTGCATACGCCCTACCAGTGAAGCACTTTTCTGTGATCATTGGTCACATGTATTACATAGCTGGCGCCAGCTGCCATTATTATATAATCAATGGTGCAGTGTGTTGCGCTGGGAAAAAACTACCAGGCCTTTTTTGCGCACACGTGAGTTTTGGTGGCAGGAAGGCCACACCATTCACGAAACAGCCGAAGAGGCCATTGCCGAAACAAAACAACAACTGGAAACATATGCCGAGGTATGCGAAAAAGTGTTGTGTATGCCGGTTGTCCGTGGCGTGAAAACCGAAAGCGACAAGTTTGCCGGTGCTGAAGACACTTATGCTATCGAGGCCATGATGCGTGACGGTAAAGCTTTGCAAGCCGGCACATCCCACTATTTTGGCGACGGATTTTCAAAGGCGTTTGATGTCACTTTCACCGGTCGTGATAACACGCTGCAATATCCTTTTGAAACTTCATGGGGTGTTTCCACCCGTTTAATCGGCGGTCTTATCATGGCTCACGGCGACGATAACGGCCTTGTTTTGCCGCCTGCTATCGCACCTTTCCAAGTAGTAATTGTGCCGGTAGCCCAACACAAAGAAGGCGTGCTTGAAGCCGCTACAGACCTGAAAAAACGCTTAGCATCATGTTTCCGCATAAAGCTGGACTCAAGCGACAACTCTCCCGGCTGGAAATTCAGCGAATGGGAAATGCGCGGCGTACCTTTGCGGCTTGAAATCGGCCCAAAAGATATCGCAAACGAGCAATGTGTTTTAGTACGCAGAGACACCAGAGAAAAAATCTTCACTCCTCTTGCAGACCTTGAGACAGTTATCCCCACTTTGCTTGACAGCATTGCCGATAATTTATATAATCAAGCTCTTGAAACTGTTTCCTCTCACAGCTGGGAGTGCGCCACAATGGACGATGTTTTTGCCATCACAAAGGAAAACACCGGATTTGTATACACCATGTGGTGCGGCGAAGAAGCCTGCGAAGATAGCATGAAAGAACAAACAGGCTTTGCTAGCCAGTGTATGCCATGGGAACAAAAGCACTTGTCCGACACTTGCCCTATTTGCGGAAAAGAAGCAAAACATATGGTGATGTGGGGCAAAGCGTACTAAAAATTGCATAATTGCATATAAAAATCCCTCAGATACTTAGTATCTAAGGGATTTTTCATGTGTATTTTTTACTTTATTGCAGTATCTCCAAACAAATTAAACATCTGAAGTTTTTTCCTGTCTTCCTCGTTATCACACTCAACAGACGCTTTAGAAATAGTGCCACCTTCAATTAACTTGGCAAAACCAATCAACTGGCACAATGTGCTTTTCAAATTCATACGATCACCCTCATCAGTGACCATATATACATTACCTTCACAACTGTCCAACACTTCGGTGAATTTCTTTAAATCAAAATTTTGCATTTCCATATATATATCCTCCACTTTATTCTGTCTGCAAATGATACAAAATCGTATCTACATTTGTAGTATACCAAATATCAAAATATAAATCAAGAAAAATCTATGTAAAAAATAAACGATAGTAAAAGAAATAAACACTTATAGTTTCTTTTCACATGATATTACACCGGCAAAAACACCGTATAATCATTTAGCGTAAAAACACTGAACAAATGTCCCTGCGTATCCATAAGAAGCTGGGCGTAGCTTGTATCTTTTGTGATAAAAGCAGTATTCTCAAACGGAACATTTCCTTGTAGCAATTCCTCGCGAGTGCTCATCATATCAAGAGCTAAATCATTCTGGCTGCCTCGTGCCAACAAATAAAAATTAGTGGGCATACCGCTAAGTGCTGCACGCATGGCAAGGGTCCTGTCTTCGTTCATTTCCAGCTGATAAAGCACTCTGCCTTGCGACGCCACCTTGTCCCAGTTTTCAGGCGCTGTGTACGATGACGGAACAATAGGAGCGTCAAAATACACATGCTTTTGCATCAATACCTCTGACATATCAAAACCTTGTACCAGCAACAGCAAGCACAGCATCACAGACGGTACAAAAGCCGTGATTAATTTTTTCCCAATCATACCCACAAGCCATTTACCCACCGCAATGCTACCCCACATTGCCAGTACAAACAGTAAATAGTATATCGGCCACACAAGGCGTCCCGACGAGCGGAACATGTCGCAAAAACGTATGATAATATCCGGTAACGGGATGGTAAGAAGTGTCCGAGAATTTGCTGTGACAACATTACTTATCGAAAATATAAGTAGGCAAAAACAAGAAAATCCAAGGCCAATATATTGTTTAGCAAACATTAAAAGCGAGCTTATTGTTTTCTTTGTTCCGTTTTTTTGTAGCGTAGCCAGCAGTAGCGCACATAAGTAAACCCCTGCAAGTCCAAGGCCCAGCAAAACTCCAAGGCCTAAATAGACAAAACTACCCACAGAGTCACCCACTACAGGAAGTTGAGGTAGCACAACAGACCAGTCCAAATGCTGATAAGATGCATCCCATGTGGCCCAGTTCCAGCTGGTGGGGTTCCAAAATGCGTTCAAGTTCATTCCAAACTGACCATACCCGCCTGGTACATAATCTGCCTTTGAAAAGAATCCCAGCACAAAAGCTGTCAAAACCGCCAACAAAACCGGCGGTGCAACCGAAAAAATCAATATGATTTTTTTCTGGTTTATGGCAATGTCAACGCAGTATGCAAATGCAATAGCCAAAACCATTGGGACGAAATATACGTGAATGGACGTGGCTAAAACAGCAAGCAGGGAAAATTTCCATACAGCTTTTATAACATGTCCTTTTCGTTCTTTGAAGTACGTGTATAAGGCCAGAACCACTAAAAAATGCGCGGCCAGTGCCGTGTGTTGAAAAACACGTTCCAGCAAAATAGGACTTGCCGAAAAAAACATGCTACCCAGCACTCTTTGCATAGGCGAAAAAGAGAATACTCCCAACAGTTTCGCCCCTGAATACCCGCCTAAGGCCATGCACAATAGGCTAAACCACCCAAAATACTGAAAAGTGGCCGGAAGTATGGGCGAAAATATTCTACCCAGCACAGCAAATAATGGAATGCAATCTGTAAGCGATGCCGCGCCACCAAACGGAAAAGACAACATCGGGGTAAATGTGAGCGGAAAAGTCCACTCAGACCAACGAAACGCCACCCATCCGGTGTAGTGTTGCAGGATATCTATACCGATATATCCATTAAATATCCAGCTGTCATATGTAACATCCAAGGTGGAAGCTCCAAATATAACAAAAAACAACCCACCGCCCAGCAAAAAACTAAGCCATGCATATTTGTCAAACTTAAACGAACGTAATTTTTGCATAAACTTCCATCCTGTAAAAAATGCCTATCAAAATCATAAAACAATTATACTTTATAGTGCTTAATATAGCCAACTAAAATAAAGCACTAACTTGGTGCTGTGTGTAACATTTTAATATTAATGATACTATAAACGTGATTATAACATTCACTATTTTTGTCTGTTAATTCGCCCACCAATAATTTCTATCCAGTTTCCATCCGGATCTCGCACTGTGCTTTGATAATATCCATCGCCATCATACCTGGGCTGGCTAACAATAACATATCCATCATTTTTAAGGCGCGATGTGATAAAATCCACACCGTCGGGATCGGTGGCGTGAAGGGCTATGTGAGAATACCCCGCACCGTGGTCTTGTGCACGTTTTACAAACGCCGGCCTTGTGGCAACTTCCAGCATAGCACCCTTGTCAAACTCCAGTATACAGTTGCGCAGTCCGGTTTTTGTGTTGTGATATGTGGAATACTCCACAGCACCAAAATACTTTTTATAAAATGCAACTAGTCCTTCTAGGTCAGTGGTTCCCAACGAAATGTGATGTACGTACATAATATCCTCCTTTTATCAGTGATATTCCAGCCCATAAAAACACACATACATTAAACGAATTTTCCTTGACCGTAGCAATCAAAAGATGTACACTTATATAATAGTTAAACTATATTACTTGGGGGATATATAATATGAAAATACAAATTATTGCTGATTCTTGTTGTGATGTCACACAAGAGCTGCGTGATAAAACAAATGTCAAAATCGCGTCTCTGCACATTATTGTGGATGGCCACAAAGAATATATAGACGATGATTCGCTTGATATCTCGATGCTTTTAGATGCTATACACAAAAGTCCTGCACCGCTTAAAACTGCAGCGCCTTCACCCGAGGCCTACGCCGAGCTGATGCGTGCATCCGAGGCATGCGTGGTGGTTACTTTGTCTGCAAAGCTATCCGGTAGCTACAACGCCGCCATGGCCGGCAGAGACATGGTCTTAGAAGAATATCCCGACAAGAAAATTGCCGTTTTTGATTCCAAAAGTGCTGCGGCAGCAGAAGTTCTCATGGTTCTAAAACTTCAGGAAATGATAGACGAAGGCATGTCATTTGAGGAAATTTGCGAAGTATTCCCTGCTTACGTCGATAAAACTCGCACATTATTTGTGCTTGAAGACTTAACTACCCTTATCAAAAACGGTCGTATACCAAAAATGGTGGGTATGCTGGCAACCATTTTGATGTTCCGTCCCATCATGGGCGAAAACGGCGAGGGTGAAATCATCCAGCTGAAAAAAGTGCGTGGTACCCAAAAAGCACTAAAACGACTGGTGGAAACCGTGGCCGAGAAAACAAAAGATATTGCTGATAAAACATTGGTTTTGGCTATTAGCCACTGCAACTGCCCCGAAAGAGCCATCCAGGTGAAAGATGATATTTTGGCATCGTGTTCCGCAATAAAGGAAGTTATCATTCAGCCCACACGTGGAATCTCCACTACATATGCCAACAACGGCGGTATTATTTTGGCTTACTCGTAAGCCGACACACCAAACCCACACAAATTAAAAATTGCTATACAGGCGGGTCCTCATTTGGATCCGCCATTATTATTTTCGGTGTTTGCGGAAGTTCCATATATCTTGTCTCTGGCTCGTAATACTCAAAAATCACAGCATCGTTTTCCATCTCCAAGCTGGGCACATCGTCGTTTTGGTTGGCCGTCCACACAACACTCATGCAAAACTTTTGTAGTATACGGATAATCAGCGGCCGATCTCCTTTTTCATATGCAATAAAATGAGGCCTGCTTAAAAAATTGGCAAGACACAACCCTGCGACAACTCGTTTTAATGTATATGGCTTTTCAAACGGATGTGCCGCCAATTGCCCACGAAGCAGGCCGGGCACATATTTTTTGAACCAGCGGACAATCATCGGATCGAAACTTTCAATGCATATATCGCCGTCGTATTGGCGCAGTATCCTCCATGTGGCCCGACAAAGTTCTTTATTGTTTTTGCCTGTTTTTAGTTCTATAATAAGTGGCACACGCATATCCACAGTTTTTAAAACATCTTTCAGCAGCGGGATTTTTTGCTGTGTATCAAACAAATATAGCTCTGATAACTCATCATATGTCAGCTCGTCTACCTTTTTTTGCACGCCGCAAGCACGCAAAAGGTCATCATCATGGAACACCACCACTTCACCGTCTTTGGAAAGCTGAACATCCAGCTCTATGCCATAACCTGCATCCACAGCAGCGGTAAAGGCGGCTATGCTATTTTCAGGGATACTTTGATTGTGTGTATGCAGGCCACGATGCGCATGGTTCACACCCCAAAAAGGTGCACGCTGTTCCAAGCTACTCTCACCCGGGAACAGCATAAATCCTATAATAAGCGCAACAACGCAAAATATCAGCAAAAGGGTTAACACAAAAAATACCTCCTTGGCATTCTACATTAATTGTATTCAAATTTGAATTTTTTTGCAACAAAATTACAACAAAAAAAGAAAAATATATCACAAAAACAACATATTCAAGCGTTATAATTTCCCCATGCTAATATACTAAAAAATATAAGTGCCAGTTTTATCATAAAAAGAGGAGCGTACCAATGGTTAAAATATTAATTGTAGACGACGAGCCCCGTATCAGAGAGCTAATACGTCAGCATCTAGAGCATGTGGGTTATGTATGTGAAGAAGCCGGCGACGGCAGTGCCGCTTTGGTTAGTTTGGCGAAAGGCGGTATTGATCTTGTTATTTTAGATGTCATGATGCCGTTTATGGACGGCCTAAACGCCTTGCGTGAAATTCGAGTACGTAAAATGGATGTACCTGTTATTCTTTTGACAGCAAGAGGTGAAGAGTATGACAGAGTACAGGGGCTTGAAAGTGGTGCCGATGACTATGTGGTGAAGCCATTTTCACCACGTGAGCTTGTTGCACGTGTGAAGGCTGTGCTGAACCGTACATTGCCTAAAGAAAAAAGTGAAGGTGAAAGCTTTATTTTTGGCGATTTGGCCATTGATACCGCCTCGCATACAGTGAAAATCGAAGGCAAAGAAGTGGACTTGACCCCTAAAGAGTTTGACCTGCTTGTGTTTATGGTTTCCAACAAAGGCCTTGCCCTTTCACGCGAGAAAATATTAACCAAGGTATGGAACTATGACTATATCGGCGAAGACCGCACTGTGGACACTCATGTAAAAATGTTGCGTAGCCATTTAGGGAAATATCGTAACTGTATCGCTACTGTGTGGGGTATAGGCTATAAGTTCGATCCGGAAGCGAAGTGATTTCTTGTCAAGCGAAAACAACAATAAAACAAAAGATTGCGGTAGACGCATAGGCTTAAAATGGATATCGGGAAACATAAGGCGCAAATTGACTTTATTTGTAGTAGTTATTCTGCTGATAGTCATTGCGCTATTTTGGATTTTCACCACTTATGTTTTACCTATAACTTATCAAAGACATATCCATAATGGACTTGACGACTCTTTAACCACAGTTACTAATATTTTGAATGATGAATATGAAAACGGACAACCGCTTTTGATGGAAATAGAGCTTGCGTCCGGAATAACTGTCACCAGGCTGTCTGAAAACGTGACGGACCGCTTGAATACTGCAGTGCAAAACGGCGTGCTAAACCTGGACAGTCAGTGCTTGGATATATCCGGGTCCAATAATAATAACTTGTTACTTGTAGATAATTTGCAGCCGTCTTGCCTTTTACATTTTCACTATGAGGCCGGTGTTACCGAGCAAGGTGACGTGGCTGTGGGTACCGAGCGTAATGGCGAGTATGTAAGCCGTATACGTGAAGTAACTCAAGATATCGGCCATTATGACCATAATGAACTTGATCAAATCATCATGGGAACAACCGCGGCAGACGATGAACTGACTGTTATTGTGACCACAAATCAAGAGCACATTCCACAAACAGTATCTGTTTTAAAAGGGCTTATGTTGCCTATTCTTTTGTTAATACTGCTGATTTCTACCATAGCAGCATGGGTATTTAGCCTGCTGTTCACCAGTCCTTTGTCACGGCTGTCGGCGGCCTCACGTGAAATAGCAAGCGGTAACTATAACGTGCGTGTGCCTGAATGTGGCGACGACGAAATAGGCGATTTAGCCCGTGATTTCAACTTGATGGCGTACGAAGTAGGCCGTAGCACCGAGCTACAAAAAGACCTTCTTGCCAATGTAAGCCACGATTTGCGTACTCCACTCACTTTAATAAAAGGGTATGCAGAAACTGTGCGCGATCTCACCGGAAACAACCCCGAAAAACGCACCGATCAAATGAATGTAATTGTAGACGAAACCGATAGACTTTCGGGACTGGTTGGTAGTGTGCTGGAACTCAGTAAAATGTCTTCAGGTGTCGAAAAACCCGAGCCGGTACATTTTGACTTGACTCAGCTCGGGGATGAAATTTCCTATCGATATGATCTTGTTTGTGAAAAAGACGGCAAACATTTTGATTTCAAAGGCGAGAATGGCTGTGAAATATATGCCGATCCTAAACTGGTGGAACGCGCACTGGATAACTTATTGGGAAATGCCGTGAAACATGCCGGAGCAGACGGGTATATCGGACTTTGGATATTCAAAACGAAAAATAATATGGTTCGTGCCGAAGTTATCGATCACGGAAACGGTGTTCCAAAAGAAGATATTGCACATATTTTTGATAGATATTACCGTAGCCGTGCAAACTCCGGAAAGCCCGGAACCGGCCTTGGTTTATCCATAACAAAAAGCATTTTCGAAATGCAAGGCTTCCAATATGGCGTGTCTTCACAGCCGGGCGAGGGTTCTATTTTCTGGTTTGAAACACCATATAGTTCTCAATAAAAATAAAAACACCCCATGGGGTGTTTTTATTTTTATAAACTACTTTAGTCTGAATATTATACGTGGAAGATACGATCAAAGAACATTGCTTCCAGTTTTTGGTTATACTCTGGGCCACCATCAACGTTTGCACTTTTGTATACCGGAGGCTCAACGCCATTTTCCAGCATGATTTCAGCTGCACGTAGCATGGCACTTTGCAGTAGCATATTGCAAGTGATGGCAGATACGCCACACACTTTAGAGTCTAGGCCTGCCAGCTCAATAGCGGCATCGCCGTCCGGTGCACAGTTATCAAGTACGATATCACACACTTCAAAAAGACGCTTGCCTGAAGAGTGCTTGCTGGTTAGGTTTTTGGAGGCTTCCAAAGATGTGACGGCAATAGTAGTAGCGCCTTTTTCTTTGGCAATAGTTGCAATTTCTACGCCCAGTGGGTTACGTCCCGAGTTTGAAATAATAAACACAACATCATTTTCACGTACATCTACTTTACGCATAAACTGTGTGCCAACGCCTTCGATCATCTCATATGTTCCAATCGAGAAATCTTTCAGCATTTTAGAGGGGATAAATCCACCTGCACGAGTGGTAACTTCCATTGCGCCACCCATAGAATGTCCGCTACCAAAAGCTTGGATAATTCCTTTGTTCATCAATGCCTTTGCAGTAGCTTGGCCGGCTTGCTCCACTGCATCTTTTTGTGTCTCCAATTTTTTAAATAGATCTTGTATCACGTCAAAAAACTGATTCAATATTCTGCACTTCCTTTTCTTTGTTATAATCATAAAATGTTATTTTGCATACTTTATTATTTAAAACTAAAGTATATGTTCATCTTAGGATATTCCGTATCCTTTGTCAATCCACAAAGCCCACTTATCTTAAAATAATCATACTTTAATGGCCCTTAACTCACAAACACGGTATTTCTTTATCATTTTATCGGTATATATGCCTCAATTTATCAAAATTAATATACAACTTATACTTTTCTATATTTTCTTTTGTGTTTGAATGCGTTATAATAAATTTTATGGATATATTCACCCCTAATTTAAAAAAGGTGAAAATCAACATCAAATCAGAGGAGAGATATCATGAAAATTGCCATTGGTAGTGACCACGCAGGATACGCCCTGAAAGATCGACTAAAAGAACACATGCAAGAAAAAGGCCTTGAAGTTATTGATTGTGGTGGTTTTGCCCCGGAAGAAATCCACTATCCCGTTATTGGTGAAAAAGTAGCTCGTATGGTAGTAGACGGCGAGGTTACTTATGGTATTTTAATTTGCGGTACCGGCGTTGGTATTTCTCTGGCCGCTAATAAAGTTCCCGGCATCCGTTGTGTTGTATGTAGCGAGCCTTATTCTGCTAAGCTAGCTCGTCAGCACAACGATGCAAACATGTTGTCCATGGGCGCACGTGTTATTGGCTCTGAGCTCGCTGTTATGATATTAGACGAGTTTTTAGCCGCCGAGCACGAAGGTGGAAATCATCCTATTCGTGTAGCCATGATTAAAGATATCGAAACAAAATATAACAAATAAGTTCATATCATTTTTTATTAATACATAGCAAAAAACCTCTTGTGTAAGGCGAGCTCAGCCTTTGCAAGAGGTTTTGTTTATACATAGTTATATCGATTATCACATTTTATCCGGAACGGTAATGTTCATCATTCTCAGCCCGTTTTTCAGTACATTCTTTGTGGCGATGGCCAGTGCAAGTCGAGCTTGAAGCAGGCCTTCTTCTTCACCTTTGATGTGGCATGCACTATAAAACCTATGGAAAGCCATGGCAACTTCCATCAAATAGCGAGTGATACGAGATGGGTTTCGGCTTTGGGCCGCTTTGGTGATTTCGCCCGGGAAAGCCGCAACTGCACGAATAAGGCTGCGTTCTTCGGCGGTGCTTAATTTGTCCGTGTTAGCAAAAGCTGTTACTTGCGCAAAACTCGTGCCTTCCTCTTCCATTTTACGCAAAATAGACATTACCCGTGCATGGGCATACTGCACATAGTAAACAGGGTTATCGCTGTCTTGAGCCGAGGCCAGGTCTAAATCAAAATCAATAGTGCTACCCGGCTCTCTCATGTTGAAGAAAAAGCGTGCAGAATCTATAGGCACTTCTTCCAACAAGTCCACCAGTGTTATTGCTTTGCCTGTGCGTTTCGACATACGTACCGGCGCGCCGTCACGTATCAAGTTCACCATTTGGAACAGCACCACATCAAACTTGCTACCGTCTTCGCCAACAGCGTCCAGCGCCGCTTTCATGCGCGCCACATGGCCGTGATGATCTGCACCCCACGCATCTATCAAAGTGGTAAACCCACGCTTGAACTTATCTACATGGTATGCAATATCGGCGGCAAAATATGTAGGGAAACCATTTGCACGAATAAGTACTTCGTCTTTTTCTTCTTCGTTTTCAGTCTTGTACCAAATCGCCCCATCTTTTTCGTATGTATATCCACGCTGGCCCAGGCGCTGTACCACTTCTTCTACAGCACCACTTTCATATAGGCTACTTTCTCTAAACCATGTGTCATACTCCACACGATATGCGGCAAGGTTATTTTTCATCGCCTCGATATTCAGCGGTAGTGCATACTCCACCAGCGCATTTTGCAGCTCTTCTTGCGACTTGCCGTTATACGCATCTTTGTTTATTTCAAGAAACGCCTTTGCGTGCATTTTAATGTCTTCGCCTTGATATCCATCTTCCGGGAA
>CAYJIG010000053.1:0-14668 GCA_964370165.1 uncultured Oscillospiraceae bacterium
TATTTACCACATGTGCGCCTCATGTGCTATTTGATTGGAGTATATCATTGCTATAGCGGTATTTCAAGAATTTGAACTTCAAGTTTGGCACAGCGTTTTGTGACAAGATTAAAGAGTGTGTGATTTTCTATTGTAACTCAAGTTAATTATACGTTAATACATCAGTTTAAAACAAGTCTGATTTGTAAAAGCACTATGAAATCATTCTTTCAAAAATGCTTTATTGTTATGCAAGTTCATATTATTTTTCGACTTTTTATGCCTACAGATTATATTTATTATATAACTATATGATAACACCATTTTTTTGTTGACCGTCTTGTCTCTTTGGTATATAATTAAATTGAATAATGAACAAGAGGTTATTTTTATGCCACAAAAACTAAAAGAAGAAGTTAAAGAGCGTATAATAAACGCCGCACTTGACTTGATATTGGAGTCAGGTTTCATTAATGCTGACATGCGCAGCATAGCAAAAAAAGCCGGGATTACGCACGGGAATTTATATAGATATTTTAAATCCAAAGACGATTTGATGTCTTACATAACACAGCCTTTAATAGATAGTATGAACGAAGTTCTGACGGCTCAAACCAGCGGTACTATAAAAATTTATGACGAGAACATAAATGATTTTATAAAGCTTGAAAGCCAACATAGCACCGAGGCCATTTTTGAAAATTTAGGCGTTATTATTTTTGAAAATGTTAAAATCTTTTACCTTAAAGGCAAGCAAAACCCCAAAGCAATGAAAGTTGTTTTGCAAAACAACATACTGCGTGACAATATCATAAACTGGCTAAAAACTATCGGAGTAAAGAGTTTTAATGATATTTATGGGCTAAATAACATATCCCCTAAAGATTCCTTTGTGTTTTCTATAGCGCTGGAAGGTTTTGCCAGTGGTTTTTGTAAGGGGATAGCTGTTATTCTTGAAAACTGTCTTGAAATCGACCAAAGCATTTTTGAAAAATCTATAAAAACCTATATTCATTTACAGCTACAATGCTTAAAACTTGCCACAATAAAGCAGATTGAAACAGGTAACATAACACTAAAAAATGAGGAATAAATACTTGGAAAATAATACTACATTTAAACATGTAAAAAAATTGGTAATTGCTATAATAGCCATTCTTATTTTAGTGATTGCTTTAATTATATATTTCACAGTCACTGATGCACAATCTGACGCCGCACAAGAAACAGAAGATATTGTGTATTCGGTAGAGGTTTTAGTCGCAAAATCCATGCAGGAAAGCGATTTTTTGACATATGCAGGCATTATACAGTCCGATTCTCTTGAAGAAGTCACTTTTGCAAGCATCAGCGAGATAACTGATATCTATGTCGAGGAAGGCGATTATGTTGCAAAAGGCCAGCGTATAGTCACCATAAATGACGAGGCGACGCAAGAGCGTGTCGACTTAAACCAAAACACAATGGATACCGCCAAGGCCAGCGCCGACGCCGCCAAGGCAAACTTAGATAAAGCAAATATTGACTTAGCCGCCGCCCAGCAAGCTAGGGATAATAACCCCGACGCTATTGCGGCCAAGGCAAACCTAGACGCCGCAAACGCAAATGTAATAACCGCACAGGCTGAACTTGATAATATCAACACTTTACTGGAGCCATATGAAACAGCACTGGCAAACGCACAAGCCGAATATGACACAAGCGCAGAAAATTTAAACGCTGCACAAACCGCTTTAGATGATGCTACAGCGGCACAGCAAGCTGCCCAAACAGAACACGATGCTTTTATGGCGGCAAACCCGGGCGCACCGGACACAGACCCAGGCAAAATCGAAGTAGATACTAAATTAAACACTGCAAACACAAACCTTGCAACAGCACAAAGCAATTTTAATACAGCGCAAGCCGAAGAAAATGCAAAAGAAACAGCTTTAAGAACAGCACAAGCGAATTTAGTGGCTGAAGAGCTGCGCCTTGGCAAGGCTCAAGCCGAAACTGATTTGCAAACAGCAAACGCAAGCGTTGCCACAAACCAGGCACTTTACACCTCTGCCACCCAGCAAGCACAGCTTGAGGTAGATGCCCGTAGCGCCGAGGTAAATGCATACCAAATACAATATGATAACTCTGTCTTGGCGTACGAAAGAGCACAAACCGAACACGCTGAAAGCCTAGCAGAACTCGATGATTCAACTTATTACGCAAAGGCCTCCGGCACTGTTTTAGCTGTGGTCGGCAGCGTTGGCTCGATAGCCACACCGCTTGCGCCTGTTGTGGTCATAGGCTCTGACGGCATGGTGGCAGAGTTTGGAATTTCTGCTTTGGAAGCGCAGGATATTAAAGAAGGCGACAGCGCTATTATAGACATTAAGGGCGTTGATTATAACGGCGAAATTCTAAGTGTTTCGCCTCTGCCGGACGAGCAAACACGCACATATTTAACACGTGTTTTAATAGACCTTGCACCGGATGACTTACTTATTGGCGAGCTTGTTTCAATCGAGATAATAACCGGTGACAGCGCCGGTGTTTGGCTACCGATAAATATAATCTTAAACGATGGAGAAAGTTATGTTTTTGCTGTGGAAGACGGCAAGGCTGTGCGCAAAGATATAGAAATCGTGCAAATCAATAACGACGAAGTTTTAGTACGTGGAATCATGAACGGTGAGCAGATTATCTCGCAAGGCATGAAAACAATCAAAAATGGGTATACAGTAACGGTGGTAGAATGAACAAATTTATTCATCAGGTAATTAAAAATAGGTTGTTTGTAGTTTTGGTGTGCCTGTTTATAGTGATAATGGGCTTGTTTAGCTATTATGTTATACCAAAGCAAGAGAACCCAAACACCGCCGCCGCAGTTGCAACTATTGTCACGGTGTACCCCGGCGCTTCACCCGAAGAAGTAGAGAAAAATGTCAGCGAAGTTATAGAAGCCGAACTCAGCACACTGCCGGATATTGATTATTACACTAGCCAAAGCATGAACAGCGCCAGTGTTGTTGCGGTGGTGTTTGACTTAGAACTTACCATAGACCAAGTTGAAGACGATTTGCGCAAAGTGGTTGAAGACATACAACCAAAACTGCCGGATCTCGCCGAAGAAAGCATTATCAACACCGATTTGGTTAACGAAAACCAGTTCATAATCAGCCTTTCAAGTGATTTATACAGCCAAACCGAGCTTGCCGATTATGCCGAGATTGTTAAAGATACCATTGGCCAGGTTGCCGGCATTGAGCAAATTTTGATAGAGGGCCTGCCTGAAAAGCAAGTTGAAATCATCACAGACCCTGCTAAAATGCAAAGTTATGGCGTTAGCATAGAAAATATCTTGCAGCTTATGCAAGCCCAAAACCTGTCCATACCCTCAGGTAGCATCGAGTATGAAAGCGGCGAGATAAACGTTGTTGCACCGGCTATTTTCGAAAGTGTTGCAGACATAGAAAACTTGGTAATAAACGGTAGTTCGGAATCTTTAAGTTTTGTAAAGCTAAAAGATGTGGCTGAAATTGAAATTACCGAAACCAGCGATTATTACTTTTCGCAAGATGGCAAACCGGCAATTTTAATCACCGGCACAATCGAAGACGGACAAAACGCCGTTAACGTCGGTGCAGATTTGCGTGTTGCAATTGAAAACTCAAAGAATCTAGTACCGGGTGAGGTTATTTTCCACGAGGTTTTATATGCCCCCGCAGACATTGAAGACTCCATTAACGGCTTTATCATGAACCTTTTCCAAAGTATAGCGCTGATAATGATAGTTGTTATGCTTGGGGTTAATTTGCGCAACGGCATTATTGTTTCCATAGCTTTGCCGATCAGTATTTTATTCACTTTTATTGTTATGAACTTGCTAGAAATGCAGTTTCATTTTATTACAATTTCAGGGCTTATTGTTTCGCTGGGTATACTTGTCGATAATGCGATTGTTATCAGCGAGGCTATACAACACCACTTAAACCACGGTATAGAAAAAACACAATCAA
Source organism: uncultured Oscillospiraceae bacterium (assembly GCA_964370165.1). Classification (GTDB taxonomy): domain Bacteria; phylum Bacillota; class Clostridia; order Oscillospirales; family Ruminococcaceae; genus JAAYCI01. Next base: position 3,975 of record CAYJIG010000053.1, read on the forward strand.
TAATAAACGCAGTTAAAGAAACCGCCGTGCCTGTTTTAACCTCTACTTTAACCACTATTGTCACATTCTCTATAATTTACTTTGTGCCCGGTGTTACCGGACAAGTAGCCGGCGATATACCAACTGTTGTTATAACTGCACTCATCGCCAGTTATTTTGTCGCTATGCTGGTTATACCTGTTTTTGCATATTGGTTTTTTAGGCCGGAGACAAAAGCTAAAAAAGCAAAGAAAACCTACATGGCACGTGCATTTATGGCCATGCTGAAACTAGCCTTAAAACATAAAATCACAACTGTGGTAAGTGCATTTTTAACTTTGGGCGTGGCAGCATTTTTAGCTTTACAATTAGGTATGCAGTTTTTCCCCGTGGCAAGCAAACCTGTAAATTACATCAGCTTTGAGGGCGAGGACATATCTCTGGCAGCGTCCACCGATGTAAGCTTGCAAATTAACGAAGTTTTAGATAATGAAGCTGTTATAGACAATTACACCTATGCAGTCGGTGGCGACTTACCCAGCTTTTTCTTGACCGTACCCTCGATTGCCAGCGCGCCTAATGTGGGGCAATATATGCTACAGCTAAACGAAGAAGAACTGGAAAAACTAGGCGGCCCGGAGGCTACCAGCAAATATTTACAAAGCATATTGGACAACCAAATTGTCGGTGCAAATGTCACGGTGAAAAGCCTTGAATACTCTATACCAACCGATGCAAAAATATCTTTTGTCATATATGGCGACGATGTGGAAAAACTAACCCAAACGGCTGACTTGATGGTTAGTGCCTTGGGTGAAATTGAAGGCACCAGCCGGATACAAAGCTCCTCCATAAACTCGCAATACGAATATAACGTAAACTTAGACAGCGAAGTGCTTTCTTCCTACGGCTTGCTAAAATATGACGTTGTAAAGCAAATTAACACTTCTTTAATGGGTGCAGTGGCCGGAGTGTATCAGACAGACGACAGCAACTTGGATATAGTTTTGCGCAGCGACATAAACAGCCTTGAAGATTTGCAAAACTTGCAAATTGTTGGTAGCGTGGCAGACACAAAAGTGCTTTTAAGCCAGATTTCAACCATTGATTTACAGCCGTCTGTACCTATAATCCAGCATTACAACGGTAAATATTATCTGCAAGTTTTAAGTAATGTTTTACCCGGCTACAACTCTTTTGCAATTGAAACCGAATTTACTGAAGACTATTTACCAAATATAGATCTACAAGGTATTACAATAGAAAGCAAAGGCGAAGTTAGCAACATGCTTGACTTAGTTGTCTCGCTGGTTTTCAGCGCCGGATTTGCCGTGATGATAATTTATATTATACTTTTATTCCAGTTTAAAACACTTAAGAAACCGCTTATTGTTTTGGCGAGTATACCTTTGAGTTTTATAGGTTGTGGGTTTGGTTTATGGATATTCAAAATGGATATACAGGCAATGGCGCTTTTGGGGCTAGTTAGCCTTTTTGGTATAGTTGTCAACAACAGTATATTGCTGATAGAAGTTATGGACACCAGGCTAAAAGCCGGCGAGTCCGCCGAAGAGGCATGCCTGAAAGCTGTAAAGCTACGCTTTAGGCCAATCATGCTGTCTACTACGACTACATGCATTGGTTTAGTTCCGCTTATACTTTCAGCCGACCCAATGAGCGCGCCTATGGCATCTGTTTTATTGTTTGGGCTTTTATTCTCCACTGTGTTAACCATGGTGGTTGTGCCTACAATTTATGCCATTGTTGAGAATAAAAAGGCTTATAATGGGCATAATACGTTATAATACGGAAAAAGTTTACATTTAATCAATAGACTTTTTATATAGGCATATTTTAAAATAGATGTATCAGATTTGCTTTGACAAGATGTGAAAATTTTTATATAATAATGCTATTTAGTATAAATAAAGTGTGGTCAACTATATTACACAATGTTATCGCCACAGAAAGGAAGGTGTTATTTAATTGAAAAAAAACTTTATCGATTCACGATATAATATATACAATTATGCAAAATATAAAATTGATTTGCCTAAATATAAATTCACAAAGCTTTGCATGACCGAGGTCATCAACGCTGATCTTATGATTTCAACTTTCGGTGAGGACGAATATATCACGGGTTGTAAAGAAGTTTTAGAAGAAATTCTAGCAGGATTAAAAGCAGCAAACTTAAACGATTTAATATCGCTTTATATGATTAACTATAAAAACTTTATCCTTGTTGCAAACGACGATATCCCCGATGCCAATTTCGAAGTAGTCATGAAAACAATGTATGAAAATTATGAACGTGCTTCATCTAAAAATGTTGCCTTGAGCGCTGTTTCGCGGTTTGTATTGGTTATTGGTGGAGAAGATTTAGTCAACCGAGCAAAAAGTGCCCATTATACACACAGAAACTCTCAATATAATTACTTAATCGCTACCAACGAAAAAGAAAGAATGCTTGCGGATGCTTTCGATGCTGTTAAAGTATTTGCTTTGCTTAACCAAGTTATTTCAAGTGGTAATGTTTTCCCCTACTATCAAGGTATTTATAACAACAAAACACAGTCTATCACAAAGTACGAAGCACTTATGCGAATCAAAGGCGACGATGGTAAAATTTATCCTCCCGGTATGTTTTTAGATGTTGCTAAGCAATATAAGCTTTATAGTATTTTAAGTAAAATGCTAGTAGAAACAGCTTTGGAAGATTTCAAGAATTTAGAGTCCGAAATTTGTCTTAATATTTCAATTTTCGATATAGAAAATATAGAATATCAAGCGTGGTTATTAGAAAAACTTCGCTCGTATCCAAATGTTTCCAGAGTTACTATTGAATTTGTCGAAACCGAAAACTATAGTAATCATGATAAATTATTTGAATTTTTAAACAAAATCAAAGATATTGGTTGCAATATTGCTGTTGATGACTTTGGCTCCGGATTTGCAACTTTCTCCTCTATCATCGCACTAAAACCGGATATATTAAAAATCGACGGTAGTATCATCAAAAACCTTGCAAATGACTCTGACAGCAAGACTATTGTTAACTCTATATGCTATATGTCTAAGCTGATTAATGCGAAAACCGTTGCAGAATTTGTTGAAAACAGCGAAATTCAGGATATGGTTTTATCCGAGGATATTTACTATTCGCAAGGGTATCATTTTGCAAAACCTCTTCCATTTGAAGAACTTGACATAAAATAATTTCACATTTAAAAAATATCGTTATAATATTAAACGCTTACCTTTTCGGTAAGTGTTTTTTGTATTGTGCAAACACAAAAAATCCCTACTGCTTTCGTAGTAAGGATTTTTTTGTGGGAGTACTAATATGGGAAATACCTGAAAATAAATATAAGCATATAATAATGAACATCCTCCGGTAAATATACCGGCCTCCAAAAGTCAGACAAAAAACCAACAAAAAAAGTTGATTCAATATGATAGGTTTTTCATATGCTTTTTTCCGGCTTCTGCCCTATAGCTATCCTATCGTTTCCTGACATATCTTTTTTAATTTCTACTGATGTATACCCATTATTTTGCAGTATATCTAAAAGTGCTTTGCCTTGTTTTGAGCCTATTTCAAACACCATCCATCCGCCGTGTGTCAACACGTTGAAATAATCTTTTGATATCGCTTTATAAAAGCATAGCCCGTCATCTTGCGCCACTAGTGCCTGTTTTGGCTCTGCCAACACCTCCGGCTGAAGTGTGCTATACTCTTCTTCTGTCACATATGGTGGATTGCACACAATCAAATCAACAGAGTTTTCCATCACCTGCTTATGAAAGGTGAAAACATCCCCCTTCACTGCACTGGGTTTTGGCTTTTCTTTGAAAGCACTCACATTTCTTTTAAGATAAAAAAACGCATCTTCGCTTTTTTCAACTGCTGTCACTATAGCTGTTTTGCATAAACTTTGCACGCCGAGAGCAAGCGCCCCACTGCCGCTACACAAATCCAGCACCACCGGGTCTTTTTTGCTTTTTATGGTATCTACCGCGGCAAGACACACCTCTTCCGTGTCAAAACGCGGCACCAAAACGCCTTTGCCTACACTAAGCTCTAAGTCCAAAAACGGCTGAGTGCCTAAAATATACTGTAGCGGCTCACGATTCAGCCTGCGATCAAGCAAACATTTGATGTTTTCTGCCTCATCACATGTTATATCATACTCGTCAAATCTACCTTTTTTTGTGATGTGGCGTATTAAAACATCTGCTTCAAATCCGGCATCTTCCACCCCGGCTTTTTGTAGCATTGCCTTTATTTCGCCATATAATATCTGTGTTTTCAATATAAAGCCTCTTGTGGGTTTTCGGGCAATACCGGGCTAACAGCCGCAATGGCCACTTCTATCATGTCGTCATCGGGCTCTCTTGTGGTAAGGCGTTGTAGCCACATTCCCGGCGCAGACACCGCGCGCATAAACGCGTTGTCATACTTTCCGGCAAGGCGCAGTATCTCATACGACACACCCATGATCACCGGTAGCATTATCAGTTTCAGGCCTGTGCGCAATAATGCTCCGCCTGCGCCAACCGGCCACGGTAAAATACTGTTCATCAAAATAGATATTAGTAGCACGATAAATATAAAGCTTGTTCCGCACCGTGGATGAAAACGGCTGTGCTCGCGAATATTTTCAACGCTTAACTCGGCCCCGGCCTCGTAACAAAATATCGTCTTATGCTCGGCCCCGTGATATGCAAACACCCTGCGTATTTCAGGCATTCTACCCACCCACGCAATGTAAATTACAAACAATAAAATCTTTATTACGCCTTCTATCAACGCTTTTGCCCATGTGATTTCCCACACACTGTTTACTCCGCTAACAATTGCAGTAGGCAAAAACATAAACAAAAGTATTGCCAGCGCCACACCAAGTAGCGACGCAATCACCATCATCACTTGCACACCTTTTTCGCCAAAATGCCGCTCAACCCATGCGTCAAACTTTGAATTTTGTTCAAGGCCATCTTCCATAGAAAGCTCGGCGCTTCTCATAAGTGTTTTGTAGCCCATTATCATGCTGTCCACAAAATTAAACACACCACGAATAAAAGGTATTTTTGCCCATGGACGCTTTTGCACGTCGTGCACTTCACTTACTATTTCACCCGTAGGCGTGCGAACAGATAAACACCACTTGTCTGGGCCACGCATCATGATGCCTTCCATCACAGCTTGGCCACCCACTGATGTTTTTACATTTGTCCGCCTTGCCGGTTTTGTCATTTATTTTCTCCTATGATCACTTCTGTAAAGTAATTATCCTTTACTCTTTTGTTTTGTATTTATACATTGGGAAACATATCTCTACCTGTGTTCCGTCGTTATTTTCGCTTTCAATATTTAATGTTCCACCGTGACCTTTCATGATTTCATCCACCACCGCAAGGCCTATGCCGCTACCACGCAAAGCTCCCTTGCCTTTGTAAAACTTCTGCTTTACCAGCTCTATATCCTCGGCAGATATGCCACGTCCTTCGTCTTTCACCGTGACACTTGCTATGTCGTTTTCCTCTTTTATGTTCACATACACTTTGCCTTTGGTAAAAGAATACTTTATGGCGTTGTCCAGCACATTCACCATCACCTGGCGAATACGGTTTTTGTCGCCTTCTATAGCTACGGGAAGCTCCGGTGCGTCATATATCACCTCTACTTGTACATTAGCAGCACGCCTTGTTACCAATAACACGGCGTCTTCGACCTCTGCGGCTAAATCAAGCAGTTCTGTGTGCAGGTTTAGGCCATCTTGTATACGTGAAAAATCAAGTAAGTCTTCCACCATGTCATATAATCTTTGGCTTTCACCCGAAATAATATCAAGGCCTTTTTGGAAACTCACGTCCGATGGATCTTTCAGCTGACGCATGGTGTCTGTCCAGCCTTGAATAGAGGTCAAAGGCGTTCTTAGCTCGTGGCTAACAGAAGATATAAACTCGTTTTTCATTCTTTCGGTCTGGCTTAGTTCTTCTGCCATGTTGTTTATGGTGCGACACAACTGGCCCACTTCATCTTGTGAGTCGTTTAATATGCGTGTATCAAATTCACCTTTGGCGATTTTTGCTGCTGTCATTTCCAGCTTTTGAAGCGGATATACAATAGAACGAATAAAATATATGCCCGATATTACAGAGGCCAAAAAGATGGCCAGTAATATCACCACAGACATAGCAATAACATTTGCGATGGCGATATCTACCTGTGTGATTCCGGTGACCAGCCTTAATGCTACCACGTCGGCGGCGGCATACTGCGGAATCATCATGGTGACAGCCATCACTTTTTCGCCGGTTTCATTGTCGCCTACATATTCTGCATATCCACTACTTGCCGGCTCCATCGCCGCTTGAATATCGATGGGAACCTCGCTATATACGGGGATTATTCCCGAAGATGTAGCGTCGATGCTCATATCGGAGTTTACCAACATCAGCTCAAACTGGCTTTTTCTGTCAAACTGCTCCACCGAACGTATCAATCGCAGGTTTTTCTCATCCTCGGATGCGCTGGATGACAGCTGAGATTGCAGGCCTATCAGCTGTGTTTCTATGGCTGCACGCACATCCTCGTAGTATCCTGTGATGGTAAAATACAGCAGTCCGCCTTCTGCCAGCAATATAATCGCCAGCGTAAACAGCAAACTACCACGTACCCAACGTTTTGTGATGGATGATTTCAAAGCATTTCATCCTCTCTATACATTATCACACATATATGTAAACCATGTGACATTTTTCGCCTAAGACGGCTCTATATCATCATAAACTCTGTTATGAATTCCAGCGGTATCCATATCCCCACACCGTCATGATATATTCCGGGTTGGACGGATCGTTTTCGATCTTCATGCGCAAGCGCCTGATGTTCACGTCTACAATTTTCACATCGCCAAAGTAGTTTTCACCCCACACGCCTTCCAGGATTTTTTCACGCACCAGTGCTGTTCCTCTATTTTTGAAAAACAGCTCCATTATCTGAAACTCCACCTGTGTTAGATCAATCGGATCGCCGTTTTTTGTCAACATGCGGCTTTTTTCATCAAGTACAAACACGCCGCTCACCAGCTTGTCGGGCTCTTTGTCTGCCGACTTCACGTTTCCTACACGCCTGCAAAGTGCGTCAATGCGTGCTTTTAGTTCCGAGATCGAGAATGGCTTTGTCATGTAATCGTCTGCACCAATGCTGAGTGCTTTTATTTTATCTGCCTCCAGGCTCTTGGCGCTAAGCATCACAATACCAACCACCGGCGAAAGCTCGCGGATATTTTCACACAAGGTGAATCCGTTCATTCCGGGCAGCATAATGTCCAGTATAGCACAGCTGAAGCTATCTACTGCTTCACGAAATAGTTCCAGCGCCTCTTCAGCGCTTTTAGCCTGCACCACTTCATACTCTGCCATTTCCAAGTTCAGCACTATAAGTTCTCTGATAGAGTTTTCGTCTTCTACTATCAATATCTTTCTCATCACGACCCTCTTTTCCACCGCAATACGGCTATGTAAAAATTAGGATGTCTATGCTATGTAATACCCATAAATGTCATTTCTATCTCTTGACGTTCGGACGATGTCACAGTGCTTTGCATCACCAAATAATTGTTCACGCTGCCGGGTATACGCTCAGCACCCAGCGGCAAAACATCGCCCTCGCCAAACTCGTCTACATACATCAGTTCTTTTCTGGTATTTCTTTCTTGCAGTATCCACTCTCCTTCATCTTCTCCGTCTAGTATGCTTACCTCGCCTTGCCATTCACTAGGCAGGCTTATATATACATTGCGATCAGAATCTAAAAGCCCAAATTCTTTTTGCACAGGCGCTTGATCGGGGTCAGTCACAAAGTCCATCCACCCTATATATGTCAGCTGTTTATCAGCCGCAGGTGTCATGATATACTCGCTGCCGATTGCTATCGGAATTTCTGCTACACCGTCAGAATTTATATCTTTTGTATGTAAAAGAGGGTTCATACGCGTTGTGGGACCACGTAAAGTGGTCGAGTTGTCCACAGTGAAAAACCTCTCGCCCGAATAATATACAATTTGACTGGCCAAAGTGCCTGCCGCCGTCTCTCCATCCACCACAATAATACGCTCGCCATCTTCGCCTCGGCTGGCATGAATTCCCACACACGCGATGAAAATGTCGTCCAGCTGCACCTGCTCTAAGCTTCTGTCTGGCGAAAACTCGCCGTCTTCGGTGGGTATATAATAAAGCTGCATCCCCTCTAGCTGGTCGCTGGCAGACACCACCACCAAGTCTGCGCTACCCACCTGTGTGAACTCGCCTATAGCGTAAGACGAATATTCCATCATATATAAATTTTCAAGCACATCTTGCTCATACGTATATAGGCCAAACATTTTTGTGTTAAAATTCGACGTTGCAAAACCTATTATCATTTGACGTGTATCGTCATGCAATAGATTGGAAATTTCCATGCTTTCCACTTCGGTAAAGTTTGGTGGGCCGGGTGCATCCACCACCACCTGCCACTCGCCCTCTATTTCCTGTAGCACTGCAATATAAACATTGTTTCCTTTTTCGCTATGTGCCTCTGTACCGTCCGGCATAGTGTAAAGTAATATAACTTCCGTTTTGCCGTCACCATTTAAGTCAATCCATGTCAGAGGACTGCGGATATCACCTTTTTTGGGAAAAACATAGTAAGGCTCTTCCCCACCAAGATATGCACGCAACACCTCTTGGATTTCGTCTTGGCCACCACTGAGTTTCGGTGCTCTCAACAGCTCATATATATTTTGTGTTTCAAATGCTGCGCATCCACTAAACAACATCAGAAAAGCAATAACCAGGCACAGTATCCGTTTCGGCATATGCTTTTCCTCCTTTGATACCAGTATGTTTATACATAAAGTTTATTTTACCACTTCAGCCAATAATTGGCAACATACTCCGATTTTTTCTTTCCTTTCATGTATGTTAAAAGCACACATATACAATATTTTTTACTGCATTTTTTTGTTTGTGTAAAATTTCATAATTCGGCCAGTATACATAAAAAAATCAGCCCCGGTTTAGAGCTGATGCCATTCATGCTTTAGTTTTTTTATAAAACATATCCGCCGTTTGGCGAGAGTACTTGACCGGTGAAAAACGACGCTTTCTCTGAAACTAAAAAAGCTACTGTGTTTGCCACATCTTGCGGTGTGCCCAAGCGGCCAAGTGGTGTTTGGTCACATATATCTTCTTTTTCCTCTTTGGTGAATGTTTTTAGCATGTCTGTGTCAATAGCACCGGGCGCAACACAGTTCACCCTGATGCCACTCGGCGCCACTTCTTGCGCCAAAGCCTTGCTGAGGCCAATAACTGCCGCTTTCGCCGCAGAGTAATGCACCTCGCACGACGCACCCACCTGACCCCACATGGAAGATATATTTACAATGCATCCATTTTTTTTGTGTATCATCTGCGGCAATACCTCTTTACAGCAATAAAACGTGCCGTCTACATGCACCGCCATCATTTTTCGCCATTCGTCGGGTGTGATATCTTGAAAAAGCTTTTGCGCCGAATTTCCCGCGCAGTTCACCAGCACGTCGACATCACCCATACTGTTTTTTGCTTGCAAAAACAGATTTTTAACGTCGTTTGGGTTTGTTATATCGGCTTTACACATAGCTGCCGTGCATCCTTCTTTTTGAAGCAATTCGCAAACATCCCTTGCTTTTTCTTTGTTATTATTATATGCCAGCATCACACTATAGCCTTGCCGTGCCAAAACCAGCGCCACCGCAGAGCCTATTCCCCCGGAAGCACCTGTCACCACCGCTGTTTTATTGTTCATGCTGTCCCCTTTTTGGTTGTTCATTTTTGTTTTTTTAGTCGTAAATCGGCAAAAAACTGCCGTAAAATATCGCTACATTCTTCTTTTAATACACCGCTTTCAATGACAGGTATATGGTTATACGGCAGTGAAAATAAATCTATCACCGAGCCGCACGAGCCTGCTTTTGAGTCTTTTGCGCCGTAAACCACCCGCTTTAGCCTGCTGTTTATTATAGCACCCGCACACATTGCGCACGGCTCCAGCGTCACATACAGCTCGCACTGCCACAGCCGCCATCCGCCCAGTATATTGCACGCTTTATCTATGGCTAAAAGTTCCGCATGTGCTATGGCGGTTTTGTCAATTTCACGGCGGTTATATGCCGTTGCAACCACCTGTCCGTCTTTTACCACCACCGCGCCCACAGGCACCTCGCCTATATCCGCCGCTTTTTGGGCTTGCTTTAGCGCAATGCGCATAATCTCTTCGTCTTTCACTATAGTTCCTTTCATATGGCTATCTCGCTAGCTGAAAATTTGCAACCCAAACTGAATCACTACTGCTATTACCGCAAGCAAAAACATCGGTGCTTTCATCAGGTTTTCGAGTCTTGTTTTTATCGGCTCGTTTTTTTCTTTACGCCAAAACATGTGCTTGCCCAGGCGCCTTATGCGTATCATCCACACTGCGGCAAACGCCAACGCTATGCACACCACTATTGTCCACACTGTTACGGCAAACGCTACCGTCGAATCCAGTATTTCTCTTGACAGTAACATCAAAAACACCACAAAGTTGTTGGCAAAATGCAACACAACACACGGCCACACGCTTTTGCATATTTGAAACACATAGCCCAAAACCAGCCCAAGGATAAACACCGTGAGGAAGT
>CAYJIG010000054.1:0-14261 GCA_964370165.1 uncultured Oscillospiraceae bacterium
CCAGCTTGCACAGCATATGCGAAACATCGGCTTCAGATAATTCTGCATGTGCCAGTGCTATGGCTGTTGCCTCGGCTTCACCAATGTAGTTTTCGTTAGTGTTTGTTGAAATTTGCGATGATACGTCAGTTGGTGTGGATGTGGATACAGATGCAGCTGGCTCGGAAATCGGTTGTGAGGCCTCTGAGGCGGGTGTGGGTTCTGCAACCGCAGTGTTATCACAGCCGGCAAGAGCCACTGTAAGTAAAGCAGCACAAGAAATGATGCCGATTGTTTTAAATGTAATTTTTGATTTCATAGTAATATCTCCTTAAATTTTGTTCGTATTTACATTTTGTACTTTTAGTTTATACCTTGAAAATTAAAGTAACATTAAAGCTGTAAGATTTTTTGGATTATTTTTGGTGTTCAGTTATCACAGGCAGTGTCTGTGCAAATTCTGCAGATGTGTCTTCGTTTTCAGCCGCTAGATGCTCTTTTGAACTGCCCATAAAGCCTTTGGCAAATGCCCATATTGCCGCTATCGGTAAAGCTATGGCGATGATTAAGAAAAATTCTTCCTCATCGGCTAAAACAAAACCGCCTACGCTCATCACTGCTAAAAATATGCCCAGTAGCATAAATTTTATATTGTTTGTCATTTTCACTTATCCTTTCTATGATATCTTTTCGCTTATAAAAAACCACTTTATAGTTCAGCTTGGGTTTTCTAATAACTAAATTATAAAGTGGTAAAATCAAAGTATCATTAAAGCTGTGAATTTTATTTTGGGAATATCACAGTGAACAAACTACCTTTGTCAGGCTCGCTTTCAAGCTCGATTTTTGCGTTGTGAAGTTTTGCGATTTGTGACACCATAGATAGCCCTAAACCCATATTTCCATGCTGGCTTGCCGTGCGTGAGCTATCCACTTGATAAAATCTGTGCCAAATCTTTTCCTTGTGCTCTTCAGCTATTCCGATGCCATTATCTTTAACGGATAATTTGATTTCAGCAGTGGTTTCAGAAAGTGTGACGTGAGCGTGTGCAATAATGTTTTCCTTTTTATAAGAGAAGGAATTACTTATTAAGTTTGTGAGAAGCCTGCTAATCATAGCCTGATCAAACACTCCGTTTATATTAGGTGAAACATCATATGTCAGTTTAGTGTCGGAATTTGCAAGTATGATGTGCTCTTCGCAAACTTCATGCACAAGCTGGCTGAGATTTATCTGACGAAGCTCTGCTTTTTGGGTGCCTCTGTCAAGGCGTATTAAACTTAGCAAATTAGATATGAGCGTTGACATTTTTAATGCTTGTCTTTGCACTGTTTGAAGTGCGTCTTCTTTATCTTCTGGCGAGATATTGTCGCCGATGGCATACTCACACTGTGCTAAAATAACGGCGGTCGGCGTTCTAAGTTCGTGAGAAACGTCTGAGGTAAACTGTTTTTCTGCGTCAAACGCACCCTCTAAACGCTCAAACATCTTATCGAATGTTTCGGAAAGCTTGCGAATTTCGGGGCTTCCGTCTTGTAAATTAATACGCAAGGCGAGGTTTTCGCTCTCGCTTATTTGCTCGGCTGTGTTTACAATTTTATCTATGGGCCGAAATGTGCTTTTAGCAATAAGGTAGCACCCAATTGCGCCCAAAATCACAAAAAACGGCAAAGAGAACAACGCCGTTTGCAAAATACTGTTTGTGGCGCTGGTAACTTCGTCCACCGCTATCACCCCACGCATCCACACAAGAGAGTGTGAGTCTTCCACCGGCGATAGCCTGTCGTAGATATAATACAGCGTTCCGCCTGCGACAAACTCGGTGGTTTCTTTGTCTGAAAACGGCTGTGTGGCGATGCCTTCTTCCGGGAAATCACCCGCAATATATTCACCGTCTTGCGAATATAACAGCGTGTATACGCCTTTTTTGAAAAAATCCACATCGTCAGTATCGAGTTTTCCGTCATCAAACTCAAGCTCGTCTGAATTGTCATCAACCACTTCGGTCAGCTGCGCGATGCTGTTTGCCACAATAATGTCATCACTCATCGAGAACATCAGGCCGATTAAAACACTCGCCATAAATAGCATGAGAAGTGTTGTGAAAAGGGTAAGCCTTATTTTTGCTGATATTTTTTTCATGGATTCTCCCGAAGCACATAGCCGCTTCCTCTTACGGTGTGAATAAGTTTTGTGTCAAAGTCACTATCAAGCTTTTTTCTGAGATATCTGATATATACGTCCACCACATTCGTGCCACCTTCATAGTCATAGTTCCAAATATGATTTTCGATTTTTTCGCGTGACAGCACAACGCCGACATTATACATCATATATTTCAAAATGGCATACTCTTTTGCAGATAGGTTTATCACAGTATCTCCACGCTTTACAATGTGTGAGCTAATGTCGAGTGATAAGTCGGCGACAGATAATATATTTGCGGATGTTCCGGATTTCAGTCTTGTCATCACACGAATACGGGCCATCAGCTCTTCGAAAGAAAAAGGCTTTACAAGATAATCATTTGCTCCCAAATCAAGACCTTTTACTCTATCCGACACGGCATCTCGTGCCGTTAGAAAAATCACGGGAGTTTCGATACATTTCAAGCGCATAGCTTTTAGCACCGAAAAGCCGTCTTGTTTTGGCATCATAACGTCAAGTATCACTACGTCGTAGTCAGTGCTGATAATATAATCAAGAGCGGTATCACCGTCAAAACAACTATCGACGGCATAGCCTTCCGATGTTAGTTTTTTTGTGATGATTTTATTCATGTCTCTTTCATCTTCAGCAAGTAAAATCCTCATAAGCAGTCCTCTCTCGATATATTTATGTAAGTAATATAGCATACATTTATTAAAATTTGATTAAAGGAAGATGCGAGATAACAAGAAACTATACTTAAGGATTGATTTTTATATTATAAACCGATAAAATTAATTTAGTACTTACTTTTTAGATGGCGAAAAATTGTTAAAGCTGAAAGGATAGCAGTCAATGATAGATAATTATGTTATAGGCCTTGATTTTGGCACAGAGTCTGTGCGTTGTGTTATATGCGATGCAAAAAACGGCGAGCTTATGTCGCAGGCAGACTCGATATACAAAAGATATGAAAAGAATCTTTATTGCTCGGTTAAAGATAATGTGTTTAGGCAGCACCCTTTGGACTATATTGAAAGCATGACCGAGTGTATAACCAAAGCACTTGCCAAAACACCTGATGCTGTCCGAGAGCAAATTACAGCTATTGGTATAGACACCACCGGCTCCACTCCATGCCCTGTTGATATAAACGGAACACCGCTTGCTTTGCTGGAAGAATTTTCAGAAAATCCAAACGCAATGTTTTTTCTGTGGAAAGACCATAGTGCGTTAAATGAAGCAAAAGAGGTGAATGAAAACTTCACAAGCGGGGATGTAAGCTACACAAAATATCAAGGTGAATATTCAAGCGAGTGGTTCTGGTCGAAAATCTTATACGCCGCCCGTAATGACTCTGCGGTTGACAAAGCATGCGCAACTTGGGTTGAACATTGCGACTGGGTGGTTGCGGAACTTTGCGGAGATACCAGCCTTGAAAACCTTGCCCGATCCGCTTGCGCCGCCGGGCATAAGGCTTTGTACCATAGCGAGTGGAACTCTTTACCAAACGAAAAAAACCTGGAACAACTACACAAAGGGTTGTCTAAGATATCAAAAAATTATAACCTTCCGCCAAAGCCATGTGGCGCTTTAGCAGGCGTTATAAGCGAGGAATGGGCAAAGAAGCTGAATCTTCCGCAAAACACAAAAATTGCAATGGGTGCACTTGATGCACATACGGGAGCAGTGGGTGCCGGCGTCAGGGAAAAAACCGTTGCTATGGCTGTCGGCACATCGTCGGTTTGCCTGGTGGTAGCAAAACCCGGCGAGGTAGACCCGGCAAAAATCATACACACGTGTGGTGTAGCTGAAAACTCCATTATACCGGGATACATAGGCATCGAGTCTGGCCAGGCCGCTTTTGGGGATATATTCGCGTGGCTAAAGTCTTTATTGTTGTGGCCGGTTACCGGCAGCGATATAATATCAAGCACAGACAAAAAGGTGATGGAAGATAATATACTTGCAGAGCTTGAAAAACAAGCTATAATCCGCACAGAGGAGCTAGGCGTGAATTTCGATGTACACGCAACAGATTGGTTCAACGGCCGGCGATATCCTTACCCAAACGAAAGCGAAGCCGCCACAATTTCGGGCTTGCGCCTTCATAACGATGCGGTAGATATTTACTGTAGCCTTGTAAGGGCGGCATGTTTTGGCATGGCAAATATTATAGGCAATTTAAGGGATGAGGGTGTTCCGATAGAAAAAATAATCGCCACAGGCGGAATTTCGCAAAAATCTTCGTATATTATGCAGACAATCAGCGATGTTACCGGCCTTTGTGTTTCGGTTCCTGTAGCGCAGGAAATAACAGCCCGTGGCGCCGCAATTTATGCCGGTGTTGCAAGCGGTGCACATAAAGACATAGAATCCGCACAAATAGCAATGTGCCCGAAGAAAACAATAGAATATAAACCAAACCTTAGCAACACAGCGACATATTCAAAAGCGCTAAAACATTACCGAACACTTTACAACCTCAGCCCAAACGTATAAATATAGTATTTTTGATGATTTGAATTTTGAGTAAAAAAAGGTTTGTTTTCACTACAAAAAAGTGAAAGCAAACCTTTTTTAACAACTGTATGCTGTACTTTTAGTTTATTTGAATATATCTTGAAATGTTGTTGTAACAGATGTTTTCCACTATTTTTTCTAAAATTTCGTAGTTTTCGGGGTACTCACCGTTTTCTACCAATGTCGCCAGCTCGCCACACAGTATCCGTCGGAAATATTCGTGCCGAGGAAATGACAGCAGGCTTCTTGAGTCGGTCAACATTCCAACAAACTGCGACAGCATACCCATTGCGGCAAGCTCTCGCATTTGATTTATCATGCCGTGTTTTGTGTCTGAAAACCACCAAGCGGAACCAAACTGGATTTTTCCTGCAACGCCGCCACCTTGGAAGTTTCCAAGCATAGAGGCAAGAACAGCGTTGTCGGCAGGGTTTAAACAGTATAGTATTGTTTTCGGTAGCGCAGAGGTTTTATCCATGCTGTCCATAAGCTGTGACAATTCCTGCGCGATGTTTGCGTCGCATATGGAATCAAACCCTGTGTCGGCGCCAAGCTGCATAAACATCTTGCTTGAGTTGTTGCGCATAGCACCGATGTGATACTGCTGAACCCAGTTTCTCTTATTGTATTCTTTGCCCAGGAAATTCAAGATAAACCCTTTATATTTTTTCACTTCCTGCAAAGTTAGGCTGGTTTTTTGCAACACTTTTTTAAATATTATCTCGACTTCCTGCTGGGTAGATGGCGCATACATCACAACATCCAAAGCGTGGTCGGAAAGCCTGCAACCGCTACTGTGGAAATATTCTATTCGGGATGAAAGAAAGCAAAGCAAGTCTTTTAAACTACTGATTACGTAGCCAAGCTGCTTTAATGAACACATATAGTCTGCAAACCCGGGCCGCTCGATATGAACTAGATTATCCGGCCTAAATGTTGGAAGAACTAAACACTCAAAACCTTCTTCGGCAAGCAGACGGTGGTATTGAAGGTCGTCTTTTGGGTCATCGGTTGTACACATAGCTTTTACGTTAGAGCGAAGAATAATGCTCCTTGGCGACATGTCTTTTTGCTTCAGAGTTTCGTTACATTTGGCATAAATCTCGCTTGCATTCGCCTCGCAAAGCGGTGTGTCAATGCCAAAATATCTTTGCAATTCAAGATGGCTCCAGTGGTAAAGTGGGTTGCCGATAGCATAAGATATGGTTCTTGCGTAGGCGAAAAACTTGTCATAATCAGCCTCATCGCCGGTGATGAACTCTTCTTTTACGCCGTTGCTTCGCATTAAACGCCACTTGTAATGGTCGCCAGAAAGCCACACCTTAGCAATGTTTTCATAGTTGTTATCTTCGTAAATCTCTTTTGCGCTAAGGTGATTGTGATAATCAAAAATAGGCATATTTTTTGCATAGTCGTGGTATAGTTTTATTGCGGTTTCGCTATGCAATAAAAAATTTTCGTCCATAAATTTTTTCATATATGCGCTCCACACATTTAATATTTGTCGTACCATTTTTTGAAATTAAAACAAGTTTAAACACTTTTCTTTTTTCGAGGCTTTGGAAAAGGTGTGATTTTCTCTAAAATCACCGCAACTTCTTGCGAAAGCTCTTTGTTTTCGATATCTAAAATATAATGTTCCTTCGCACCTTTATATGGAATACCTGTTTCGCTATCTTTCAAAACTTTAGTTGTTTCATCCTTGATTTTGACATAGACTGTATCATCACACACCAACAGCACAGGCTTGTCGTTTACATAAACCATATATTCGCCAAACATTTTTTTGTGACGGACGTCGCCTACACCTGCGATTTGCTCGCATACAAATTCCGCATAATTTATGCTACTTGCCATTTTCACACCACTTTCTACAATATTCAAGCTGAAGTATAGACTTTTTTGCCTTTAACAAATGTTGAATGTAAATTAAAATTATCGTCTAAAAGAATAAAATCTGCATCTTTTCCTTTTTCAATCGAGCCTTTTTTATGATAACAATTTATCACCTTGGCAGGGTTTATGGATGCCATCTCGACAATTTCGCCCAAAGTACAGTTTGTGGTTTTCAGCATCAGCTGCGCCGCATCCAGCATGGTGATACAACTGCCGGCGATACGTCCTGTTTCAATTACTTGAACGGTATTTCCGGTCTTTTTACATTTCAAATCTGAAAACTCATAAACGCCATCATCCATGCCTCTTCCAAGCATGGCGTCGCTTACTAAAACCAACCTCTTGCTGGTAAGCGCTTTATAAGTGGCCAACACAACATCTAAATCCACATGAAATCCGTCTACTATTATTTCACAAAAACTGTCTTGCGACAAAAAAGCCGCAGTCACAGCGCCCGGAGACCGATGAGAATGTTGCGTCATTGCGTTATATAAGTGTGTGAACCCTTTAGCACCGTTTTCAATTGCGCTTAGTGCTTCTTTGCAGGTGCATGCCGTGTGGCCTATCATTAAAGAAATATCATGTTTTTTTGCAAGGCTGTATATTTCGTCCATGCCAAAAAGTTCCGGCGCAACCGTAACTACCCTTAGCTTTCCTTTTGTGCTTTCAATCATTTCAAGAAATGAAGACCCGCTGGGCGGCAAAATGTGCTGTTCATTCATAAGCGCTTTATACTCTTTACTGATAAACGGTCCCTCGGAATGAACGCCTAAAAACTCTGCACCATGAGACTTGTCAATGCCTGCATATTGCGATAGCAAAGCACATAAATCGTTATGAGCAAGCAAGGTGAGGGAGGCTAAAAAAGATGTAGTGCCTTCTTCAGGCAACCTGCTTGAAACATGATTGATGGCAGATTCCGGGTTTTCAACAAAATCGTAGCCATAGCTTCCATGAAGATGTATGTCAATAAATCCCGGAAGTAGATTACAACCATTACCGTCTAAAAGCTGTACATCGGCATATTGGCCCAGCTCAAGCTCTTCATTTTTTATCACATCCAAAATAATGCCATCTTGGATCAAAACAGCGCCATAAACAGATTTTTTCTCATCACAAATAATATTAACGTTAAAAATCAATGCTTTCATTTACATTTTCCTTTGATATAGTAATGGGATATAATATGACACTAAGCCCAATCGAGACTTCAAGGACTCGGTAGCTTTCACGATTGCACTCAAAACACGATACATGGCTGATTTTATATCAGATCAGCTAAGCCTGGCACGCTTTTCTGATTTTTATTTTATCATGTTATTATTAATTTAGCAAAAAACACCCGGCTTTAGCAACTTGTTTCTGTGGTATAAAATATGCTATACTATTTGATGTATATAATAAGCAAAATGCAGTATGCTTTGCCTTTATAAAAAAATCTAAAAGGGGTAAAATTAAAGTGGATATAACAAAACTGAAGTTTGACAATAGCGGCCTAATTCCTGCGGTGGTACAAGATTTTTACACAAAAGATGTGCTTACCGTGGCGTACATGAATAAAGAAAGCCTTGAAATAACCCTGAAAGAAAAACGCACATGCTTTTACTCGCGCAGTAGGCAAGAGCTGTGGCGTAAAGGCGAAAGCAGCGGCAACACCCAGCGTGTGGTGTCGCTACACACCGATTGCGACGCCGACGCTTTGGTGGTTCAGGTGGTGAAGACAGGCCCGGCCTGCCACACAGGCGCCGAGAGCTGTTTTTTTGAGCTGCTTTACAAAGACGAAGAGATGCAAAGCCTTAGCCTGCACGCGTTGTACAGCCTTATAGAAGGGCGCAAACACACCCCACAAGAGGGCAGCTACACCAGCTATCTGTTTGAAAAAGGCAAGGAGAAAATCCTGAAAAAAGTGGGCGAAGAATGCACAGAAGTTGTGATAGGTGCCATGAAAAACGACGATAAAGAGACTATTTACGAGATTTCAGACCTTTGCTATCATGTGCTTGTTTTAATGGCAGAATGTGGCATAAAACCAAGCGATATCCAAAAAGAGCTGGCGTCGCGCCACGTGGTGGACCATAAGGTGAAGCAGGAAACAATGAAATAAAAACCACAACATTAATCCCCGCCATATCACCGAAACACAAGGGGCATACACATACTAAAACATAAAATAGGGAACACTGTATGGAGATTTCAATAGATATACCAACAATGTTATTCATGATTATAGCTGTGCCTGTGGGTGTTGTAACCGCGGTGGTAGTGCTGGTTAGCCGTGCTAAGTTCAAAAAACGCACAGGCAACATAGCGGCAGTGATACAGGAATATCAAAGCATACACCCCGTGCCCATATCGGTTATTGCAAAAAGGATGAACTATACCGACGAGCATACACTATCACTTATTCGTGAGCTTATCAGCCATGGACACATAAAAAGGCTGCGCATAGACTACAGCACAAAAAGTATAATATATTTAGACTCTGATGGCACAGACCAAAGCGCGGTATCAAACTTTATATACATACAATGCCCTGGTTGTTCAGGCACTACCAAGGCGGTGAAGGGCAGCGAATATAAGTGCGATTATTGCGGGAACATGCTGACAGCAGACGGTGCCAGTGCGCCTGTAATGCCCGAGTATGTGAACTTGTTTAAGAACAAAGAGCTGACCACCACGGTGGAAAAAAACATCATGGGTTGTGGTGTTCCGATACTATGGGTTGCGGGAAGTGGATTTTTTTCGATGTTGACGCCGCTATTGGGCGGTGGCCTATCGTTTGGTGAGCAATTGGTGGCTTTTATATTGTTGGTTCCGGCCGGCATTGTTTCGCTGGTGTGCATTGTTCTTATAGCAAGCACGATGAAAGCAAAGCGTACACGTTCACTGATAGAACGATACATGGCCATTGTAAACGAGACAAGAACCCCGGAAGGAACCCCGGTAAGTACCATTTCAGGCATGCTTTGTGAGGATGAAAACAAAACAGTTTCAAACCTGCGGTTTTTAATACGCAATAAGCACCTAAAAGGTGTTGTGCTAAGTGGTTCACCGCTTAGGGTGCATTACCTAAACGACACAGAGGAATACAGCCGTTTTGCCACTACTGTGTGTAAAATATGCGGTGGAGAATCTGTGCAAACCCACGGCAAAGCCAATAAATGCCCATATTGCGGCAACAACCTAATAGCGTGAAAAAACGTGAAAACACAAAATCACTAATTCTACCTAAGGACGTAAAACATGAAATTAATCAAAAAGCTTTTTGTATTAATAATTAAGATGGCTCATATAATATGCTCGCCTTTATTATTGCCACTGTGTTTAATAGCCCGAATTATGCCAAAGAAGATAGACATCGGCATGGGTCCGTTGCCTTTGATAAACAATGTATATTGGGCAAAGGCTTTGCGCAAAAAAGGCTATATTGTTGAAACTTTTGTCACGGATTGTTACTTTATAACAGATGAATTTGACTGTAAATTCAATAAAGGCTTCGGTAAAATATTTTTTCATGTTCCGGCGTTGCTTTTTTTACGCACAATTTTCCGCTATAAAATATTGTATACATATTTCAACGGCGGGGCTTTACAGATGATACCCGGCTTAAGGCTTTTAGAGGCGCAGCTGCTACGCCTTGCAGGAGTGAAAACTGTGGTGATGCCCTACGGCTCAGACTCTCAGCAACTACTATTCACCAGAAATAAGCTGATGGTGAATGCACTTTGCAACGATTATCCGGAGCTTTTCAGGAAAAAACAAGGCCAAACCCATAGGCAAGTGAATGCGTGGTGTAAACATGCCGATATTGTGGTAGGCGCCATGGATTCAGTCGATTTTCTTCCTTTCTGGAATAGAATTCGCCATTGCCACTATGCCATCGACACAGAGGCGTTAGTCCCATGTTATAATGAAGTAGGGGATACAATCAAAATTTTGCATGCGCCTAATCACAAAGCAATCAAAGGCTCAAGCTTTATCGTAAACGCTGTGGATACCTTGAAAAAAGAAGGCTATAACGTCGAGCTTGTTTTCAAGCAAGGTGTTTCAAACAAAGAGTTTTTAGATATCGTTAAAGATGCAGACATAGTGGTAGACCAGCTGATTATGGGCTGGTATGCCATGTTTTCGATGGAGGCAATGGCGCTGGGCAAGCCGGTGGTTTGTGCCATGCGTGAAGATTTGGTTTCTTTGTTCGAGAACACAGGTTGTGTGGATGTGGGTGAATTTCCCATGATAAATGCCGGCCCAACCACAATCACAGATGTTTTGCGCAAGCTGATAGACGAAAAGCAAACACTGAATGGCATAGGGAAAAAATCAAGAGCTTTCGTAGAAAAATATCATTCGCTAGATGCTGTAGGAGACTATTTCGATGAAATCAATAAAAGCCTGCTTTCATTGAAATAGCTTCATGTGCTCAAGTATCAAAAAGCGTTTGTTATAAGCAAAAAATCACCTTAAAGATATATAACGACAAAAAAGCATCCACGTTTGTGAATGCTTTTTTTATTTTCGATATGCCGCAGGCGACATGTTTGCCCGTTCTTTGAAAAACTTATAAAATGCAGACAAGCTACCAAATCCTACCGAGTACGCAATATCTATTATTTCCATGTCAGTTTCTTTCAAAAGTCGCATGGATTCTTTGTAGCGTGAATTATTTACATAAACGCTGGGTGTTACTCCATACTCGTCTTTGAAAATTTCCGCCATACGTTTGCGAGACAGGCCAAGGTTATCCATTTCGGTATTGAGGCTTTTTGATTCATTATACATATCATCAATCAGGCTTTTTAGCCGCTGGGCAATTTCTTTCATTGGCTTATAGTCCAAAAGATCGCTTCTGCATCTTTTACATGGCCTGTATCCCGTGGCTGTTGCCTCATCTGCTGTTTTGAAAAACTCTAGGTTTTCTGCCTTTGGTGCTTTTGATTTACAAGATGGCCTACAATATATACCGGTGGATTTCACTGCATAAAAAAACACTGTATCATAACTTTCGTCGTTTTTTATCACAGCCTCGTGCATTTCGTCAAACGTCATATGTGAAGTGTCTTTATTCATTCATGCGCCTACTTTCTTTTCTCTGCTGCTATTTAAAAATAATCGATGGTTGCATCTATTTGTTTTGTTATTTTCTTTTTGTTTTTTGGATCATCAAGCCCCTCGATTGCTCCCGCCGCAATCGCCCATAAATAAACACTGGCAACTGTGCCGTATGGAGAATACCGCTTGCGATATTTTTCGAATTTATCCCGTGAGATTTCCTTGTGACGGTATAACATGCGTAGGCCTCGATGGATGGCAATATCCCCAAAACTGAAAACGTCACCACGTTGTAATGCGCTTGCAAGCAGCATTTCTGCTGTCCATACGCCTATGCCTTTTAACTCACACAGCTTGCAAATCACTTCTTCATCAGACAGTAAAGGTAGCTCTTCAAGATTCAGCCGGCCTGTGCATACCGTTTCGGCAAAACCTTTGATGTACTCGGCTTTTTTAAATGTTGTGCCAAAAGATTGTATCTCTTTTACGGACATTAGGTTTATCTGTTCTGCTGTGATACCGTCACTTACATCATGCATTCGTTTAAACACAGTTTCTCTGGCTTGTCTTGAGACTTGCTGGCCTAATATTGCCCTGATGATAGCGGTGAATATATCGTTGTCTATTGGTCTTTCAAGCATACCGATTTTTTCAATAGCTTCGCCCAGCTTTTTGTCTTTCTTTTTAAGGTAGCTTGTTTCTTTTTCGCCGTATTTAAAATACATACAGTCACCTCACTTGCTTAATTATACATTATTACCCGGAAAAATTCTTCCTGTTTTGTAACAAGTAATTTGCATAGCCGATATACCATAGCCAAAATTTTAATGGTAAGAATATATACTTTATGATATAATTTTGAAAATAGTGAAGCTATATAAAACACAAAAGAGGCGTTTTGATAATGAATGAAATAATTAAAAGCTTATACGACAGAAAATCGGTACGAGTGTTCAAAGATGATATAGTGCCAAACGAGATAAAGCAAACATTGCTGGAAGCTGCAATACAAGCGCCCACAGCAGGAAACCAAATGCTGTATAGTATAATTGATGTGACAGACGACGAGCTGAAATTATCACTTTCAAAAACTTGCGATAATCAGGCATTCATCGCGAAATCACCGCTGGTATTTATATTTGTGACAGACCACACCCGTTGGCACAGAGGTTTTGAGCTAGCCGGTGCAAATCCTCGTAAGCTTGCAGTAGGCGATTTACTGCTTGCGGCACAAGACACCGCGATAGCCGCACAAAACATGGTGGTAGCGGCAGAAAGCCTGGGCTTGGGAAGCTGCTATATAGGAGACGTTTTAGAAAATTACGAAGAACATAAAAAGATATTAAACTTGCCTGATTGCGTGGTGCCTTTGTGTATGTTAGTGCTGGGATATCCCACGCAGCAACAGCAAAATCGGACGAAACCTTCACGGTTTGACCTTAAATATATAGTGGGGGAAAACACCTATCCACACCTTGGCGACGACGAAATAAAAGCCTGCTTTGATGAGCAAAGATATAAAAACTCGCCTGATGGCACACAAACATTTGATGAATACATGAAAGCTTTTTGCCAGCGGAAATTCAACAGTGAATTTAGCCAAGAGATGACAAGATCTACTAAAAAATATTTGAAAGAATTTGAATGATAAACACCGTTGAATGAAAAGACCCTGTACCCTAACTTAGCGGTGCAGAGTTTTGCTTTATGTTTTTTGATGCTTTGGCTACACCGCGTTCATTTTGTCAATGCGCTTGTTGCGAGCATACAAAACAATATCGGTGAACACCATGATAAGGTTTAAGATGTAAAATATCACCACATAAGTGATGTTTCCGGCCGTGAATTTGCTTATAATACCGCAAATATATCCTATGAAAATAAAACACAAAAACATGAAACTTTTACCTTTGGCTGTGCGTGATTTGTAAGACTTCCAAATAGATGTCGGCCAAGAAATGCCAAAACAAACCACCATGAATACCTCAAACATCTCTGACATGAAAATATCTCCTTTATGCTATGATTTTTCTTTGTGAATTTTACCACATGATATAGGTTTATGCAATAAAGTTTGTAAAAATATTTGTTATAATTTATGATATAAAAGCTGCGGCGGTGCCCACAGAAAGGATAATAAAATGAGTGTAGAAAACATTGCTTACTGTGGTATTGACTGCAACAAATGTAAGAACTACAAGCAAAATGTCAACTGCCAAGGTTGCCGAGTGGAAGAGGTTTTATTAAGCGACTGTTTTACAATTCCTTGCTGTAGAGCCAAAAATATCGAGTTTTGCAATCAGTGTGATATTTTTCCTTGTGAAAAGATGAAAGAATTTTACGAGAGTGCTCCACGAAGAAAAAAAGGATATGAAAATCTAACAAAACTGTAAAAATGAGCATTCAAAAACAAATATAAAAAAGATGATAAGCGGCAAAATGTCGATTACCATCTTTTTTTGTTACTATGGCTAGCCAACCCGATGCAATCCGAACCCGCCTATTTCTGGTAAATTTTGCGTGATACTGCGTTATCCTCACTTGCAATACAAAAAGTATTGCGCGCTCGTCTGCCTTGTCTCGCACAAAATTTACTAAAAATAGGTTCGCAGAATTTTTTATACCGCCAAAAGTTCTAATAACAAGGAAGTGCGTCTTGTAAGGC
>CAYJIG010000055.1:0-14221 GCA_964370165.1 uncultured Oscillospiraceae bacterium
AGCGTTAAGAGGGTTGATTTTTACAAATTACCCTCTTTTTTTTTGTGCATTTTTCCTGTATACTGAAAATATCTGAATGATTATCAAAAGAGGTGAATGATGGGCGTAAAGCAAAAAGAAAATAATGCTACAATGATGGAATGGCTGGACACGTTGCTTATTTCATTAAGCATAATGCTGGTAATACTTCTGTTTTTCATGCGCACATTTACAGTTAGCGGCTCTTCCATGTCGCCTACGCTGGAAAGTGGAGAGCGTGTGTTTGCATATAGTTTTATGTATACACCGCAAAAAGGCGATATTGTGGTGGTGAGCGAAAATTCTTATATTATCGAGCCGATAGTAAAACGAGTGATTGCCACAGGCGGCGACACAGTGGACATAAACTACGAAACAGGCGATGTAATAGTGAACGGTGAGGTGCTATACGAGCCGTATATTTCTGATTTAACACAGCGCGGATATGACGTAGAGTTTCCGCTTGTGGTTCCGCAAGGAACAGTGTTTTTAATGGGGGATAACCGCCCGTACTCAAAAGATAGTAGGGACTCTTCCATAGGATTTATAGACGAGAGAGAAGTGTTAGGGAAAGTGGTCTTTAGAATGTATCCTTTTGAAAGAATAGGGCTATTATAATGGGTGAAGATTATATACAACGCAGGGATATACACTGGTTTCCCGGACATATGATGAAAACACTGCGCAGAGCCAAGGCGAAAATGCCTATGGTGGATGCTGTGGTGCAGCTTTTAGACGCACGGATTCCAAGGGCAAGCCTAAACCCTGAACTACAAGAAATTTACGGCAACAAACCACGGCTGTATGTGCTAAATAAAAGTGACTTGGCCGACGATGCAGTCACGACACAGTGGTTAAAACACTTCCAACGGGAAGAAAGCCAATGTGTGTCAATAAACTCAAAGCAGAAAGGCTCGGCGCAAAAAGTACGTGTGATAGTAGAAAATGCGCTAGAGGAACTGTTTGAAAAGCGAAGAGAACGCGGAACACAAGGGGCAAAAGTGCGCCTGATGATAACAGGGATTCCAAACGTTGGCAAATCGACATTTATAAACAACTGGGCAGGTGGCGCACGTGCAAAGGCGGCAGACAAGCCCGGAGTAACACGTGGCGAGCAGTGGATTGCCGCCGGAGCATACGAGCTTTTGGATATGCCGGGCGTTTTGTGGAAAAAGTTTGACGATTCACGCACTGCGGTGAACCTAGCGCTTATTGGCTCGGTTCCGGATAGGCTACTTCCTACAGAAGAAATAGCCGCGGGACTTTTGCAACAGCTTGCCAACGGCGCATATCAAAAGCCGCTACAAGAGCGGTTTAAGCTATCGGTAGACTTTGAAAACATGGACGGCTGGGACTTGCTGGAAGCAGTGGGCCGAAAACGCGGCATGCTTATTTCCGGCGGCGAAGTGGACTTAGAGCGTGCGTCTATCGTGGTGCTGGACGAGTTTCGTGGCGCAAAACTGGGCCGTGTCAGCTTGGAAAGCCCCGGCGAAAACATGACGTTTTAATATATGGTGTATAAACAGTATACAGCAAGTTTTCTTGGTGAAATTTACGTGGATGTTTTTGAAAAAAAGTGATATAATTAAGCTGAAAAATAACATATATTTTCACAAGAATACTGCAATATTTGATTAAGGGTGAGTGTGTGGAGCTTTATAACTTTGACAAAGGATTTTTAAGCAGTGATGAGTTTGTGCTTTGTGGTGTAGACGAGGCCGGACGTGGCCCGTTGTGTGGGCCGGTTTGTGTGGCGGCGGTGGTACTGAACGGCGAAGATCAAATAGACGGCCTGCACGACTCCAAAAAACTTAGCGAAAAAAAGCGCGAATCACTGTATGAAATTATTATACAGTCGGCCAAAGCACACTGTGTGGTGTTGGTTCAGCCACATGAAATTGACCGGCTGAACATCCTAAATGCTACGTTAAAAGGTATGAAAGACGCAGTGGAGGGCTTGCCGATTACGCCGGATTTGGTACTGGTGGACGGAAACAAGGCTCCCGATGTTGCGCCTAAGTGCCAAACAGTGGTGAAAGGCGACGCCACTTCGGCGTGTATAGCGGCAGCGTCCATATTAGCCAAAGTGACACGAGACAGGTATATGAAAGAATTAGACGAGCAGTATCCGCAATATAAACTGGCACAGCATAAAGGATATGGCACAAAACTGCACTATGAGTTGTTGCACGAACATGGAGTACAAGACTTTTATCGGCAGACGTTTTTAAAGTCGTTTTACAGCGGGAAGCATTCGAAATGAAAAAACAAGCCATAGGTGCGCTGGGCGAGGACATTGCCGCAAAAGCGTATGTTGAAAACGGATACGACGTGATAGACAGAAACTACCGCACCCGTCATGGTGAGATAGATATTATATTACGTCGTGGCGGTTTATGGGTGTTTGCCGAGGTGAAAACCAGAAAAGCCAACGCCATGGTTTCGGCATATGAGGCTGTGGATATTCACAAACAACAAAAAATAATGAAAACAGCGCAATTATATCTTATAAAAAACAAGCTGGGCGAGCCGTTTATGCGTTTTGATGTGGCAGAGGTCATTCTGAACGAAGACGAAAGCCCGAAAGTGACAATTTTAGAAGATGCTTTTTCGCTATAAAGCCAATAATATCATCTCAAGGGGGTAAAAAATGGAGTATACAAGTACACGGAACAATGAGTGCAGTGTTACATCTGCGCAGGCAATTTTGGCGGGTTTGGCGCCGGACGGAGGCTTGTTTGTGCCACGTGACATCTCTGCGATGGACATGGAAAGCCTTAAGGGGTGCAGTTATACCGAGATTGCGCTGGCGGTGCTGAAGCACTTGCTTAGTGATTACGACGTTTCTTTTTTAGAAGAAGCTGTAAAAGAAAGCTACGGCGTGAACTTCGACGATAAAGCCGGACACATGGTGAAGCTGGACGATAACTTGCACGTGATGGAGCTGTGGCACGGCCCGACATCGGCGTTTAAAGATTATGCTTTGCAGCTGATGCCGAAACTATTGGTTCAGGCAAGAAAAACTCAAGGTGAGACGGATGAGACTATGATTTTGGTGGCAACTTCCGGCGACACGGGCAGTGCGGCATTGGCGGGATACAGCAACATTCCCGGCGTGAAAATAGCAGTGTTTTATCCCGAAAACGGCACCAGCTTGATGCAACGACTACAAATGACCACCCAAACAGGGAAAAATGTTTCTGTGTATGGGATTAAAGGTAACTTTGACGATGCACAAAAAGGCGTAAAGGAAACATTTTCTGATAAAGAACTGGCAAAAACACTGGCCGAGAAAAATGTGAAGCTGTCAAGTGCAAATTCCATCAACTGGGGTCGGCTGGTGCCTCAGATTGTGTATTATGTTTCAAGCTATCTTTCACTTTGTGAAAACGGCGATATAAAATATGGCGACGAAGTGGATTACTGCGTGCCAACAGGTAACTTTGGCGATATCATGGCCGGCTGGTATGCAAAACAAATGGGACTTCCTGTGGGTAAGTTGATTTGCGCTTCAAACAAAAACAATGTACTGTCGGAATTTTTTTCCAAAGGATACTACAACGCCAACAGAGAGTTCCACAAGACATCTTCGCCGTCGATGGACATTTTGGTTTCATCGAATCTTGAGCGATTGCTGTGGCATATTTCAGGCGACGGCGAAAAAGTGAAACAATGGATGAGCGAGCTTTCAGTGGCGGGCGCATATCAGATTGATGAAGAGATGCTACAAAAAATTAACGAAGTATTTGTGGCCGGATGGGCAGGAGAGTCCTCCACCAGGGAAGAAATAGCCGGCATATGGCAAAGATACCGCTATTTGTGTGATCCACACACGGCTGTGGCGTTTCGTGTGCTGCGTCAGCAAAATGAAAACACTGACCGTCCCACGGTGATAGTGTCTACAGCAAGCCCATACAAGTTCCCAAAACAAGTGCTGGACGCTCTAGGCAAAAGTGTGCCGGAAGACGAATTTGCAGCGTTGCAAAAGCTTGAAAAATGCACCGACACCGAAGTTCCTGTAGGCTTGCTTTCACTGATAGACAAAGAAGAGCGCTTTAAAAATGTGATTTCTCCGAGTGATATATCGGGTATTCCGCTAAAAATTTAAAAGGCGGATGTAAGTACTATTTTCGGTAAAACAACGATTTGAAAATTAAAACAAGGGAGAAACTATGGCGCTGTTTGTCATTGCTGATTTACATTTATCGCTGGGCACCGACAAGCCTATGGATAAGTTTTCCGGCTGGGAAGACTACGTGGGAAAACTTTCGGATAACTGGCACAAATCAGTGAAAGAAAACGACACCGTGGTGATTCCCGGAGATATTTCGTGGGCAATGAGGCTGGAAAACACTGTAAAGGACTTTAGCTTTATAGATGCGTTGCCGGGCAAAAAAGTGCTGATGAAAGGCAATCATGACTACTGGTGGAACACAAAAACAAAAATGGAAGCCTTTGTAGCAAAGCAAGGGTTTTCAAGCATTGTTTTTTTACACAACGACTGTGTCATCAGCCAAAATATAGCCATTTGCGGAACACGCGGATGGCTATTTGAAGACGGCCAGCCTCATGACCAAAAAGTAATGGCCAGGGAAGTAGGCAGACTGACTTCTTCCTTGCAAATGGCAGAAAAAGCAAATCCCGGCCTTGAAAAGGTTGTTTTTTTGCATTATCCGCCACTATATCAAAGTGCTTCATCACAAGAACTGCTGAAAGTCATGGCAGATTTTGGGGTGAAGCGTTGTTATTACGGACATTTACACAGCGCAAGTATACGGTATGCAACACAAGGCATGCGTGGTGGGATAAAATACAGTTTGATAAGTGCTGATGCGCTGGGGTTTAATCCGTTAGAAGTAACTTTATAGGATGTAAAAGTTTAAATAATTTTTATAGTGAAAAATCACGCTATATTTATAAATTATAATTGAGTTATCAGTATTTATATGTTAAAATATATAGAATAAGGTTATTAAAAACCATGTTTAAAGCCACGATGAAAATTGTGCTTTATATTTTAGTTGTTAATACCTATAAAATTCATAAAAAGATATCAAAAAATATGCAAACTGCATATCACTGCTGAAAACTATGACATGTAGTAGACAATCATTATTTGGCTGTGCTATAATACGATGGAGTTTGCAATTTGGAGGAATATAAAATGAAGTTGAATGAAACAAAAAAAGTAGATACTAACAAACATGAGATGGAATTTATCATCGAAGCCGATACCATTAAAGGCGCAGTTTCCACTGTATACAAAAGGGAAGCTAAGAAGTATAATGTGCCGGGTTTCCGCAAGGGTAAAGCCCCTCGTAATCTGATTGAAAAAATGTATGGCAGTGATGTGTTTTTATATGATGCCGTGAACGAAGTGTTCCCGGACGAATATGCCTTAGCTTTAAAAGAAGCCGGCCTTGAGCCTGTTGCTCAACCTGAGGTAGACTTGGTGTCTGCGTCCATGGAAGACGGCGCTGTTCTTACAGCCGTGGTTGTGGTAAAGCCTGAAATGAAACTGGGTAAATATGAAGGCTTGAAAGCTACAAAGTATATCGAAAAAGCAAAAGATGAAGATATCGATAGTGAAGTTGAGGCAATGCGTCAGCGCAATGCTCGCATGATCACAAGAGAAGGCGCAGCAGAGTCCGGCGATATCGCAAACATCAACTACGAAGGTTTTGTGGACGATGTTCCGTTTGACGGTGGTAAAGACGAAGGTCACGACTTGACTTTAGGCTCGAACCAGTTCATTCCCGGCTTTGAAGACCAAGTTATCGGCCACAGCGAAGGCGAAGAGTTTGATGTTAAGGTTACTTTCCCGACAGAGTATCATGCCGATAACCTAGCCGGTAAAGAAGCTGTGTTTAAAGTGAAAATCAACAGCATTCAGCAAAAAGAACTACCCGAGCTGGACGATGAGTTTGCAAAAGATATAAGCGAATATGACACTTTGGCAGAACTGAAAGACAGCATCAGAAAAACAAGACAAGAAGAGCTTGACAAACAAGCCGATCTTGAAGTGGAAAATACACTTATTGACCAAATAGTAGAGGCAATGGAGGGTGAAATTCCCGAAGAAATGTATGAGAGCCGCATAGACGAGATGGCGCGCGACTTTTCTTTCCGCCTAGAGCAACAAGGCATGAACCTGCCTACTTACATGCAGTATACCGGTATGGACGAGGCTTCTTTCCGCGATGGATTCAAAGAATCTGCCGAAAAACAAGTGAAAATCCGTTTAGCGCTGGAAGCTGTTGTGAAAGCACAAGATATCACAGCTACTGAAGAAGATCTTGCAGCCGAAGTGACCAGAATTGCCGAGGCGTATAACATGGAAAAAGAGCAAGTGGAAAAACTTGTTCCGGTAGAAGACGTGAAAAAAGATCTAGCTGTGAACAAAGCTATTGATCATATCAAATCCAGTGCAAAAATTACTGAAGAAGAGAAAAAAGAAGAAGTTAAAGAAGAAAAGAAAAAGCCCGCAGCTAAAAAACCTGCCGCAAAAAAGAAAAAAGAAGAAGAAAAGTCTGAATAATACGGTGGTTTAGCACGGGTGAATTCAAGAAAAATCTAACAATTGGAGGAAACACAATTGGCATTAGTACCTTATGTTGTGGAACAAACCTCTCGTGGCGAGCGCTCGTATGATATTTATTCGCGCCTTTTGAACGACAGAATAATTATGCTGAGCGACGAGGTGAACGATACCACTGCCAGCTTGATTGTAGCGCAGCTGCTTTATCTTGAAGGCCAAGACCCGGATAAAGACATCAGCCTTTACATCAACAGCCCGGGTGGTTCTATTACTGCCGGCATGGCAATTTACGATACAATGAACTATATCAAGTGTGATGTGTCTACCATATGTATTGGTATGGCGGCATCAATGGGCGCTTTTTTACTGGCGGCCGGCGCAAAAGGCAAACGCATAGCGCTACCAAACAGTGAAATTATGATTCACCAGCCTTCGGGCGGTGCAAAGGGTCCTGCTTCTGACATTAAAATCATGGCAGAACGCATTTTGAAGATGCGTAGGCATTTGAATGAAATTTTAGCTCAAAAAACCGGCCAGTCGCTGGAAGTGGTGGAACGTGACACCGAGCGTGACTGTTTCATGAGTGCTGAAGAAGCTGTGGAATACGGATTAATCGATAAGATTATCACAGAGCGCTAATATTAGCGAAACACATAGGTGATGTATGGCAACACAGAACAAAAACGGTAAAGATAATATGCTATCGTGCAATTTTTGCGGAAAGTGGCAAGATGACGTGGAACGTATGATCATCGGCCCTGGTGTTAACATCTGCAACGAATGCATAGAGCTTTGTTACTCTTTGCTTGGAGACGACGACGGCCAGTATATGGACGAAAGTGGCGGAGCTGGCAGTGTAGCTAAACGCTCAAACATATCAAAAAAACGGCCACCGCTACGTAACGAAGTAAAAATTTTAACACCACAGGAAATAAAAGAAGGCCTTGACCAGTATGTAATTGGCCAAGACGTGGCAAAAACAGTGCTTGCGGTGTCGGTGTACAACCACTATAAGCGGATTTTGACACCACATTTGGACGACGTAGAACTACAAAAAAGCAATGTGTTGCTTTTGGGGCCGTCCGGTGTAGGTAAAACGTTGCTTGCACAAACATTGGCACAGATGCTAGGCGTGCCGTTTGCCATTGCCGATGCCACCACACTTACAGAGGCGGGCTATGTGGGCGAAGACGTGGAAAACATTCTGCTAAAGCTTATTCAAGCGGCAGACTTTGATGTGGAAAAAGCCGAACGTGGCATAATTTACATCGATGAAGTGGACAAAATTACACGTAAGAGCGAAAATCCTTCCATCACTCGTGATGTTGGCGGTGAGGGTGTACAGCAGGCGCTGCTAAAGATACTCGAGGGCACTGTGGCAAACGTTCCGCCTCAAGGTGGACGCAAGCATCCTCAGCAGGAGTTTATCCAAATAGACACTAAAAACATATTGTTTGTTTGTGGCGGTGCGTTTGACGGTCTTGATAAGATAGTACAAAAGCGCACAGATACGTCGTCTTTGGGTTTTGGTTCTTCTCTGAAGGAAGACCCGAAGAAAACAAAGCATAAGCTTTTGTCAAAGGTGGAGTCGGACGATATTGTAAAGTTTGGCTTGATACCGGAGCTGGTGGGGCGTATACCTGTCATCACTGTGCTGGATGCCTTGGACGAAAAAGCGCTGGTACGTGTGCTGAAAGACCCAAAAAACAGCTTGTTGAAGCAATACAAGATGTTGTTCCGCTTGGATAACGTAGACCTTGAGTTTACCGATACCGCACTGACAGCGGTGGCAAAAAAAGCTATCGCAATGGGTAACGGTGCACGCAGTCTGCGCAGTATCATGGAAAAAACGCTGATGGACGTAATGTATACCATTCCAAGCGATCCCACCATCATTAAAGTAGTTATTAATGAAAAAGTGGTGAGGGATGGCACGAAACCGAAAATCGAGTTTGGCGCCGTTCGTAAACGGTATAAAAATAACGGTGGGAAACCACAGGCGTTAAGTGGCTAAAAGTTAATATTAAATAGTTGAACCATTTCAAAATTCGAACAAAGACGGCGTTTGTAAAATTTTGTATAGCAAGGCGGAGGATTGAGCAATAGTGATTCTATTGCGATTGACGAGAACGCAGTTAGACGGAATTTTAACAGCCGGACTGTATGAATTTTGAAGTGGTTTAACTATAAATAGAGCAAGGGCTTTTTATAGGGTTCTTTGCTCTATTTTTTTACGATGGTTTTTCACGATAATAAGGGCAATAAAAAATGTAAAATATGTTTTATTGAATCTTCCTTGAATTCTTCACATTTATTGTGTATAATAACCATATTAGCAAACGTGTTAGAAGACTGCTAATTCTTGAAAAACATATAAAATGTTAAATTTAATACGATGAAATGATAAATTTCATTTTATTTTAATATAATATTCATATGTTTGCCAAGATGGTGAAATTACAATTACTTCTAAAATGAAGTTTTTCCTATTTTTGAGATTGCCTGTGAAAACCAAGGAAGAGAGGAGTTTTTTTATGGCAGAGAAAGTAAAAGTGAAGTTGAAGTCCGGTGCGGATATTTTACGCTTACCGGTTATTGCGTTACGTGGACTGGTAGTTTTTCCCAGCAATGTTATCCATTTTGAAGTAGGTCGGGGGAAATCAATCGCCGCCATCGAATGGGCCATGACCAACGGAAACAATGTGTTTTTGGTGACGCAAAAAGATATTGATGTGGATAATCCCGGCATGAAAGACTTGCATAGTTTTGGTGTTGTGGCCGAGGTGAAACAGCTACTTCGTGTGTCCGACAACTTGGTAAATGTGATTGTAAAAGGACGCTATCGCGCCAAAATGTTGACATTAGACACCGAGGGTAAGTTTTTACAAGCGAATATCAAAAGCGCACCGGTGAAACCGCCACGTGCTGTGGACGCCGCAAAGGTAGAGGCGCTGCTACGTAGCATAAAGGAAACGTTCGAGCAGTATATTTCCATGAGCCCACGCTTGTCAAAAGATGTGATATACAACATATTAACAAATGATAATGCGTTGTTTTTATCTGAATATTTACCGGCGAACCTTATGCTTAAATATACAGACAAGCAAGATATTTTAGCCATTCCATCTTTGCTGGAGCGTCTTGAAAAAATATTAGACTTGCTTCAAAAAGAAAACAAGATATTGTCTATTGAGCGAGACATACAAGAAAAAGTATCCACGCAAATGGACAAAAACCAGAGAGACTACTACCTGCGAGAGCAAATGAGAGCTATTGCAGGGGAGCTTGACGAAAACGAAGATACACATTCAGAGGCTGAAAAGTATAACGAGAAGATTACGGCGTTGAAATTGGACGAGGTCAGCGAAGAAAAGCTGCTGAAAGAAGTTAGTCGTCTGATGCGCATGCAGGGCTCAAGCCAAGAAGCCGCGGTGATACGCACATATCTTGACACCTGTCTTGAACTACCGTGGAATGTGGAAACTGTTGACAGCCTGGATATAAACAAGGCAGAAAAACAACTTAATAAAGACCACTACGGCATGAAAAAGGTAAAAGAGCGCATTTTGGAACTTTTAAGCGTGCGCAAGCTTTCACCGAATGTAAAAAGCCAGATAATTTGCTTGTATGGACCTCCGGGTGTTGGTAAAACTTCGGTGGCAAACTCCATCGCAAAGGCATTGGGCAGAAAATACGCCAGGATGAGCCTTGGCGGTGTGCGTGACGAGGCAGAGATTCGTGGTCACCGCAGGACATATATCGGCGCGATGCCCGGCAAGATAATCTCGGCCATTCAGTCGGCGAAAAGCCGTAACCCATTATTGCTACTTGATGAAATAGACAAGCTGGCAAGTGATTTTAGAGGCGACCCGGCCGCGGCGCTTTTGGAGGCGCTGGACCCTGAGCAAAACAAAACCTTTAAAGATCACTATCTCGATATACCATTTGATTTAAGCGATGTGCTGTTTATCACCACGGCGAATGATTTGAGCAGCATTCCACGCCCACTGCTTGACCGCATGGATATCATTGAGCTTTCCAGCTATACAGATGTGGAAAAATTCAACATTGCTAAAAAGCATCTTATTCCAAAACAGCTGGAGAAAAACGGGCTGAAAGGCCGCGTAAAAATCACTGACGCTGCCTTGAATATGTTGATTGAAAGCTATACGCGTGAGTCCGGCGTGCGTAACTTAGAGCGTGTTATCACCGAAGTGTTGCGAAAATGCGCAAAAAACATCGCCTCGGGTAAAGAAGAAAAAATCAGTGTTGGAAGCCAGAACCTTGAAAAACTACTCGGCCCAAAACGCATGAAACCTTCATTTTACAACAAGGCAAATGCCGTGGGTATTGCAAACGGTTTGGCATGGACCAGCGTCGGCGGTGAGATTTTACCCATAGAAATCCAGGTGATTGAAAACGGAAACGGCAAGCTGGAACTTACAGGATGCCTGGGTGACGTGATGAAGGAAAGTGCACGTCTTGCAATCACTTACGCACGTGTAAACCACAAAGAATTTGGCATAGATCCAAAAATGTTCAAAGAAGTGGATATTCACATCCATGCACCTGAAGGTGCAGTGCCAAAAGACGGGCCGTCGGCAGGCATCACTCTAGCCACGGCGCTGGTGTCTATTTTATCAAACCGTCCGGTGCGCAGCGACGTCGCCATGACAGGCGAAATCACACTGCATGGTAATGTGTTACCCATCGGTGGGCTGAAAGAAAAAAGTATGGCGGCATACAGAGAAGGCATGAAGCAGGTGCTGATTCCAAAGGCAAATGTGGCTGATTTGTATCATGTGGATAGCGAAGTGAAAAAACATGTTGAGTTTATCCCGGTGTCAGACTTAAAAGAAGCGTTTGCCGTATCTATTGTGAAAGACGAAAAACCTATAAGGCGACGCAGGAAAAAACCACAAACAGATGCTGAAGATAAATTATCTGCACCACCACCTGTAAAACCCAAAACTGTCAGCTCTGACATACAACAATAATTTTTGGTGCCTACCTGTCTTCACTTTGGAGGGTAGGCGCTTTTTATATTGATTCGGTAGCCAACCCGATGTAAACACAAGTGGCATATACGTCTTTTTTATGGTATAGTGAAAGAAACATTTTATTGTTACAGGGAGAAAAAATGAAACAAGCACTCAACTTTCAAACGGCAGAATTTACTGCTGCATATGGTTTTTCAAAACAATTACCAAAAAAAGATTGTCCCGAGTTTGTGTTTGCCGGACGATCAAACGTGGGAAAATCTTCGCTGATAAATAAACTGTGTAATCGCAAGAAACTTGCCAGAGTATCTTCCACACCGGGCAAAACCGCCACCATAAACTTTTATAAGGCGGGTGAGGTGTACTTGGTAGACTTGCCGGGATACGGCTACGCCAAAACGTCACAGTCCGAGCGCAGACGCTGGGACGAGCTGATTAACGGATACTTTGAGCAGAACCGTGACATTAAAATGCTTTTACAGCTTTTAGATAGCCGTCACGCACCCAGTAAAGATGACATAGGCATGATGGAATATCTAAAGCATTACGATGTGCCGTTTGTGGCAGTGTTGACAAAGTCAGACAAAAACAAGCCCTCACAACACAAAAGAATAGTAGATGAATTCACAGAGTGGCTTGCGCCGTATGGATGCAGGGAGATTATCTTGACCAGCGCCGAAAAAGGCACCGGGATAGAAACATTGCAATCGCTACTACAAAATGAAGCCGAAAACAGCATACTGGAAATGGAAGCAGCAAAAGCAGAAGAAGCATCACAAACAGAAGAACCTACAGAAACGGACGTGGAAAACCTTGGCATATGAGTCTTTTGCATACGCTTATGATACGCTGAATGAGGATGCCGACTATGACACCCTTTTTTCTCACCTGCATTCACTTCTTGAAAATCATGATATTACAAGTGGTATTGTGGCAGATTTAGGATGCGGTACAGGCGAGGTGAGCGTGAGACTGGCAAAGGCTGGGTATGATGTGATTTCCGTGGATGCCTCGTGCGATATGTTGCAGGTACTTCGTGAAAAATCAGAAAAAGAAAACGTCGATATATTGCTTCTTTGTCAAGATATAGCAAAGCTTGACTTGTACGGGACAATAAACGCGGCGGTATCTACATTCGACACGTTCAGTCACCTGACGAAAGAACAGGTCGAAAACAGCATAGAAAAAGTAGCGTTGTTCATGGAAAGTGGCGGTGTATTCATTTTTGATGTGAACACAGAATATAAACACAAAGAGATTTTGAGCGATAATGTGTTTGAAATACAGACAAAAGATGGGTATACTTGCATTTGGGAAAACACATATCATAAAGAAGATGGCCGTGTGGAAATAGAGCTTTCAATAGAAGATGAAGACGGTAGCTTTGTGGAAAAAATCACAGAATACCATCACGCACCGACGTTTTTGGAAAACGTCCTTTTACAAAATGACTTTCACGCAATAAACGTGGTGGACGGCGAGAGTTTTGCGCCGATAAAACACGACACACAGCGTTTTTTGTTTTCGGCAGTGAAAAAATAGCGTACGGAATAAAATACCTGTTTGCAGAAATTTATAACAGTAAAAAGTAAGATATAAAAAGGAAAACAGTACATGAAAAACAATATGGTACGTGCCATTTCGGAAAATGGCGGCATAGTGATTTGTGCGATAGACTCTACTGAAATTGTACGTGAGATGGAGCGCATACATAAAACAAGCGCGGTGGTTAGCGCAGCATTGGGCAGAATGCTGACAGCGGCGTCCCTGATGGGTAGCTGGATGAAAAACCCACAAGATAACTTGACGTTACGCATGGCCGGCGGTGGTCCGGCAGGCGTGATTTTAGCCATATCAGACGGTGACAGCAACGTGCGTGGATACGCCTCGTACTCCGGTATAGAGCTACCACTGAAGGCAAACGGCAAGCTGGACGTGGGCGCTGCCGTAGGCACAAACGGTACGTTGTCAGTGATGAAAGATTTGGGGCTGAAAGAGCCGTATATCGGGCAGGTGCCTATTGTAAGCGGTGAAATTGCCGAGGATGTGACTGCGTATTACGCCGCAAGCGAGCAAACGCCCACGGTATGTGCGCTGGGTGTTTTGGTGAACACTGACTTAAGCATACAGTGTGCCGGCGGGTATTTATTACAGTTGCTTCCGGGCGCTACCGAAAAGGAAATTGCGCAAATAGAGGCTAATATTAAAAATTTACCTCAAGTGACAGAGTTACTCAGTCAAGGTGGCTCGCCTTATGACATGGTAAACACGGCCTTAAAAGGGTTTGCACCTCAAATTCTTGAAGAAAAAACTGCAGAGTATCAGTGTAAATGCAGTCGTGAAAAAACCGAGGATATATTGGTGGGCATCGGAAAAGAAGAGCTTTCAAAGATGCAAAAAGAGGATAATAACGCAAAAGTAGAGTGTCATTTTTGTAATAAGACATATGTTTTCAATTTGGAAGAACTTATAGACGATAATTTTGTTGAAACTCCTTGATTTTATGGGAAATACATGATACAATATATCGGCTGGTGCATAT
The DNA here is from genome assembly GCA_964370165.1 of uncultured Oscillospiraceae bacterium. Lineage (GTDB taxonomy): Bacteria > Bacillota > Clostridia > Oscillospirales > Ruminococcaceae > JAAYCI01. The sequence goes on from CAYJIG010000055.1 coordinate 14,099, forward strand.
ATGCGCCATAAATCCACACGCATTGTTTTGCGCCCCGTGTGTCCTTTGCCATAGGATGGGGAGGCATTAAAGATGATGCGGAGGAAAACAAACTAAAATATTTGGAGGTACTATTTATGGCAG
>CAYJIG010000056.1:0-13643 GCA_964370165.1 uncultured Oscillospiraceae bacterium
CGAAGAATCTCTAGATACCGACTGAGCTACCACGGATTATATTGTAGTCGGACTTGAGAGCTTCTAACGTTTTTTCGAAAAACGAAGAATCTCTAGATACCGACTGAGCTACCACGGATTATCACCCACACAATATGCTTGCGTTTTGCGTCTTTAAATACTATATCACTTTTCTATAAAAATGTAAAGTACTTTTTTTATTCTTATAAAGTTTTTTGTAATTTTTATTTTCTGAATAGTTTTTTAGTTTTTATGTAAAGTACTTTTTATAAATTGACAACAATTTTCACTTTGCGCTATAATATATATGTTGTGCATATTTATTCATCATCTAAGGAGGATCATAATGTTTACCAACCAGCAAGCTGTTGAGCGCCTTGAGGCAATTTTACAAAACCAAAAAGATCGCGTGGCCGCCATTCGTGCCCAGGGCGATTTTGTGGATTATGAAAAACTTCCTACCATCCGTATCGGTATTTGTGGCGGAGACGGTATTGGCCCAGTTATCACAAAAGCTTCAGAGGATGTGCTTCGTTATCTGTTAGCAGATGCCACAAAAAGCGGCAAGGTAGAGTTTGTCACCATCGACGGCCTCACCATTGAAAACCGTTTAGCTGTGCAAAAAGCTATTCCCGACGATACCCTGGCCCAGCTGAAAAGTTGCCATGTTATTTTGAAGGGACCCACCACCACACCAGATGCGGCTTATGGCGCTCAAAACATCGAAAGCGCAAATGTTGCCATGCGTCGTGAACTTGATTTATTTGCCAACTTACGTCCTGTAAAAGTTCCACAAGACGATATCGACTGGATGTTCTTCCGTGAAAACAGCGAGGGTGCTTATGCTGTTGGCACATGGGGATTTGAAGCCGAGGACGGTATTTCTGTAGACTTCACCATCACCACCACAGCCGCCACACAGCGCATTGCAGAACTCGCCTTTGATTATGCCAAGCGCAACGGAAAAAACAAAGTAGCCGTGGTTACCAAAGCAAATGTTGTTAAAGAAACCGATGGTAAGTTTTTACGAATTTGCCTGGATGTTGCAAAAAATTATCCCGGTATTGCTGCCGAGAGCTGGTATGCCGATATCGTGACGGCAAAGCTGGTAGACACAAAACGTCGTAAAGATTTTGAAGTATTGGTACTGCCAAACCTATATGGCGATATCATTTCTGATGAAGCTGCCGAGTTTATGGGCGGTGTAGGCACAGCCGGTAGTGCCAATGTTGGCAAACAATACGCTATGTTTGAAGCTATCCATGGCTCGGCCGTACGCATGATTGAAGACGGACGTGGCCAATATGCCGATCCTTGCAGCATGCTTCGTGCTTCGGCAATGCTCCTTAATCACATTGGTTACGTGGAAGAAAGCCGCAAACTGGAACGTGCTTTGGATATGTGTATGTTTGAAGAAAAGAAACTTACTGTCACCGGTCGCGACACCGGCGCCACATGCACAGAATATAGCCAATATGTAATGGATACCATTTCCGCTTTGTAATAACCATAACGTACTAAACATGAAAATGCCATGCTACCTACATTTCGGGTAACATGGCATTTTTATGTTGCGTTTTATCTCAGTGGCAGTCGTATTTTCCCAATAAATACACCCATCACAATTATTATTCCCAAGGCTATCAGCCCAAAAGATGTTATTTTCATGGCAATTTGTTTACTCCTTTTTAAGTTAATTAACTTTCTTGATTTCGCAAGTAATAACACTCCGCCTATTGTTGTCAATGCCGCTATTACTACAAGCATCATTTACCTCCGGCTATCTGCATTTGTGTAGTTTTTGTCAGTAACACCCGCTTTTTTTCAGGTTTAAACACCCAATGAAGCTGTGTTTGATAGCTAAGTATCCCAAGCCCTAAATCAATCGCCGGTTTTATCACCGTTTGCACTACACCAAACATACTGCTGAACATCGTCACCAGCACAATCGACGCACACAGCTGAAGCACCCACAATGTGTAATACTTGAAATACGCTTTATATGTTGTGGTGTCTTTGCTTGCAAATGTGCTGCGGTTAAGCCTGAAATCAATAAACGACGATGCCACTCTTGCGATACTTGCCGCTATGGCTGTTGCTGTTATTCCGTCTGCCATCGTCTGTATAAGATAAAACAACACTGTGAATAACACAATATCACTTGTCGCCGAAATGCATGAGTTTCCTATATACTGAAAAAGCCCTTTCAGCATTTGCAGATACACTTTTCCTCCATCACGAACTGTCCTGAAATGGCTGCCTGAATTATTGTCAAAATACAGCGTCTCAATAGTAATTGTGTGAATTTGCAAAGCGATTTTTTTACTGTAAATCAGCATATTTATTTCATATTCATATCTATTTCCGGGCAGTGAGACCAGCCAATCAAAATATTTCCTTGAAACAGCACGGAGACCTGTCTGGGTATCGTCCAGCTTTATGCCATAAAGAAGCCGAAGCGTTTTTGCCGATATTCTGTTCCCCATCATGCTTCTGGCCGGTGTGTTTTCACCAAACACACGCACACCCAAAACCAACTTGTCTTTATTCCCTTTCAGCGCCACATTCATCCGCATCACGTCATATGCGCTGTGCTGACCATCTGCGTCGGCTGTTATTATGCCATCTATATCTTTCATATAGTCCCTGATATAGCTGACGGCTGTTTTAATGGCCACGCCTTTGCCCATATTTTCTGTGTGGGTTAAAACAATACAATTTTTCTTTGTACTTATCTGTGCAAATATATAGTTTGCCGCCTCACTGCTACCATCATTCACCACTATAATAGACTCTATGTTGTGTGAAATCAAATTATCAACATAAGATATTAAATCCTCGCTCGGCTCAAGTGCTGGAATAACAACCGCATTTTTCATCTTTGCCTCCTCTGTTTATTTGCTTATTTACTATTATAATCATGCAAATAAAAAATCCCTTTGGGTTTTTTGTAAGAAACCCAAAAAGATTTCAAAAGAAAGTCAAAAGACTACGATTTTTGTTTGTAAGTATAATATTTTTACATGTAGCAAATAATTTTACTATATTTTAACACTAACAACAATTGTCAAACTACTGGGTTTCGTTATATAATATAATTATGCCTTAATATCTAGCCGATTATACTAAACACATTTATAATATACATTATGGAGTACTTATGAGAAAAACAAAAATTGTATGTACACTGGGCCCTGCCTGTGATTCCGATGAAATTTTACGTGACATGATACTCGCCGGCATGAATGTTGCCCGGATGAATTTTTCTCACGGAAACCATGAAGAGCAGCTTGTTCGGCTTAACCGCCTAAAAGCTTTGCGCAAAGAGCTGGGCCTGCCTGTTGCAGCACTGCTGGATACTAAAGGCCCTGAAATTCGCCTTGGTAAATTTGCAAACAACAAAGTCACCTTAACTGCAGGTCAATCTTTTACTTTGACGCCTCATGAAGTCATCGGCGATAAGACCATTGGCAGTATTTCTTTCAAAAACCTATATGCCGATGTTGCTATCGATAAACGCATTTTGATAGATGATGGCAAAATCGAAATGGTTGTCACCGACATTAAAGGCGAGGATATCATCTGCAAAGTACTCAACAGTGGCGATGTGTCCAACAACAAGGGTATCAACGTGCCCGGCGTGCATTTATCTACGCCTTACTTATCCGCAAGGGATAAATCCGACATCCTGCTTGGGGCAAAACACGGTTTTGACTTTATAGCCGCCTCATTCACACGCACAGCACGTGATATCCAAGACATACGTGCCCTTTTAGATCAAAATGGTGGCAGTGATATTAAAATCATCGCTAAAATCGAAAACGAAGAAGGCATAAACAATATCGAAGAAATATTAGCTATTTCTAACGGTATCATGATCGCCCGTGGCGACATGGGTGTAGAGCTTGATTATACCGAGATACCTATTATTCAAAAACAGCTTATTGAACGCTGCTACAGCTCGGCCAGGCCTGCCATCACGGCCACTCAAATGCTGGATAGCATGATGAAAAATCCACGTCCGACAAGGGCTGAAATCACCGATGTTGCCAATGCCATTTACGACGGCACCTCTGCCATTATGCTCAGTGGAGAGACTGCCGCAGGTGACTATCCTGTAGAAGCTGTGCGTACCATGGATGCCATTGCACGCCGCACCGAAGAGGAGATTTCTTCAAAACACTTCTCTAACACGCACACAACCGGCCAAACCCGCCTTTCTGTCACCGAAAGTGTGGCCCACGCCACATGCACCACCGCACTAGACACAGGCGCAGATGCTATCATCACTGTTACTCGTAGCGGTGAAACCGCCCGCATGATTAGCAAATATCGTCCCGAAACCCCCATTATCGCTTGTGTTATGTCCAATGCCGCGGCTCGCCAACTAAATTTATCTTGGGGCATCACCCCTATCATTATGCCCTATGCCAGCAACACAGATGAAATGATAGACAGCGCTGTGGCCGCCGCACAACGAGAAAACCTGGTGCAAAACGGTGATTTAGTTATCTTAACAGCAGGTGCTCCTGTAGGCATACCCGGTACCACCAACATGCTACGTGCTCATTTGATAGGTGATGTGCTGGTATCAGGTGTAGGCATCAACGAACACAACGCCACCGGTCCTGTTTCCATCTGTCTTGGCAGCAGCGATGTAAAAGAAAAGTTCAGCCCGGGTGATATACTGGTTACCACCGCCACCAACAACGGCATGCTTTCCGCTATGAAGGACGCCGCCGCCATCATCACTGAAGCAGGCGGAGAAAACAGCCACGCCGCTATTGTTGGCTTAACGCTTGGCAAGCCTGTTATTGTAGGCGCCGGCGGTGCCACCACTAAACTAAAAGACAAACAACTTATTTCTGTAGACTCACGTCATGGTCTTATTCGTTGTATGCCTGAATAACTATCTTAGGAGGAATTATTATGGATCGAATTACCAGTTTTTCTGTAAATCACGACACTATCGCTGAGGGCATGTATATTTCACGCATTGATTTTGATGACATTGTCACATATGATATCCGCATGAAAAAGCCAAACAACGATGACTTCTTATCCCCGGGAGAGTCTCATACGCTAGAGCATTTATTCGCCACTTATGCACGAAACTCTGAGTGGAAAGACCATATCTTGTATGTAGGCCCCATGGGTTGCCTGACAGGCATGTACCTGCTCACCAAAGGTTTATCCCACGAAAACGCCTTGAAACTGACACAGCAAGGCATGGATTTTGTATGCGACTTCGAAGGCACCATCCCCGGCAGTAAACGAGAAGAATGTGGCAACTACGCCCTACACGATTTACCTGCCGCCAAAGCCACTGCTTCACATCTTGCAAACGCTTTAAGCCAGTGGTCAGTCGAAAAAATGTCATATGCCGATTTTTTAGACTAGTAAACTTTTACCACATTTAACCACCATAAAAAAAGCAACTGTATCCTTTAATACAGTTGCTTTTTTTATATAGTGAATTAGTTATCATCACTTTTATTTTTCTTGTTATGATCAATAACTGCGCCAATAACAACGCCTGCTAGCATCCCAATTCCCGCACCTACACCAATGCCTAAACCCATGCCGATAGACTCAACAGATATTCCTAAAACAGTACCCAATGCTGTTCCTATCAGCATCCCAAAAGATATTCCATAGCTCAAATATTTATTTTCATTATATTTCATGATAGCTCCTACTTATTATATGCTCAGCTCAATCTTTCACATGCTCTAAAATATCGCCCGGCTGAATTGTAAAGCAAAAATCTATAGCAACTAAAAACACAATACAAGAAATAACTTCACAGATATAAATTAAGATATATAGCATTTCGCTTTACAATTCAGTATCACCTTGCTATTGCCATCGCGCGACACCCTATCAGCGGCATACTCATGAAAAAAATCTACGACGTATGCGGGCCAATATTCCATCGTTTGATTTTTCTGTGCCTTTTTTAGTGTCATATGTATTTTCATCACTCGATTCATCATATATCCGTTTTAGATATTCGTACATTTCCACTTGACTATTTACTTTTTCATCTTTTTTCTTCGGCTTTATTTTTGTATAGCTGCCATCTGTTTGCATTATACTTGCGTTGACATTATCTTTTAGTTGCATGCTCAAAATATCTTGCAATATCGTTTTTATTTTTGCATCTTCAATGCGAATTCCCACTTCAACACGACGTTCTGTGTTTCGTGTAAGGAAATCTCCCGACGCGATATAAACACGTGCTCTTTCACCTTCACCAAAGCAATAAATCCTGGCATGTTCCAGATATCGCCCCACCAAACTGCGCACAGTAATATTATCTGTCAGCCCCGGCACACCTGCCTGCAAACAGCAAATACCACGCACTATCATCTCCACTTTTATTCCGGCTATGGATGCTTCACTAAGCGTTTCAATCACCTTTTTGTCTGAAATCGAGTTACACTTTAAGATGATTTTACCTTGGCCAGTCTGTGCGTGATACAGCATCTCTTCCCTTACTTCTTGCAGTAAAATGCTTTTAAACCTCAGCGGCGCCACAATCAGTTGCTTGCCATATTCGCTTAGGCGTTCCACTGCCATATTGTTAAACACTGACGCCACTTCTTCACCAATAGCGGTGTTTGCTGTCACATATGTAAAGTCTGTATACAGCTCGCTGGTTTTCTCGTTATAGTTGCCGGTGCCTATAGCCGTGATATACTCATAACTTGTGTCATTCCGCCTGGTAATCAGCGTCAACTTCGAGTGAACTTTATAGTCGTTAAACCCATAAATAACAGTGCATCCGGCTTGCTCCAGCTGATGTGACCAATCGATATTGTTTTGCTCGTCAAACCTAGCCCTAAGCTCCACAATGGTAACCACTTCTTTTCCATTTTCTGCAGCAGCAACCAGTGCTTCCACCACTTTAGAGTCCGTGGCAAGTCTATATAGCGTCATTTTTATAGATATCACATCCGGGTCTCTTGCCGCATTATACAGCATTCTAATGAACGGGCGCATGTTGTGATACGGAAAGCTTAACAAAACATCCCGTTTATGCACTTCTTCATATAACAGCTCAGAATGGATGCTCGGCACCGGTCTTGTCAGTGAATAATAAAGTTCTGGGTTGTTTTTGGTACGCAAGCACGCCGATAGCTTATACATGAAAGATAAATCCAGTGGTGCTGTTTGTGGGATACACTGCTCTTTTGGTAGCATAAGTTTATCAAGTAAAACATCAACAATATTCTCTGATTCATCGCCGAAAATTTGCAATCTCACTGCTGCCAGCTTGCGTCTTTTTTTCAAAAGTTCTCTCATAACATCACGATAATCAATGTCATGATCAAACATCCCTTCTTCCACATTGATATCCGCATTACGTGTCACACGAAAAAGGCATTTTTCTACAATAATGCTTTTTTCAAACGCCATATCGGCATACTGCATGATAAGCTCGCCCACTAAAGCATATTGGGTTTTATCCTCTTCATGCCGCAGGTGTATACGCTCAAACTGGCTGCTTACAGGTATTAGCGCGAATGTGGTATTTTCATTATTTTTCTTTTCTTTCAGCAAAATTCCCACATACATTTCTCTGTCACGTAAAAATGGAAACGGATGCCGCCTATCCACAATTTGTGGTGACAAAACTGGCAATAGCTCCCGCATAAAATATTTTTTCCACTGGTTCAGTTGCGCTTTACTCAGCTTTGAAAACATCACTTTTTCAAAGCCTTGTTCCTGCATTTGAATATATAATTTCGCAACATTTTTGTCCACTATTTTTTGTAGAGATGCTACTTTTGGCATAATAGCTTGTAGCTGTTGTGCCGGTGTCATTTGCGTTTTATTTTCTCTTTTATCCACTTTCAAAAGTGTTTGGTCATAAAGCGAGCCTACCCTCACCATAAAAAATTCGTCTAAATTCGAATGGTAAATAGCAGCAAACTTCAGTCGTTCACCCAGTGGCACATTTTCATCTTGCGACAAATCCAGCACACGCCTATTAAACTCAAGCCAGCTTAACTCTCTATTGATAAAAATATCGTCTTCGCGCACACCCACACACCTCCCATGAAAAACCCTTGTTTTTTCAAATCACAACCATGTCTTCTAGTTCCTGTAGTGTTTTTGGCCCTATCCCATGCACATCCATCATTTCGTCCACTGTTTCAAACTCTCCATTTTCTGTTCTATAATCTATGATAGCCTGTGATTTTTCTTCGCCTATTCCGGGAAGTAACATCAGTTCCCAAAACGGCGCTGTGTTGACATTTATCTTATTACTCACATTTTTTACAAACGGCTGTGTGCTAGCCGGTGTATACTCGTTTTGATAAAGTGGCGGATATACGCCAAACAAAGCCACCACAATAATAGCAATGGTAGCAACTAAAAACAATTTTAAAGCGTGCTTTAATTCTTGTTTCATAGCAAATGTTTGTTAAGTTGTATATTTTTGAATCAGCCTATACAAAAACTGACCTACACCGCTTTCTTCATTACTTGCCGTCACTTCATCGACAAATTCTTTTATGTCGTCAGGCGCGTTTTGCATCGCCACAGAATATCCGGCCTGCTTCATTATTTCTACATCGTTATAATAATCGCCTATCATATGCACATTTTCCACAGGTACATTTACTATATTACATAAGCTGTACATCGTAGTGCCTTTCGAGACACCTTGTGGCATCATTTCAAGATAATTATCGCCGGTAGAAACGAAATATACTCCATGATAGTCTCTTTCGTTTATAAATTCCTTCACTTTTTCCAGGTATTCTTTTGTTTGGGCAAACAGCACCTTTGCCCAAATCACCGGCAAATCCTCTTGCGGTCTATAAAAATATGTACTTTTTTCATCGTCAAAAAGCTTATGCAGGTTATATGAATAGTTCATTTGATAAATGCGCAAATCATCGCCAATTATTGAAATACCCAAATCAGGAAATTCTTCCAAAATATCACTGAGTGCTTTAGTCGACACCGCAGCAGGTAATGGAAAAATCTCAATCGGTTTTTTATTTTGAAAATCATATATTATTGTGCCACCGCCGGTAATGCCCGGCGATAATAATTCTGTCAATTGCGGAAAAATTTCTATCGAAGCAGGAGTGCGACCACTTGCAACCGAAAATTTCCCACCAAGCATGGTAAACAACCGTATTGTTTCCAAGTTGCATGAATCAATGGTTTGATCCGGTCTCACCAGTGTTCCGTCCATATCGGACAACACCATTATTCCACTCAGCGGTTCTTGCCTCAAACCATTTCCCCCTTAAGCACTTCTAAATTTTGTTCAGTGTATTTAAATATGACGTAAAATATTCCGGTATCGGGCTTTCAAACCTAATATATTCACCTGACTTTGGATGTATAAACCCCAGTACGCCTGCATGCAAGCATTGTCCTTGCAGCTGCTTTACACCTTTTTTCGGGCCATATACAATATCTCCGGCCAATGGATGGCCTATGTGAGCCATATGTACCCTTATTTGATGTGTTCGTCCTGTTTCCAGTTTCAAGTTAAGATAAGTGAAGCCGGTATATCTCTCTTGCACCTGCCAATGCGTCACTGCTCTTTTTCCGCCGTTTTTCGTCACTGCCATCTTTTTACGGTCCAGCCTACTGCGGGCAATCGGCGCATCCACAACGCCTTCATCTTCCTTGAATCTACCATGCACCACAGCATGATACACACGGTCAATGGAATGCTGTGCAAACTGCTGGGCTAAATGCTTATGCGCATCGTCGTTTTTAGCAACCACCAAAAGTCCGCTGGTGTCTTTATCAATACGATGCACAATCCCGGGGCGTATCTTGCCACCAATCACCGAAAGTCCACTATTTGAACAGTGGTGCAATAGCGCATTTACCAGCGTACCATCGATATTTCCCGCCGCCGGATGTACCACCATTCCTCTTTGCTTGTCCACCACCAATAGCTGATCATCTTCATACACGACACATATCGGAATGTCTTGCGGCACAGCTTCTATTTCTGTAGGCGCCGGAATCAAGACCTCTATTTCATCTTTATGCTGAACAAAATAGCTCTTGGCCATTTTTTTGCCCGCCACCATCACATGTCCATCTTCTATCAACTTTTGGGCGGCAGCACGAGATAAAGATGCCTCATCGGCAACATACCTGTCAAGGCGTATGTTCGCCTTTGATTCGGATACAACTATTTTAAGTTTCTCCATTAGCTTCCTTTGGGCCATCTTGTGATTTTTCTTCTTTGTCCTCGATATTGCTCACTTCGTTTTTTTCGTCATCTTCAGCAAATTGCCCTTGAGATTTTGCTAGCTCAACTTTCTTTTTTTCCTGCATTTCAGTATATATCATGGAAATCAAGAAAACGCCACATCCCACTGTAATGAAAATGTCTGCCACGTTAAACACCGCAAAACTCATAAACTGAAAATCAAAAAAATCTACTACAAAACCTCTTGTAATTCTATCAATCCAGTTTCCCATGCCACCTGCAAACACAAACAAAAGCGATATATATTCCACATTTGATTTAGGTCTTTTAAAAAGCAAAAACAAAAACAGCCCAATTAAAACAATCCCTGTAAACCAAGTTAAAAATGTCTGGTGATTTGCAAAAAGGCTGAATGCCGAGCCGGTGTTTTCTATATATCTAAACCCGATTATTCCGGGTAACAAAGGCATTGTACCTACCGGCATCAGCTCTTGCACTGCCCAATATTTTGTAATTTGGTCTATAATAATCAATAATGCAGGTAAGGCAATTGTTAAAATCAAAAGAATTCTCCTATCTATTCTTTTAAGTAATAATAACCAGATGCGCAAAGCCATAGCTTTGCGCATCTTTTAGGTTTTAAAGTTGCTCCATTACATCAGCGCATCGCTTGCAAATAGTGGAATGTTTTTCATTTGTTCCCACGCTGTCTTGATATTGCCAGCACCGTTCACACTTTTTGCCGTCTGCACGTGCTACCTGAACAAACAGATTTTCTGTTTCACCCGGTGCACCGTTTCCGTTTTTAGCCAGCTCTACCTGTGAGACAATAAAAATATCGGGAAGCTCCGCTTTCACTGATTCCATAAAGACATATAGCGCCTCGTCTTCTGTGTGTAAAATCACTTTTGCTTCCAAGGAAGAACCTATTTCTTTGTTTGCACGTGCAAGCTCAAGCACTTTTTTCACATCGGTGTTTATAGCTGCAATTTTATCCCATTTTTCACTTTCTTCTTTTGTAAGGGTATACCGTCCGCTCTTTGGTATATCATGCAGTATCACATATTTTCCCTTACCCTCAAAGTTTGGTATATACTGCCAAATTTCCTGAGAAGTATAGGCCAAAACAGGCGCCAAAAGCTTTGTCATTGATACTAAAATCTCGAACATAGCTGTTTGTGCCGCTCTACGCTCTTTACTGTTTGGTGGATTGATATAAATACGATCTTTGATGATATCCAGATAGAAATTAGACATATCCACCACACAAAAACGTAGCAAGTTGTGTGTGACAACATGGAAATCAAACTGCTCGTATCCATTCGCAGCAAGGCCAAGTAGTTCGTCTATTTTTGCCAATGCCCAGCGATCTAGCTCGGGCAAGTCTGCGTACGGAACACTGTCTGTATCGGGATTAAAGTCGCTGATGTTTCCCAATATAAATCTCGCTGTATTGCGGATTTTTCTGTAAGATTCAGAAATTTGCTTTAAGATATCAAAGCTGATGTGCATATCCACTTGATAGTTGGCAGACGCCACCCACATGCGAATGATATCTGCGCCGTAGTCCTTGATAATGTCGGCTGGTGCAATGCCGTTTCCACGACTTTTAGACATTTTCTTCTTTTCTTCGTCCACTACCCAGCCACAGCTCAACACACCTTTATAAGGTGCTGTGCCACGTGTGGCCACTGATGTGAGCAAGGAAGACTGGAACCAGCCTCTATACTGGTCACTGCCTTCAAGATAAAGATCTGCCGGGAATGGATGATCTGCCCATTTGCTGCCTTCACCCAGCACAGTAGCGTAGCTTGTGCCGGAGTCAAACCATACATCCATTGTGTCGCGTTCTTTTTTGAAATGTTTTGCGCCACAGTCCGGGCACTTAAAGCTATCAGGCAAAATTTCGTCTGCCGAATATTTAAACCACGCGTTAGAACCTTCTTTTGCAAAAAGCTCTTTCACCACGTCAATGGTTTCATCATTGATGATATATTTGCCGCAGTCATCGCAATAAAATACAGGTATAGGAACGCCCCAAAGCCTCTGACGAGAAATGCACCAGTCAGAGCGATCTTGCACCATGCCCATCATGCGTGCCTTGCCCCATTCCGGAGTCCATTTCACTTCGTCTACAGCTTTATATGTTTCTTCTTTAAAGTCCTCCACAGAACAGAACCACTGCTCGGTTGCACGGAATATAATAGGACTATGGCAACGCCAGCAATGAGGATAACTGTGGCTAACACGCTGAACACCCACAAGATGTCCTGATTCTTTCAAGGCTTCTTGAATAACGGCGCTGGCCTTAAACACCGGCAATCCTTCAAATTGTCCGGCGTCTTTTGTCAGTTTACCGTCGTCATCCACCGGCACAACCATTGGAAGTTCGGGATAAAAACGGTTACACACTTCATAGTCTTCCACGCCATGTCCAGGCGCTGTGTGAACACATCCTGTGCCACTTTCCAGTGTCACATGATCGCCCACAATAACCAATGAACGCCTATCTAAATAGACGTGATTTGTCTCAATACGCTCAAGCTCTGCGCCTGTAAATGTTGCCACCACTTCGTAATCAGTGATATCGCAAGCCTCCATGGAAGCTTTCAATAGCTCTTTTGCCACGATATAATATCTCTCACCAACACGAGCAGCCACATATTCAAACTTTGGTCCTAGGCAAATAGCCACGTTACCGGGCAATGTCCATGTGGTGGTGGTCCAAATAACAAACCATGCCTTATCGGCAGGCACTCCTGCTTTTTCAAGCGCGCCGTTGTCTTTCACTACTTGGAAGCCCACATACACGGTATCTACTTCTTCGTCTTCATACTCAATCTCTGCCTCGGCCAAAGCCGTACGGTCAGATGCGCACCAACTTACCGGTTTCAGACCTTTGTATATATATCCTTTTTTGGCAATCTCGCCAAACACCGCAATTTGATTTGCTTCATAATCCGGTGTAAGTGTGATATAAGGATTTTCAAAATCTCCCAAAACACCCAAACGCTGGAACTGCTCACTTTGGGCGTTTACATATTTCATAGCAAACTCGTAACAAATCTCACGTAGCTCATAGTCTGATACTTCAGCACTATGCTCTACGCCTGCTTTTTTTGCCTTTTTTGCGTCTTTTTTTACTTTTTCCATCGCCTTGCGCTCTATGGGTAGGCCATGGGTATCCCATCCCGGAACATAAGGTGCTTTAAATCCCGACATGTTTTTATAACGCACAATGATGTCTTTCAGCACTTTGTTAAGCGCGTGACCCATGTGTATGTCACCGTTTGCATATGGAGGGCCATCATGCAAAATATATAAAGGCTTGCCTTCGTTGGCTTTCACCATTTCGTTATAAAGATCTTCCGCCAACCATTCTTGCAACATTTCCGGCTCTTTTTTAGGCAGGCCGGCACGCATGCTAAACTCGGTTTTCGGT
>CAYJIG010000057.1:0-13545 GCA_964370165.1 uncultured Oscillospiraceae bacterium
ATGCCACGACCACCCAAAAGAGCTACCAAGTCCTTGTTCACCTTGCCTGCCAGCATCTGTTGTACCACTTCCATGGTTTCTGCATCGGTGACACGCAAGCCGTTCACAAACTGGCTTTCTTTTCCAATGCGTTTCAGCTGTGCCGAGATTTCCGGCCCGCCACCATGTACCAGCACCACACGTACTCCTATCAAGTTCAGCAGTATTAAATCACTCATCACAGCTGCTTTCAAGTCCGGGCTGGTCATTGCCGCCCCACCATATTTCACCACAATGGTTTTGCCCATATACTTTTTAATGTATGGAGCCGCCTCGGCCATTACTTCGGCCATCACATTTATTCTGGGTTGTTCCATTTTTTACCCCCGAGTATTTATATTTTCACTTAGCTTCTATAGTCACCATTAATTTTCACATATTCATATGTCAAGTCACAACCCCAAGCAACGCCCTCGGCTGTGCCACTGTTCATTTGAATCACAATGTCTATTTCCTTGGCAGATAATATGCGTGATGCCTCTTCTTCGCTGTACTGATGATGGGCCGAATGCCTGCACACCGTAACTTCGCCATATTCGCTTTTTAGCGACACCTCTATATCATCCACCGAAAAATCACCCGGCGTGTATCCAATGGCACAAAGCACACGACCCCAGTTAGCGTCTTCGCCAAACATCGCCGATTTGAAAAGATCGCTCGAAATCACCGTTTTAGCGATATTTCTTGCCTGGTCTGCATTTTGTGCGGTATTTACCTTGCAACACAAAAGTTTACTTGCACCTTCGCCATCGGCGGCCAGCATCCGTGCCAATTCTGTAAGAACTGCCAAAAGCGCACCGCAAAACACATCATAGTCATCGTTTTCAGACTGTATGCATGGGTTTTCAGCCAGTCCATTCGCCAGCACTGCCAATGTATCGTTTGTTGATGTGTCGCCGTCTACGTTTACTTGGTTTAGCGTTTCTTTTACTGTTTCGCTAACCGCTTTTTGCAATATCTCTGCCGTAATACATACATCTGTAGTGACAAACGAAAGCAGCGTTGCCATATCGGGACAAATCATCCCGCTTCCTTTTGCCGCCGCACCCAAAATACAGGTTTTACCACCTAAAACAAAACTTACCGCAGCTTCTTTTTTCACTGTATCAGTGGTCATCATTGCAACAGCCGCGTCTGTACCCGCATCGTATGACAAACTATTACATAGCTCAGGAATACCACGCTCAAACGGTTCTTTTTCCAACGCTTGTCCGATAACACCGGTGGATGCCACCACCACGTCTTCCATTTTTATTCCAAGATTTTGCGCCAAAAGCTCACAGCTCCATTTTGCAAATTCTTCCCCGTTTGGTGCGCAAGTGTTCGCATTACCACTGTTACACAAAATCGCCTGCGCCACACCATTTTCAAGGTGTTTTTTCGTCACGGTAATAGGCGCACCCTTCACTTTGTTTTTCGTGTACACTGCCGCCGCAGTGCACGCTACATCGCTATAAACCAGCATCATATCCGGTTTTTCACTACCTTTTTTTATCCCGGCGTGTACCGCCGCCGCTTTAAATCCCTTAGCCGCACACATGCCGCCTTCTATTTTTTTATATCCTTGTTCAAGACTCATAAATTAGTTCCTTCCACACGAGTACATCCCGTTTTTTATAAGTACAGCCCATCTGTTTCTTTTCTGCCCAGCATCAAGTTGATACACTGCATGGCCGCACCGGCCGCACCTTTGCCAAGGTTATCAAACCTTGCTACCAAAAGTAGTTGCTGTTCGTTGCCTAAAACAAACAACTCCATATCATCGCGCTCCGCCATCTCACATGCCGACAACATACCGTCTTTCGGCGCTGCCGCCAATGCTTTCACATTAATAAGAGCCTCGTCACGGTAATAATCTTGATACAAAGCCGCCAATCTGCCGGGCGAACGCCATTTTTCAGCCACAGAAGATGCTGGCAAAGGTATACTTACCTGCATGCCGCGATAATAATCCGCTACCACCGGCATAAAAATAGGTGGATGTTTAAGCTCGGCTATTTTTTGCATTTCCGGTAGATGTTTGTGGTGCAAACTCAACCCATACATCCTGGGTGCATCGTATAAAACAGGACGTTCTTCGTCTTCATACGCGGCAATCATCTGCTTTCCACCGCCGGAATATCCTGTGAGTGAATAACACGCCAGCTGCAACGATGGGGATATAACGCCTGTCTCTACCAATGGTGCTACCAGCGCCAAAAAACCGCTGGAATGACATCCCGGCACAGACACTCTTCTTGCTTTTTTTATCTTTTTTCGTCTTGATCCCAGCTCGGCAAAGCCATATACCCAGTCATCGTCCACACGGTGTGCTGTGGATGCGTCGCATATCTTTGCATCTTTTGGTGCGGCTTTCACGATTTCCTTTGCCGCTTCGTCCGGCAAACAAAGCACCGACACATCAGCTGCCTCTATCGCCTTTACTCTTGTGGCTATATCTTTGCGATGCTCTTCCTCAACGCTCACAATCTCTATGTCTGCCAGCGCAGACAACCTATCATGAATCTGCAAGCCCGTTGTGCCGACTGCCCCATCAATATACACTTTATACTCTGCCATATTTTCTCCTTGTCCCTTCCACTTGTTTTATTATATACATTTTTGTGCATAAAATCAAGTAAAAAATGAATAAATATTAATCAATAAGAACATTTTCTTTTACTTTCTACTTTCAATATACCCTACTATTTTAATATACGGTGTTACACGCTAAAAAACAAGGGCAATATCTACCAAAAATCATCATGTGAATACATCATACAAAATATGGCATAAACGCACCATGTCGACGCATTTTATGCCATACTATATATTTATTAACAATGTTTAATCAAAAACGCCGGTGGACAAATACCTCTCACCCGAATCCGGCAATATCATCATCACGTTTTTTCCGGCATACTCATCTTTTTTACACAGCTGTATCCCTGCCCAAAGTGCCGCGCCCGAGGATATTCCCGCAAGTATGCCTTCTTTTTCTGCAAGTAGTTTTGTGCTGGCGTAAGCATCTTCTGTGCTCACCGTCATCACTTCATCATATATAGATGTATCCAAAACACCGGGCACAAAGCCCGCACCTATGCCCTGTATCTTATGAGGCGATGCACTGCCTCCACTAAGCACGGGTGACTCGGCCGGTTCTACCGCCACAACATGTATATTTGGGTTTTGGCTTTTTAGGTATCTGCCCGTGCCGGTTATTGTGCCTCCGGTGCCAACACCTGCTATCAAAACATCCACCTTGCCGCCACTATCACGCCAGATTTCAGGGCCTGTAGTTTTTTCATGGGCCAATGCATTCGCAGGATTATCAAACTGGCCTGGCATATAGCTATTTTGTGTGTCTTGCGCTATCTCTTTTGCCTTTTCAATAGCGCCTTTCATACCTTTTGCTCCATCTGTGAGTACCAGCTGTGCACCGTAGGCTTTTAGTAGCTTTCGGCGTTCTTCGCTCATTGTGTCAGGCATGCACAATATCACTTTGTATCCACGTGCAATTCCCACAAAGGCAAGGCCTATGCCGGTGTTTCCGCTGGTAGGTTCCACTATCACTCCACCCGGTACTAGCTGTTTTTGCTTTTCTGCTTCTTTTATCATAAAAGCTGCTGCTCTGTCTTTAACGCTTCCTGCCGGGTTTTGCCCCTCTATTTTTGCAAATAACAAGCCTTTTAACCCTTGGTGTCTTTCCATAGATAAAAGACGCACCAATGGTGTGTTTCCTATAGCTTTTGATACCGCATCAAAATACATTTATGCTCCCCTTCACAAATTAGTTTGATTTCCCTTAGATATCACACAAGGGTGGTGACAGTTTTTCATCGGTAGTTCTTTTTACCAAGTCTTCTAAAGTGATATTATCTACATAATTTTCTATCACTTTGTAAAGTCCTTCCCACACAGCAATAGTGCTGCAGTTATCCGCACGAGGGCACTCATTTCTTTCTAGCTCAAGGCAAGCTACAGGTGCTAGGTTGCCCTCTGTCACCCTTAAAATGTCGCCCACTGTGTATTCGCACGTTTTACGTGCCAGCTTGTATCCTCCTTGCGGCCCACGTACACTTAACAAAAGCCGGGATTTTGTAAGTCCGCTTACAATTTGCTCCATATATTTCATCGAGATCCCTTGTCGCTCTGCCACATCACGCAATGAAACACATTCCCCTGACGTATTGACTGCCAAATCCATCATCATGCGTAGTGCATATCTTCCTTTGGTTGATATTTTCATTTCACACCTTCCTTCTTTGCCCATTGATTAAAAACCACCATGGAAGTTGCTGTTGTTGCGACTTGTTTTATAGATATATAAAAATACGCTCAGCATTATTGCCAAGCGTCATTATACGAGTCGTATTGTCTCATCACTTCCTATAAACAACGCTAATAAAAACGTTATCCTTTTATGTATATCAAAAAACCCTATATATCTTGCAGTTTTCATTATTCTCTCTTTTCCTATAGGATTGCTTGTATATCCCTATTTTTATTATACTTCACCAAACCACAAAGTCAATGAACATTTTGCGACAAAAAGCAATTTTATGGTATTTTTTTCAATATGTACATAAAAAAACACCTTTACAAAGTATTGTTTTGCAAAGGTGTCTGTGTATCAAAAAATCAACCCTCTGATGCACGCTGTAAAAACTTGCGTGTACGTTCTTCTTTTGGGTTTTCTATCAGCTGCTTTGCCTCGCCTTGCTCCACTATAACGCCACCGTCCATAAAAATTATGTCATCGGCTACTTCTTTAGCAAAGTTCATCTCATGTGTCACAATAATCATAGTGGTTTTTTGGCTAGCCAGCTCGCGAATCACACGAAGTACCTCGCCTGTCAGTTCCGGATCAAGCGCCGAAGTAGGCTCATCAAAGCACAGTATGTCCGGCTCCAGCGCCAACGCCCTTGCTATGGCAACACGTTGCTGTTGACCACCCGAAAGCTGATGCGGATAATAGTCCGCACGATCTAGCAGCCCCATCTTATCTAAAAGATGCTTGCCTTTTTTGCGGATATCTTCCAGCACGCTTTTGGCATTTCGTTTGTATTCAGCATCTTCCTTTGCCAAAAGCTCGGGTGCCAGCGTCACGTTTTTCAAGGCCGTGTATTGCGGAAACAAGTTAAACGACTGAAACACCAGCCCAAAATGAAGCCTTGCCTTCCTGATGTCTTTTTCTGATTTTCCTGTAAACTGCTTTGCGTCAAACAGCGTATTCCCATTTACAATGATTTCACCGCCGCTTGGGATTTCCAAAAAGTTCAAACAACGCAATAGCGTGGTTTTTCCGCTACCTGAAGAACCTATGATGGCAAGCGACTTACCTTTTTCCAGCGCAAAGCTGATATCTTCAATCACCCTGGTGTTGCCAAAGTGCTTCTCCAGCTTATTAACTTCTAAAATAGCCATACCATCCTCCCAAAGCGTTATTAAGCATAATTTTACACTTTGATATAGTCCATCCTCTTCTCGGCATACGCCAATAAAAGACTCAACAGACCGTTAAATATCAGATAAAATACCGCAGTGTAAAAAAGTGGCCATATGGAGCCTTTTTTGATATATGACTCACCCATCCAGATGATTTCATACACCGAAATCACACGTACAAGCGCTGTATCTTTAACAAGTGTGATCATTTCATTGCCCATAGGAGGCACTATACGTTTTATCACTTGCAATAACGTCACCTTGAAAAAAATCTGTACCGGCGTCATGCCAAGCACTTGCGCCGCTTCTTTTTGACCTTTTGGCACACTTTGTATTCCGCCGCGATATATCTCGGAGAAATAACATGCATAATTCAGCACAAAAGCCAACAACGCCGCCATAAACCTTGGCAGTAGCGGCCAGTCAAACAAAAGACCCGGCCCGTAAAAAACCACCAAAATCTGTAAAAGCAGCGGTGTACTACGCACAATCCATACCACTGTTAACGTAACAGCTTTCAAAGGCGCAAAACTGCTCATTGAGCCAAAGCTGATTACAAGACCCAGCGGCAAAGCAAACACAAGGGTAAGTACAAATAATTGTATCGTGGTAGTAAAGCCTTCCATCAGGCTTAATGTTACATCTAAAAGTTCCATGCGCACTCCTTATTGAAAATAACAATCCACCGCTGACAAATCAATTTTAGTAAGCAATCACAGACTCTTGCACACCATATTTTTCTGCAACTTCTATTACAGTACCGGCAGCATATGCATCTTGCCAGAATGTGTTGAACACTTCAGTCACATCAGAGTCTACACGGAAGCTCACGCCGTATTCTTCGCTATTTAATTGCACTGTGTATGTCAAGTCAGGATAGCTGGTTCCCTCGCCTATCATAGCGCCTGCCATCAAAAGATCGATAACGCAAGCTTCAGATGCGCCGGATGCCACTTCCATAAGAGCCTTTGCTTGTGTGTCCACTGCCAAGAAATCCAGCTCTAGTGCTTCCAGCTGAGCTGCACCGGCAGAACCATTTTCAGCAACAAATTGCAAGTCTACCAAGCTGTCAGCGTCTTGATACTGATCTGCCATATCCGCCGGCAACACCACTACTTGGCCGTTGTTGCAGTAAGGAATAGAGGTCGAAGAACCACTTTTCACTTCGTCGGTCAATGTCATGCCGTTCCAAATCATATCAATGCCTTTTGCGTCTAGCTCAAGCAGTTTGTTGTCCCAGTTGATTTCCAAAAATTCTACTTCTACACCCAAGTCTTCTGCAAACAAACGCGCCATGTCTGCATCAAAACCTACCCATTCATCGCTACCCTCTTCACGATAGTCCATGGGTGCAAAATCAGTGATACCTACCACCAATACACCTTTTTCTTGAATATATCCCAAATCACTTTCGGCATCAGCGCTTTCAGTAGCAACACTCTCTGCTGCAACGCTTTCAGATGCAGGCGCACTTTCAGGCGCAGCGCTTTCTTCGGTGGAAGAACAAGCAGTCACAGAAAACACCATCATAACAGCCATTAAGATAACTAAAAACTTTTTCATTGTAATAACAAACCTTTCCTTAGTGCTAAAATTTAGTTTAAATTTAACCTATCACCAGTTTATCATTTTAGCACACTAAATTGATAATGTAAAGATGCTTCGAACTCACTTTTTCCTTTTTAGCTAAAGTATTGCAGATTATATTTCCGAAGTGGCAGTTATTGTTGCATTTTGCTTCGTAGATTGGTAAAATGAAAGGCATGATAAAGTTACTTATAATTTGGATTTTAGCCGCTATTTTCACCTTAAACAGCCTTGGAATCACCATCCGTGCCAACTTTAATATGGGCACTGTGCTGATGTGGGGCATTTCTATATCATTGATACTATATGGCATTTTTCATCGTCATATAGACGCTTTTTGTGCTTATGGCATAGGCCGTGTTTTGCAATATCTAGTTATTTTAGGCTTAGCCATTTTCATAGGCCTATTTATGTTTGTTGCCTTCAGTGGATATTCAGACAACGCAAACGGTGACGAAAAAGCTATAATTGTGCTTGGTGCCGGCCTTCGTGGCGAAAAAATAGGTGATGTGCTTCACCGAAGGCTTAGCGCCGCCCTTGCGGCTTGGCAGGAAAATCCCAGCGCTGTAATCGTCGTCACCGGCGGCATGGGCCCACAAGAGTCTATCCCCGAGGCACTTGCTATGCAGCGATGGCTTTTGGAGCAAGGTGTTCCCCAACATTTGATTATACTTGAAGACAAAAGCACGTCCACCGAAGAAAACCTTACTTTTGCAAAGTCTTTGCTGGAAGAAGCCGGCATAAATTCAGATCAGCCGGTTGCTATAGTCACAAATGCATTCCACTGCTACAGGGCTTCACAATATGCCCAAAAGCTGGGTTTTAGCGATGTATCCACCGTGCCTGCTTCCATGAACATCACCACCGTTTTGCCCAGCTACATGCGCGAAGTTTTAGCCGTTATGTATATGTGGGTATTCCGCCGCACTTTATAGCGTTTTTATTTTCGCCATCGAAAGGATACAACATAATGATGATACGTGATTTCACCGCAGTTGACCGCAAGTGCGTCCTTGACATGGTCACGGAATTTTATACTTCACCTGCTGTAGACCATCCCATTCCTGTTTCAAACTTTGCCGATGCATATGACGAGATGTGTTGCGGTGGCTCACACCGTCTGCGAGGACTTTTGTTGTTGGAGGAAGATACACCTGCCGGGTTTTGTTCGTTATCCTTTTCTTATTCTACCGAGGCCGGCGGCGCCGTTGTTTTACTTGAAGAGCTGTATATTTCACCGGATTTTCGCGGTAAAGGCTTTGGCAAAAAAGTTCTTAAGTTTCTTTCAGATGAATATAAAGGCAAGGCGGCACGTATTCGGCTGGAAGTTGCCCAGTCGAACCAATCTGCTATCGGCCTATACCATCGCTTCGGCTTTGAAGTTTTGCCGTATCAGCAGATGATTTTAGAAAATTTTTAGACAATATAATGTATTGTCACCGAGGTAACTTTTATGAAAACCATTGGTATCATAGGCGGTATGGGCCCACTTGCCACAGCAGACCTTTACCGTAAAATCATTTTATGCACGGGTGCTAAAAATGACAGGGATAATATCCCACTGCTTATCGACAACAATACCCGTATTCCGGATCGCACTTGTGCTATTTTACACGGCGGCGAAAGCCCGGTTGATGAAATTGTACGTTCTGCCGAAAAACTTGTGGCCATGGGTGCCGATTTTCTTTTAATGCACTGCAACACTTCTCATTACTTTTACGATGAGATAACCCGTCGTGTTAATACACCTATTGTGCATATGATAAAGGAAACATGTGCCGACATGCAGCGCAGAGATATCACCCATGCCGCACTTTTGGCCACAGATGGCACAGTACAAACGGGTGTATATGACAATGTTTTTGCAGGTAGCGGTATCACATTGCTAAAGCCCGATGCCAAAGGCCAGGCCGCTGTGATGAGCCTTATTTACGACGGAGTGAAAGCAGGCGCTGAAACTTTTGACACCACGGCATTTCAAGCCGCCATAGACAATCTTAAAACCCAAGGTGCACAAGTGGTTTTATTCGGATGTACCGAGCTTCCTTTGGCCTTTTCGATGTACAATATCCCTGCCACCGATGTGATAGACCCTACTCTTATTTTAGCCAAAACCGCCGTTTCCATGGCAAAAAATGTGTAATATATATTGATAGCATAAACCCCCGATGTGAAAATAATCACATCGGGGGTTTTATGTTATTTATTACAAATGCAACGGTAATTAAAAATTATCTTATCCCAAATATTTTGTAAGCGTGGCCGACACTGCGCCTTTTCCGGCAATAAGCTCTTTAAACATACCCTCTATTTTATCTGCCAAACCACATTCCGCTAAATTCAGTCCAAATATCTTATCGTTTTGCAAAATAGGCATTACCTGGCCATTATATTCACCGCCCAGGCTGACACCTTTCAGCTGAGCCGTAAGCTCATCCAGCATCGGGTCCGAGCTAAGCGGCATTGGATCACCATTGTCGTCCACCGCTAAAAGATACCTCAGCCATCCTGCAATAGCCAGCGGAATATATGTAAGATCTGTCACATTCAGTTCATCAGATTTTATATATGCTTTAATTGTTTCGCCAAACCGAATACCCACTTTTTGTGAGGTATCTGTTGCAATTCTTTTTGGGTCATCCGGAATAAATGGGTTTGAAAGACGTTGGTAAATCACCTCGTCGATAAAGGCTTTCGGGTTGATTATTTTAGGATCTACCACCACCGGCATCCCTTCGTCATATCCCACTTTTTCCACTAATGCGCGCAGTTCTTTGCGACGCATTTCTTCAAATATTCTGTCATATCCCAACAGCACGCCATATGTGGCCATTGCTGTATGTAGCGGATTCAAGCAGGTAGTAACTTTCATTGTTTCCACCTGATTCACTGTTTCTCTGTCTGTCAAAAACACTCCGCCTTCTTCCAGGTTCGGGCGTCCTGCCGGGAACTTGTCTTCAATAACAAGATACTCCGGTACTTCGGAATTAACAAAAGGTGCAATGAATGTGTTTTTACTTGTCACAATGGGCGCCATGCCTTCTATACCCATTTTCTCAAGTTCATCCTGCACTTCTTGTGCCGGGCGCGGTGTGATTTTATCTATCATGGACCACGGGAAACTCACTTTGCTTTCGTCTTGAAGATATGCCAAAAACTCTTTTGGCACAAATCCCTTTTTCTCCCATTCTTTAGCCATGTTGATGATACCGGCGGCCAGCTTTTCGCCGTTGTGGCTACAGTTATCCATGCTGCACACCGCCAGCGGTAAAGCACCTTTTTCAAAGCGTTTTAGCAGTAAAGCACACACTATGCCCATTGCGGTTTTTGGCGCAGTGGGTCCTGCATTGATGTCCGCTGAAATAAAACTGAAATATTCACCGTTTGAGTCAGTCAAAGCATATCCTTTTTCTGTGATGGTGAAACTAATCATTTGCAGTGATGGGTTTTCAAAAGCCGCTATAAGTTTTTTGTAATCTTCTGTGTTGCAGTCTGCCTTGTAAGCCTTCGCCACACCGGCAATCACTTCTTTTTCCATCACACCGTCCGCACGCAGACGCACAAGCAGTGTCAAATTATCATATGGTGCATATATTTTATCAATGATATCAAAATCAAACGTATCCACCGCCACTATTCCTGTATCGCACACGCCTTTTTCCAGCAAAGTTTGGGCAATGCGTGCCACAAACCCACGAAAGATATTTCCTGCACCAAAATGAATCCACTGTGGGCTTTTTTCTGTGTTTTCCACTGTTTTCGCAATGTCAAACTGCGGCAGTTTTACTCCCGATTCTTTCCATGCTACATCGTTTTTTATAGAGTCATAATTCAGCTTCATGATAAGCTCCTTTTTTACGGATTATACAGCTTTGAAAGAGTTTCCCAAATACCTGTGATGTATGATGCACCAAGCGCCCTGTCATACAACCCATATCCCGGCCGACCTGTTTCGCCCCAAATCATGCGTCCGTGGTCAGGACGGATATATCCCTTATAACCCACTTCGTAATACGCCTTCAAAATATCCACCATGTCTAAAGAGCCACATCCCGAATAATGTGCAGACTCTTCAAATCCGTTTTCCAAAAGCTTTACATTGCGCAAGTGAGCAAAATGAATCCTGCCCATCTTGCCATATTTCCGAACCATTGATGCATAGTCATTAAATGCCGCACAGCCCAGCGAGCCTGAACATAAGGTAAGGCCATTATGCTCTACATCCACTATTTTTAAGAAGCGATCAATATTTGCTTCAGTGGTGATAATTCTTGGAATGCCAAAAATGCTGTATGGGGGGTCATCCTGATGAATAGCCATTTTCACGTCGGCTTCCACCGCCACAGGAATGATCTCTTTCAAGAAATACTCAAGATTTTGCCACAGGCCTTCCTCACCCAGCTCACTATACGCCGAAATAAGCTCGGTGATACCTTCTTTTGTATAGCTGGAATCCCATCCGGGTAGCGACAATTCGCCTGTAGTTGGATCCATTTTTTCAATTTGCTCGCTGTAAAACACCAGCGCTGTAGAGCCATCCGGAAGTTCCTTGTCCAGTTGGCTTCTGGTCCAGTCAAACACCGGCATGAAGTTATAGCATATCACCTTCACTCCGGCTTTGCCAAGTCTTCTGATGTTTTCTTTATAGTTTTCGATATATCGTTTATAATCGCCACGTTTCAGCTTCACATCTTCATGCACCGGCACACTTTCAATCACTTCCATCTCAAGGCCTTTAGCATGCACTTTTTCCTTCAAGTTTTCAATATCTTTTTCCTCCCACACCTCGCCTACAGGCGTAGAATAAATAGCCGTCACCACGCCACTCATGGTTGGAATTTGCCTTATATTATCCAGTGTTACCTTATCGTCCTCGCCATACCATCTAAATGTCAGTTTCACACCATCACTCCTTCAAAATATTATCAGTTTTTACTCTTTTTTATAGCAAACATATCACTTTTATTATACACATTACCCATTACCTTGTCAAAAATTTTCCCGCTAAAATGTTCAATTGTTTTCTTTGCAAAACATCGTTTTTGCGTTGTTTTTGAGCAACACGCCCAAACACCCTGCCTTGTAATTTTACAACGACGACTTTTTTCTTTATACTGATAATAAATATCATGAAAAGAGGATTATCATGGCCTACACATGGACCGAGCTTTCTTCCGCTTGCAAAGCATGCCAAAATTGTTCACTTTCAAACACACGTACCAATGTCGTGTTTGGTGAAGGTGTGTGGGGTGCCGAAATATTGTTCATCGGGGAAGCACCCGGAAAATCCGAAGATGAGCAAGGTTTGCCTTTTATTGGGCGCAGTGGCAAATTGATGGATACCTTCCTTGATTCCATCGGCCTTAGTCGCCAAAAGAACATTTTCATTGCAAATATTGTCAAGTGTAGGCCGCCCGAAAATAGAGACCCGAGCCCACAGGAAAGAAAAGCATGTCTGCCATGGCTAATGCATCAAATCAACCTTTTGCAGCCTAAAATCGTGGTATGTGTGGGGCGAATTTCAGCACAAGTGATGATAAAACCCGGCTTTGCCATCATGAAAGAACACGGCCTTTGGACAGAGAAAAACGGTATTTGGTACACCGCCACTTTGCATCCCGCCGCAATTTTGCGCAACCCAAACAACAAGCATTTAGCACTTGACGACTATGCAAAAATCCAAGAAAAAATAAACGAAGTGTGCCTGCACACATAACATCATCATTTTAATAACACTAAAAAAGTAAGAGGGCTGTCTTTACATTCCTCTTACTTTTTTTATCGGTTATTCTTCAATTATTAAAAAAACGATACTTGATTTGAGTCCGGCAAGCCATGCAACGCACCCACTTCTTTCAAAGCTGTGATAACAGTGGTGCTGGTTTCGCTGGCTTGTTGCAGCTCTTCAATAGACAAGTACTTCTGGCCATTGATGGTCACTTTTTCTAAAGATGCCGCCGCTGTCTCGCCCACACCTTTAAGCGACAAAAACGGCAAACGTATTTTACCATCTTCCATCACATACTTATCCGCTTTGCTTTTTCCTAGCTCAATTGGCAAAAATTGGAGTCCTCTGCAAAGCATCTCGTTCACCATCAACAAACTGGTTAAAACATCTTCATTTTTCGCTGTTTTTTCTTCACGTAGTTTAATGATAATAGCATCAATGTGCTGTTTTGCTACTTCTTTTCCACCCACCGCCGCTTTGTAGTCTAGATCCTCGCCACGAACAGTGAAGTATGTGGAATAAAACGCCAGCGGATGATGAATTTTAAACCACATCAGGCGAATTGCCGCTATCAAATATGCCACAGCATGCGCTTTGGGGAACATGTATTTGATTTTCTGGCAGCTTTCCATATACCATTGCGGTACACCACACGCATGCATTTGCTTTTCGGCACCTTCCGGAAAACCAAACTTGGCCACTGCGCCTTTTCTGGTTTTTTCCATTATGTCAAACGCCATTTTAGGCTCAACACCTTTGTGCAT
>CAYJIG010000058.1:0-13413 GCA_964370165.1 uncultured Oscillospiraceae bacterium
CCGGCACACGCTGAACACGATGGGTGCCGCCTTCATATTTCAAGCGGCTGTACACACCCTCGCCTTCAATGGAAAACTCCACTTCCTTCATTCCGCCAAGCTCTGTTTCATTCACGTTCAAAATCTCAGTTTTCCAGCCTTTTTTATCGGCATACATCGAGTACATTCTATATAAGCTGTGGGCAAACAGCGACGCTTCCTCGCCGCCTGTTCCACCACGTATTTCCACGATAACACTGCGTTCGTCGTTTGCGTCTTTGGGCAGCAGTAAAATACGCAATTCATCTGTAAGACGTTCTATTTTTTCTTTGTTTTCTTCAAACTCCGCACGGGCCAGTTCCTTCAGTTCGGGGTCGTCCAGCAGCTGTTTTGCTTCCTCGCATGCGTCCTCGGCCGCTCTATACGCCACATAAGCCTCCACCAATGGTGTCAGCTGTTTATAATCCTTCATCAGCGCTGTGTATTTTTCATTGTCAGACACCGTGGCCGGGTCTTGCAAGCGCCTGTTTATCTCTTCATACCTACTTTGTACGGCTGTCAGTTTTTCAAACATTCTTTGCATACTTTTATCCTTTACTTTGCGAAACTTCTTGTCCGTCTCGCCACAATTGCTTTATTCTTTTTTCTATCTTCACACGTGGTAGCATAACTTCTCTCTCACATTGCTGGCACTTGATACGAAAATCCATGCCGACACGAAGCACTAAAAACTTATTGCCACCACATGGGTGATTTTTACGCACAACAATCACATCGCCTACTTGTACGTCCATAAAAACCTCCCCTTTTTCACGTGTTTTCTATAATACACACGCCAAAATATATTTGTGTTATCAAATACATAGTATACACCAAAATATGAATTCTCGCAACAAAAAAACAAGGATTGGCACCATGGCCAAATCCTCAGTGTTTACATATATTTTTTTAGACAAATTCTGTACATTCTCACATGAAAGGACGCCTAAGCGTCTCCCTTACTGAGCAGATTTTATCGTGATATAAAACTACAAAACCTTCCTTGTACTTCGGTGGTACCGGAGTCAGCGGCCACATGTGCTTTAAGATAATATCAGACTCGATATCATTCAGTTCAAACTCTCTTTGTGCATTTTCCAGCGCAACTTTAGGATGTGTCAACCCATGAAAGTAATCCCCTGTTTTTTTGCTGTGAAGGTGCCAGTCGTACAAAAACATGTCGTGAACCAATCCACCTCGTGCGGCGCTTTTTGCGTCAAGGCCCAGTTTTTTGCATGTGTGATAGCTAAGATAAGATACAGATATGCAGTGTGCTAAACAAGACGTGACACCATGCTGGATAAACTCTCGCATAGACTGAAACGCCTTATTTTCTAAAATATCTTGTACCAAAGCAATGTACTGTGCATCATCCGGCACCGTTACATCGTTCACTACTTTGAAAAACGCACCTGACATATAGCTTATTCTCCCTAGTACACTTTCTTACTTTCTAGAAAAACGTGACTTGTATAATTTTATCAGCGCAAATCCTTTAACCACATCTTTGTTGTTTTTACTCATGTAAGCGCTAAAAATAAAATCAAGCGAATAAAGCGCTGACAAAGCAAATGCCAGTACTGAAGCTATTGGCATTGGTATAAACGACACAAAGTTTATAACAGCCGTATATAGATATTCAACTAAAATAATACCTAAAATTCCCCAGCCGATGCTACTTTCAAGACACAAAATTCCTTTATAGTTAAACGGCTTTCCCGAATAATCCCACCAAAAACTGCCAAATAAACGAATTTGCAACTTTGCCACAGCATACTCAAACGAAGTAGCAAACGTCGCGCCTACAAGAAACAATAATACCCAGTTATCACTAAACGGTGAAAGAAAAGCATAGCCAAATATCATCCCAAATCCATAAATGATGCAAAAAGGCAAATGCATAACAAATCCGCGATTTATCACCAGTTTTTTCTTATCCACAGTAAGAACAATGCACTCCATAATATAGCCAAGTAGGCTAAAAATAAAGAACGCAAGCAATGTAGGCACTACCATAGGACTCAGCGCAGAACGCGCTGCTATAATAGCTTCCATTAGGTTTTTCCTCCCCTTTTATCCCTCAATTACTAAGTTATTCCAAGCTTATTGTACCTTATCGTAAGATATTTTTCAAGCAATATAACAAAAACCTGATGTGTATTTTACAGAAATCTAACTAATGTATGACTTTTGCCATAATCGTTGCTTGCCTAAAAAACAAAATAGATATTCTAAAGTTTACCACACAAAAAAATACATTTCCCTGCCTTATGCATGGCAAGGAAATGTTTTAAATATATCAATTTACATGTCGCCGGACTCTGTTATCTCCACAAGTTCAGGTGCAGCATCTTCTTCAAGCGGCACATAAACAATGATGTTCATGCGTACATCGGTGGACAAATCTGTGGCGCAAAAACGATAGTTTGTTCCTGCCACCACCTGTGTGGCCACGTCTATCATTTCGTAATTTTCAGCGTCTTCACCCATTACCTCGGCAAAAAGCGCTTCATCTTCTTCTGTAAGCTCGCGCCTTTCGGAATATGCGCCCGTCATTGGAACAGATTCTGAGGCCGGGGCCTCTTGCTCGCATCCAAGCAGTAAAAACGACATACATAAAATCAACGTCAAAACAAGTAAAATCTTTTTCATATAATTATCTCCTTTATTTATTATCACTCTGCTACAACACCAAACGTGCAATGTTTACAAAGCAAAGCAAGAACACTAATATCTGAGTTGCATTAAACCACTGTTCCACTTTTTTTATGGTGAACTTTTTATTGTAATGTGTGCCAATAAACCCACCTAATATTGCACCTACTATCATGGCGGGAAGCATGGAAAAATCATATATTAAGAATCCTGTACTCATTGCAATGGACACCACTTTTGATATCTGTGAAAACAAAATGATAACAAGCGAATACACCGCAGCCATTTTGGCGTCAAACGAAAACACAAACATGATAATTGCTATGTTAATCGGTCCGCCACCAATACCCAAAAACGAGGATATCATACCCAGCATAAGCCCTGTTACAAGGCCTGCCCATGCGCCTGATTTATCTAAAGTAGGCAGTTTATCTTTGTGCCGCATATACATAAAAATAACAATAATCAGTGCCGCCAATATACTGTTTTGTATAATCAAAATTGTGTTGTCGCTCGAAAAAACACTTGTCACAAAAGAAAATAGCCATTGACCTACAACCCCGCCAACAACAGCGCCCATTGCCATAGGTAGGGCCGTTTTGCCTTGTACTGACTTTTTCTGGCGCACCTGTTTTGCCACAGATACCACCGACATTGCCAGCACTGTCATGCTGGAAAGCACCCCAATATTAGCGGCGCTAAATGTGCCGAATGCATCCAGTACCGGCTTAATAATGACACCGCCACCCATTCCTGTTAAAGAACCGATGCTAGTGGCAAAAATTGCCACCAAGAAATGGATAATGATATCCATATACCCTCCAAATTTTACTATATATTATTTATAACATTTATTTTACATACTCTATTTCTACACGTAAACTCGGATTATATACACCGGTGTCTGCGCTACACATCGCCAGCATCGCCATGCCGAAAGCAGCTTGTTCTTTGCTTTCGCTTAGCATCACTTCTTTTTGGAAAGTTTCAGACAATAGCCTGCGCAAAAGAGGCATGTGTCTTGCGGCGTTTCCGCCTACTGAAATTTTTGTTTCCTTCTCTGCTTCTTTCGGCATTTGCGTGTAGTATGAATACAACTCATCGCATATTCCTTGCAAAACACCAAGACAGAAATGTCCGGGTGTGAATGTCTCTACCCCAAGATTTTGTATCGAGCCACGTATATTCGGCAAGCGTCTGCTACCGCTGAAGCGTGTATCCACCTTCAGTTTTTCGTGTTTTGTTTGTTCTGCATACGCTTCTTCGGCCGCTTTATCCATCATTACATACAAGTTTTTTGGCTGCTGGGCACCGAATAAATCAAGGCTTTTTGCAAAGAAATCTCGTAAAATCTGGTATGACCGGCCTCCGCATAAAGGTGCACCCGATAAAAGATATGTGCCGTCAATATGTGGCCTGCATTCAAGATCATCGCTTTCAAAAGGCCGGTGACACAAAAACGATATCTGAGCGCTGGTTCCGACGTTTATTAAAAGACTCATGTCAAAGTTTACCGAGCCGAAAAATCCCGCCTGATTATCCCCTATCGCCACCACAACAGGCACTTTACCAAAAGCTGTGCCTATCACTTTTTCTTTGTCTGCAATTTGTGGCAGAATGCTAGTGTCTATCCCAATTTTTTCAAGTGCATTTTCGTCAAACTTATCTTCTTTGAAATCATAAAAACCAATACTTTGTGCAAGGCTTTTATGTAAAATAGGCTTTTTGTTTTGGCAAAGATACATGCCTACATAATCTGCAATAGTGCATAAATACGCGGCATCTTTTGGCACGTCGTTATTTTTCATCCTGTAAAAATGGGTAATCAGGCCAAACCCTGTAGGCACATGATATCCTGTTTCTTTTTTCACATATTCACAATACGACATGTCGTCGCAAAAAATGTTATTACCCAGCTGGTCTTGCCACGCATACAACGGGCTCACCGCTTTACCATCGCTGTTCACATACACAATGCCGTGCATCTGGCCGCTGAGCCCAATGCCACCAATATCGTCATACTGCGCTAAAAACTCTTCGCATGCATCCATGCACAGGCTTGCTATCACGCCTGCATCTTGCATGTATTCGCCCACCACTGTAGATGGCAAATGTGCAGTGTTTGGGATGGTTTTCACAGCCACTGTCTGCGCTGCCGATGTCAGCACACAGCTGATACTTGTTGTGCCTATATCTATTCCTAAATAATGCATACCATTCACCTCGAATTTGAAAATGATGTTATATAGCTTTTGCTCAAACAAAACAAGAGCAAAATATAAACACAAATAGCAACTATCTTTCTTTCATTTAATATAAACTTCATATTTCATTCTGTCAACTTTTACATATTTTCAAATTGTGGATTTCTTATAAAAAAGCATCATGAAATTTATCTTTTTTATTTGACAATATACAATTTTAACCGTATTATTATAGAAGGTATTTTTTGTTGTAAATATTGTTATTTAGAGGAGTTAATCATGCATATTATTCAATATAATCGCTGGCTGGAATGTGCCGGCGAATACGATGATTTAAAGCAGGAACTGATTTCTATAAAGGATGATACCGAGGCTATTCGCGAGCGTTTTGCCATCGATTTGTCTTTTGGCACGGCAGGTCTACGCGGCGTACTTGGCGTGGGCACAAACCGCATGAATGTATACACTGTGCGTAAAGCTACTCAAGGCCTTGCAAACTACCTAAAGAATAGCCTTCCACACACACCCTCTGTAGCCATTGCGTATGACAGCCGCATAAAGAGTGATTTGTTTGCCCAGCAGGCTGCCACAGTGCTGGTGGCAAACGGTGTTATTGTGCATATGTATCCCACACTGCAGCCGGTGCCGCTTTTGTCTTTTGCTGTGCGTCGATTAAAGTGTGACGCCGGTATCATGATTACCGCTTCTCACAACCCCGCAAAATATAACGGGTTTAAAGCATACGGCCCCGATGGATGCCAAATGCATACCCAAAGCTCGGGTGCCGTGACGGCAGAAATCGAGCGCATTGATATTTTTGACGATGTGAAAACCATGACATACGACAACGCCCTGCGTACCGGGATTTTACACCATATCGGCGACGACATCATCGCAGCTTATCAAAAATCTGTGCTTGACGGCATGATTCGTAAAGACGCACTGAAAGATACCCAGCTGAAAATAGTGTATTCGCCTCTTAACGGCACAGGAAACATCCCGGTGCGTCGTGCTTTGGCAGACGCCGGCATAACCAACGTGTGGGTGGTGAAAGAGCAAGAACATCCAAACGGTAACTTCCCCACCACACCTTTTCCAAATCCTGAATACCGCGAAACTTTAGACATGGGCCTTGCCATGGCAAAAGAAGTTGGTGCAGATCTTGTTTTGGCAACCGATCCCGACGCCGATCGTGTGGGCATTGCCGTGCTTGACGCTACCGGCGAATACCGCTTGATTTCCGGCAACGAGATGGGCGTATTGTTGCTTGACTATGTGTGCAGCGGCCGCGTCGAATGTGGCACAATGCCTAAAAATCCATTGACAGTACGCAGTATCGTAAGCACTTGCATGGCAGACAAAGTGGCCGAGGCTTACGGTGTTGAAATGGTAGAAGTACTGACCGGGTTTAAATATATCGGCGAGCAAATATTAAAGCTGGAAGAAAACGGCGAAGAAGACAGATTCGTGTTTGGCTTTGAAGAAAGCTACGGATATTTAGCCGGAAGCTATGTGCGTGACAAAGACGCCGTACAGACATCTTTACTGATTTGCGAGGCCGCAGCTTACTACAAGCAAAAAGGCTTGTCATTATACGAGGCTATGGATGCCTTATATAAAAAGCACGGGTATTATATGTGTAAAGTAGTCAGCTTTGACTTTGAAGGCTTGTCCGGTATGGAAAAAATGGCCTCCATTATGACAAGCTTCAGAGAAACCCCACCGAAAAATATTGCAGGTGTGCCGATAGAGGTTATTTCCGACTACGACAAAAAGACAATCACATACGCTGTAATAGACCAAGTGAGCGAGCTTGACTTACCGCAAAGCAATGTTATCACATATACCCTGCAAGACGGCCATCTTGTCACCGTTCGTCCGTCAGGAACCGAGCCTAAAATCAAAATATACTACACCGTACACGGCGACAGCATGAGCAGCGCAACTGCTTTTTACGAAAAACTCCACGCTGCTATGTTACCTTTGCTGTCTGAATAAACTCTGTTATATTTTATCGGTATATTGTGCATAAATGTTTGTGCAATATACCGATAAACTTTTTCTAAAGTTTTTCACGTTTATGACGTATAATATAGTAGAGATAGTATTGAAATTCATATGAAAGGAGTGCTGATTATGTCAATCGACACATCTTCTTATCTTTCTCTTAGCATGAACCAAAACTTGTTTAGTAGCACTTCTTCTACAAGTTCTTCTTCTTTGGATTTTTCCAGCTACAACACCACCAGCAAAGAAAGTGTGCAAACTCAGCTTGATACACTGAACACAAACTACGCTTCAGGCGAAACACTGAAAAAAGAGTCTGCCGCTTTTTTGGATTCTTATTCTTTGTCTGTAAAACAGATGCAGCAGTCTGCCAATAATTTGCGTCTTGATAACCTTGACAAGCTGTTGTACGACAGCGAAGGTAACGTGACCGAAGAAACTGTGCAGGCCACTGTTGATGCTGTGAAAACAATGGCGGACGATTACAACAACATGATGAAAGTGCTGAACGATAACTCCGAGCGTGGTCCCGGCGTGGTAAAGCAACTTTCCCGTATGGTTACCGACCCTGCCCCTGCCGAAGGTCTTGCCATGGTAGGTATCACTGTTGCAGACGATGGCACACTCGAGGTAGACGAAGCAAAACTGACAGAAAGCCTTAGTACTGAAAACTCTGCCCAGCTTGCCTTAAACAAAGATATTTTAGGCGGATGGAACGGCCTTGCCGATAGCATCCATGCACGTTCGCAGTTTTTAGAGCAAGCCTCGGCACAAAGCCTTATCTCAAACGATTTGTCCGAGATACAGTATTTGCGCACCAGTGGCAATCCATTCCACGAAATGCTCGCCGAAAGTAAAGGCAGTGGCGTTTACGGCTGGACACACCAAGCCGCTACAGGAATGCTTTTAAACATGCTGGCTTAGTTCAAACAACACTCACACAATAAAAAACCGACTTTGATGAAAACATCAAGGTCGGTTTTTTATTGTACATGCTTTATGTTATGAAAAGGTTTTGCAACTAAATCTTCATCATTTTTTGTGGTGGTGTCACCATTTTTTCTATCATTGCTTTTGCTTTGCGTTCATTTTCGTAATATTCGGGAGGAAACGGCATACTTTTGCTAGGATCATCTTTAAATTGCACAGAAGACTTGGTGGAATTATATTGATACATCATACAAAATTCTCCCTTCTGAATTTGATGGTTAATTTTAGCACTCAGGTTTTACGAAACTTGTCGAAAATTGTATGTTGTATATAAATTCTAAGTATTGCATAAAAAGTCGCTACAGTTTTTGTATCATTCGTGACGAATAGCTTCAAGCGCCGATATACGCACTGCACGTCTTGCCGGCAAAATTCCCGACACAACGCCAACGAAAGTGGAAAACAACAAAGCTGCAAGCGACAACCACCACGGTATAACCGAGATTTTCTCGCCATACATCGGCATCATATTCATCATACCACCCGACATCATCATGGGTGCGATGGTGTTTAAAAGAAAACTTAGCAGATAACTTAACAGTACACCCAGTAGCCCACCAAAAAAACCAATCATACCGGCTTCCAATAAAAACATCGTGCGCACTCTGCCTACTTCACAGCCCAGCACCTTCATCACACCTATCTCACGTGTGCGCTCATATATGGCCATTGTCATGGTGTTTACTATCGACAACGCCGCAACAAACAGCGATACTGCGCCAATTCCTCCCAGTAGCATCTGCTGTGCACGAGACTGCTCTTGCATTTGTTCTCTTTCACCTTCCATGGACCAGGTGCCAAAGCCTTGCTCTTCCAATATATCCACCACATCGCTGACATTATCCACGTCATTCACCTTCACTTTAACAGTGTCGTACCCACTTTGGCTGTCTTGCTCTGTGATTTTGTTGTCGCGCATATATTGTTCTTCTATTTGTTTTAAGAGATTTATGTCCATCAATGCACCGTAGTGAGTGAAGTAATCACTACCCTCGGCCATCACACCCACAACATCCAGTTCATATTCGGTTGTCGAGACGGTGCCTGTTCCGTTATCATTTTCCTTCATTGTGATGGTATCGGTTTCTAAATCCACAAACGACGGTAGTGGATTTCCCGCCATGTCGGTTTGTCCCGGCCAGCGCATAGAGTTTTCGCCGGATTTTCTTGTGTCGCTGAACCCATATTCAAAGTAACTACCCACCACCACAGGAATTTCTATGTCACTGTTTCTTTTTAGGTTCACAGTTTCCAGTGGCAAGTACTCCCCGGACAAAAGCTCATACCCCAGCGCCTCGGCCGCTTGAGGATAAATCCCCACCAGCTCAAAGCCGCCCATGTTTTGGTACCTGTCTTTGCTTCCCGAAACAATAATGGGATAATAGTATCGTGGCCTATACATAGGTGTTGCCACCACCACATTTTCTATCTGCATAAATGATTCCACTGCTTCGTCGGTAAGCGGTGGCGGTTCCGAAGTACTTTCGTTTGAGCCCCAGTTGTTCACCTCTATCATGGTAAGGTCTCCCCACTGGGCCAGCATCTCTTCAAATCCTTGGTTGGAGGCAATGCCCATAGACACCATGACCACAATGGCCGATGTTCCCACCACCACGCCTATTACTGTCAGAATAGTTCTGCCTATACGCCTGCGCAGGTTTTCAAAGCTTAGACGAAGTATATCAGAAATCTTCATCGTCGTCGTCCTCGTCTTCCAGCTGTTGTGCTATCTTTTTAGCTTTTTTCTTTTTGATAACCACAACAACTACCACGGTAGTACCGATAATGACAACGCCTACTATCAGCCAGCCCCACCATGGCATTCCTGCAGACTGGCCATCCATATCATACATGTCTTCATCCATGAAGTCGTCGTCAAACCCAATGTCATCGTCATACATACCCATATCAATCGGCACATAAGAATAGTCTTGAGTTTTTGTCTGCTGGGTACCGTTCACGTCTTCGTATGTTACAATTATCTGCCCTTGCACAGGGTCTGCAGTGTCGCTAACCAAAAAGAAATCCGCCGAGTTTTCTGTGCCCGAGTCAAGGTTTCCTATATATTGATACTGGCCCGGCTCGCTTATATTTCCTGTGATTTCCGCCGCAAGATTATACAGTATGCCCTTGCCTTTGTTCACAAACCCTACGCTGATGCTACCTTCTTGGCCAACGTATATTTCAGGGTCAATGTCCACACCGGTAAACTCAAACCTGTCCGGCTGTACAATCGGTATGGCTATCATCTGGCTGGAGGTAAGCATCTCATCTGTGCCTTGAATATAGTATGAATAATCTATCGTCAGGTTTTCTATCCCTGTTTCGGCCGAGTTTTGCGCTTGCAGGGTGAATGTTTCGGTGTAGCTGCCGTTTGGCCCAACCGACGGATGCAACGTAATGTTGCTGGCCCCGGCAAGTGTGATTTTTTCCGAAAGCGTGATGGATGTTTTAATGTCGCTAAGGCTTTGGGTAGAGCTGGTGTTGTACGATGTCACTGACAAGGTAAACACACTGCCGGCTTCCACACTGGCCTCGCCGTAAGACAAAGCACTAAGCATGACAGTTGGGCTGGAGCCTTTCACCTCGGCCGGGTCTTGACATTGGCTGATACCCACCGTGATGTTTTGCATGGCCACAGAATTGTCTTGATATGCCACATCAAACCCAAGTGTGTTATCCCCGCCTTTATACATGATATCGTTGAAAATTATCGCATATTCCAGCTCACCGTTCACAATCCTCGGTGTGGTGATGTTTATATCGCCAAAAGACGGCGTGGCAAATGTGTCTGTGCTGGTGATTTTAATGTTGGCAATGTTACCGTACGCATCCATTTTTGCCGGAACTTGAGAGAATCTGCTATCTCTCAGCCCTATGATAATTTGTGCTTTTTGGCCCACGCCTATTGTTTGAATCTCGCCACCTGCAGCATTTTGCACGGTGTATCCTGTGACATATAACGAGCCGCCTTGTGGCGTAGTTGGCGGTGTTGTGCCGGTGGAAGAATCTCCGCTGGAAACTGAATAGTTGCACGGGGTTGAAAAAGCCATGCTGGTGTTTATAGCACATCCGGCGTCGCTACATCCAATTGATACTTGATATACCCCAATATGGTCGCTACCACCGTTATCTTTTATAGTGATTTTATGCGGCGCTGAATCATCCCAGCTGACAGCACCACTACCTGGAAGATTTGTGGTTACCGGCAATGCGCTTGTGGCTATTTGGGCACCGTTTAAGTACCATGTGTATGTAAGGCTGTGCCCTGTAGTAGGTGGCATGTGCAAAGCCGTCACGCTTAGGGTGGTGGTGCTGTTTTTCTCGGCCACCACTTCAGGGGATAAATCATCAATAATCTGGACATGGTTGCCTGTAACACCACCTGCATATGTTGGCACTGCGCCTATACACAGCACCATTGCCAATACCATAGCCAAAATAATATTCACTTTACTTTTTGCCGCATTTTTGTTTTTCATATTATTTCCTCTGTGTTTTTTTCTTCAAGTTTTTCTATATCTTTATCAATCTCAAAAAACTGTTTAGGATTTTCATTTTTTTCGTCGCTTACTACACGCCCGTCTTTTAAGGTAACTACCCTGTCTGCATAAAGCGAAAGCTCTTTGTCGTGTGTCACCATTATAAATGTGATACCTTGCTCTTTAGCCATTTTCAGTACCGCATTCATCACCTGAGCGGTTGTTTTGGAGTCAAGGTTACCCGTAAGCTCGTCGGCAAAAATCACTTTTGGACTTGCCACAAATGCACGGGCTATACCCACACGTTGCTGCTGGCCACCCGACATTTCTGTGGGTTTGTGGTACATTCTTTTGCCAAGCCCCATTTTCTTGAGTTGTTTTGCGGCGACAGCTTCACGCTTAGCTTTAGGCACACCGCGGAACATCAGCGGCAACGCCACGTTTTCCACCGCTGTCATGGTGTGCATTAAGTTATACGACTGAAACACAAACCCGAGGTACTTTTGCCTAAATTTTGCCAGCTGGTTTTCTGTCATCTTTGAAACATTCTTACCTTTTATGTACACGTCGCCTTTTGTAGGCTTTTCAAGGCCTGCCAGCTGGTTCAAAAGCGTTGACTTTCCACTACCGGAAGTGCCCACGATACAGCATATCTCGCCTTGTTCTATATCAAGGCAGATGTTCCGCAAAGCTACCACTTTTTCCTCACCCACACGATATACTTTGCGTAAGTTTTCCACTTTTATCATAAGTGCCACGTTTGCTTTCCACCTCACTTTATCATCACACACTATTAATCAGTATATCATATAGGATTTTTTGGGACAATAATATCATTTCATTTGTCATAATTACTTTATAAGTTACTGAAATCACCCATAGTACTTTTTATTTTGTTACTAATATGTTAAAATAATACGGATAATGTAATAAAACAGTGGGGAGTATTATGAAAGACGCACACGCTTGGATTTCGGCATTCATAGAAAAGAATAATCGCAAGCCTCGCATTTTACATGTGGGTAACATCAACAATAACGCCTACCAAACAGCTAAGATGCTGAATGCACAAGGGGCTGATTGTGATGTGCTTTGTTCTGACTATTACCATATCATGGGCAACCCCGAATGGGACGATGCCGATTTTGAAGGAGATGTGGGCAACCAGTTTTTCCCTGCGCTTCACACCCTTGACATGCATGGGTTTGAGCGTCCACGCTGGTTTGCTCAAGCACCACGCACACTGGCCATTAAATATCTCATAGCCAAAAGAGAAAACAACACTAAAAAACAAAACCGTCTTTGGCACAAAATGGAAAAAAGCCGTATACGCCTTGTGAACAATAATAAAGATGAAGAAACAAGACAAAAAGCTGAAGCTTTTGACAGGCTACAGTTTAAGTTTCGTATGCTTTGGGTTTTTGTAATGGAGGCGTTTAAGGAGCTGTTCACAAAACCCGATATTTTCTTTTTACGCTGTAAAAGTAAACTTACCACACTTACAGACGCCGAAAAAGAAAAATTAACTTTACAAGACGATACATTGCCTGTGATACAGCGGATGCTGGCCGACGCAAAGGTGTTTTACCCCGATAGAGAGTTTAGTTTCGGCACTATAGCACGCGATCATATCCGCGCCGCAAGAGAATATCTGCCTTTATTTTTATGCTATGATTTAATACAATGTTATTCCATTGATCCCATATGGCCATACCTGTGTGGATATGAAAACTATGTGGCGTACGAGCACGGTACACTGCGTGACACAGTGTATGAGGACAACGATCTTTCCCGTATGTCACTGCTGGCATATGCTAAAGCAAAAGTGGTGTATGTCACCAATGTGGACTGCTA
Source organism: uncultured Oscillospiraceae bacterium (assembly GCA_964370165.1). Classification (GTDB taxonomy): domain Bacteria; phylum Bacillota; class Clostridia; order Oscillospirales; family Ruminococcaceae; genus JAAYCI01. The sequence goes on from CAYJIG010000058.1 coordinate 13,211, forward strand.
TGACTCGGCTGTTTATATCACAAAACACAGCAACGCACCCATTGTTTGCGGCCTTCATGGGTTTGATACCCAGCGTATGATGCAGCGCTGGGAAAAAGCCCTACAAAGTGCTCCGTCTTTTGATCGACGCAAATATGCAAATGATGACGAAGTGTTGTTTTTCTGCCCTGCACGTGTGGATATCGACCCACACTACGGCACAT
>CAYJIG010000059.1:0-12819 GCA_964370165.1 uncultured Oscillospiraceae bacterium
AAAAAAGTAAAGAAGGCCTTTTGCGTAATGATCAATATTTAGGACAAATTTTGGACGCTTTACGCACGGCCATGTACACAAAACCCGAAGGTAGTAGCATCGCCATTTATGATCTTGGTATTAGCACCAGCTTTTACAGTGAAGATGGCCACTTTAACGCCGAGAGTGTAGACGATTTACGCCAAGCTATTGAAAGCAATCCCGAAGCTTTGCAAGAACTGTTTGCCGGCGAGGGTGGTATCATGGAACTGGTGAACAACGCCATCAATGACGCCACAAAGTCTAGCTATGCAAGCCCGGGATATCTGGTGGCGAAAGCAGGCTCAAACTCGTTGGATACATCTTCAAGCCTGTACAAAGAAATTGCCGAGGTAGACGAACAATTGGTTACGTTGGAAGACAGATATTGGTCGGAGTATGACAGGTATTGGGGCCAGTTCAACCAAATGGAAGAGCTGATAGCACAAATGAACGCCCAAAGTGCTCAAATGACACAGTTGATGGGTGGATAATAATAACACAAGTGTTGAATAGTTTTGCCAAAGAGAGGAAAGCAATATGAATCCATATGAAACATACCGCAAACAGATGGTGAGCTCCATGACACAAGGTGAGATGCTGCTAAAGTTATATGACGAAACGCTGAAGCAAATAGATATTGCGCGCGCTTCTATTGATAAAGGCGAGATTGCAGCAATGGATGCAGCACTGGAAAAAGCACAGCGGATTGTTCGCCATTTGCGCGACACATTGGATTTTCGCTATCCTGTTTCAAATGATTTATCAAAAATGTACGATTTTTTCAACAGACAGCTGGTGGAAGCAAACGTCAAAAAAAGCAAAAAGGCACTTGATGATATTGCGCCAATGATACGAGAACTGCGTGACACATTTAATGAGTGTGATAAAATCAGTCGTGTCAACCGCACAGCTGCTACTGCAAATCAAAAAAGTATAGTTTAAAAGCTAAAATTGTATTAAAATAAAGTATATTACAAATTGTAATAATGATTTAGGTGCCACTCATATCGAGTGGTGCCTTTCTTTTGCTTTAAGTTTCGATTTAAGGCGAAAATCAACGAAATATAGTAAACTTGAACAGTATTAACAAGCGAAATTGTGAAAGAAATTAAAATTTATAGCTTGAAAAGTAAGAACAAACCATTAAATTTTGTGCAATATTATATATTGTGGCTATGAAGGTATTGCACTTTTTCTTTATGGGTGATATTATTTTAATAAACCCATGGTTAGATGATGCTAAATAGGAAAGGAATGTTTTATGCTTTTTGATACATATACAAGCCAAGCTGTGCAGGCAAGTCTTGATAATACGTGGCTTAAAACACAAGTTATTTCCAATAATATTGCAAATGTAGACACACCGGGATTCAAGGCGTCTACCGTCAGTTTTGAAGAAGTGTTGCAGGGCGCATCAATGCGAGTGCAAAATCATGAAGGGCAAGAAGTAAGCGAAGCAACAAGATCGTCTTCTGCTAGCAGTTATTTTTCTCATGTGAGAACAGACGACACAACATCTGTTCGGATAGATGGAAATAATGTGTCGATGGAAAAAGAGCAAAGTGAACTTTGGAAGGCATATGCTCAGTATAATTACCTGATAGATCGCATATCGGGACACTATAATAACATAAGTGCAGCCATCTCCGGAATGCGCACTTAACGGGTTCCTTTATAGGAGGAAGTAAAATGTCTTTTTTAAGCACAATGGATATCACCACCTCGGCACTGACAGCGGAAAGATATCGCATGGACGTTATTGCACACAATATAGCTAATATTGACACAACTCGTGGCGCGGATGGCGAACCATATCGCAGACGCTTAGTTGTGTTTCAAGAGCAAGAAATGAGTTTTCAGTCCACGCTGGAACGTGAAGCACAGCGATATACCGGTAATACAAGCAGTGCTAATGTGGGCGGTGGCGTGCAGGTGTCTGAAGTGATAGAAGACCAGTCAGACTTTATTCCTGTATATGATCCTACTCACCCGGACGCTGACGAAGACGGATACGTTTTGAAACCAAACGTAGACCGAGCGGAAGAAAATGTTGACTTGATGGCTGCTTCGCGTAGCTATGAAGCGCAAATTACAACGCTTAATATCATTAAAGCGATGGCGATGAAAGCCGCTGATCTGACAAGATAATATATGAACGGCAGCGAAGTCTGCCGTTTTGCTGATTTTTAATATGTCAAAAATCAGCAAAATGTTACATGGTGTTCATATAAATGTTACAACGTACATAGTTTGATAAGATTTATGTTATCAACACAAAAATAGCACAAGAAATATGCTGAAATAAAACGATATATAAACAAATGTGTTTTGATTATCATAGACATATAGTGGCCGATACATCCGCTTTATACGATGTCGTTTAAATATATCAAAAAATATAGCGGGAACACAGCGGACACAAAATATAAATAGCTTTACGGAGGTAGAAATGAGTCAATTTATCGTACCCATTAGCAGTTTACCGTCGATAACATCTGTGGCGGATAAGAACGTGGCAGGTTCTGTGTCGGGTGAAGCTTCTATACCGTTTGATAATTTGTTGACAGATGCGCTGAATAATGCCATGCAGGCGCAGGAAAGCTCTTCAGCTGCGGCGTATGATTTAGCTGTAGGCGGCAGCGATGATCTGCACACAGGCGCAGTGGAAGCGCTGAAATATTCTACAGCCATCAGCTATGCAACCGGCATAGCAAGTAGTGCGATACAAGCGTACAACGAACTAATTAGAATGCAAATTTAACGAATAACTTAAATATATAGCTATGAGCGTGTGAAAAAGGGGCAGACTCATGGCTACAGTGAGGGAATGAGTGCATGAACGAGAGGGTTGCACAACTTGGGACTCAGTTTAAAGATGCATTGGATAAAGTAAAAAATGCATGGACAGAGCTGGAAGCCACCAGGAAAAAGATAATAATAGCAATTGCGGCAGGTCTACTGGTATTAGTGGTAGGCCTTGTGGTATTTCTTAATGTGCGTGCAAACCGCTATGTGGTGGTGTATGAAGGGCTGAACCAGGAAGAAAGCATAGAAGGCAGCGCGGTGCTTGCGCAGGTAGAGCCGGCGATACCCTCCAGGCTGAATGCTGAAGGTGAGCTGGAAGTGCCGGAAAATCAAGTAGAGCAGGCGATGGCGCAGCTGGCATTGCAAGGCATTCCGGCCATTACACCGGATTATAATATTTTGGCCGAGGCCAGCGGGCTTACCACGACTGAGTTTGAAAAAAGACAAGCGCTGACAAACCAATGGCAAAACCGATTGCAAGACACTATAAAGACATTGAATGGTGTGCAGAACGCTATTGTTACACTGCAACTGCCTGAAAATTCTAACACAGTATGGAATATTGACTCGACAAATGGTAGCGGCTCGGCTACTGTGCACATGAAGCCGGGATACGTGCTTTCGCAAGACCAGGCGAATGCTATACGTTTGTTGATAGGCCCCAGCGTAGGCATTGATCCTAAAGATGTAACGGTGATGGACGGCGACATGAATGTGCTGGCGGCTGCGGGTGAAGACTATGATATGAATCAAGCGGTAGGCACTGAATTTTTAGAGCGGATGAATATTGAACAAGAGATAGAAGCGCGCTTAAGCGAAAAGGCGGCAAACTTGCTATCACTAGCATATCCCGACTCTACACAGTGGCGAATTTCGGCCACGGCAGTGCTGGATTATGATGAAGTACTGGAAGAAATCAAGACGTATATACCGCTGGAAGGCACTATTCACGGTGTTGTTGACGAAGAACAACTGGACGCACAAATGGGTGTGGGTCAGTATGCCGAAGGCGTTGTAGGAGAAACAGACAATACCGATGTTCCGGTGTATGTAGACATTGACGGCGACGGTGAGCTGGACACAGTTGATTACCACCAGTTCCGTGACTATGCGGTAAGTTATTCTTTAGAGCAAATAGAGCGCAACGGTCCGGTGATGGAACAAGCTACGATATCTGTTGTTATAAATGATTCGTTATCGAATGAAGCGCAGCAAGATTTACGCCAAGCTATTGCGCAAGGCACGGGCCTGCCGGTAGAAAATGTAGGCGTTGAAAGCTTCTTGCCACCGGGTATTGACGACGGTGAAGAAGATGCAGTGCAAGACGGTACCATCATTCCGGGTATTCCGAACTTGTATACATTTATAGCACTTGGCGTGTTATTGATTCTGATTGGTGTGGTAGTGCTGATATTGGTGCTAAAAGCACGCAAGAAGAAGAAACTGCTTGAAGAAGAAATGGCTGCCGCCGCAGAAGAAGCGGCCGAAGCAGAGCGTATTCAAGCCGAAATTGAAGAGCGTAAACGTCAACTTAAAAATGCAGCTGTCGGCAAAGAGGCTGAGAACATTATCACTAATGAGGTTCGTGAATTTGCTGCTAACAATCCGGAAATCACAGCTAACTTGCTACGCAACTGGCTGAAAGAGGGGGAATAAACAGTGGCTAATTTATCATCTAAAGCACGTGCTGCCGCGGTAATTATTTCTCTTGGTACCAACGAAGCGGCAGAGGTATATAAATATCTGCGTGAAGAAGAGATCGAGATGTTATCGCTGGAAGTGGCAAGGCTGGAAACTCTTTCTCCGGAAGACTTAAAAGAAATCATGGATGATTTTTATGGCCTTTGCATCACTCAGAAGGTTATCGCCGAAGGTGGCGTGGATTATGCAAGGGACGTACTGGAAAAAGCGTTTGGCTCACAGCAAGCGGCAAACCTGATGGAGCGTGTGTCTAAAAGCTTGCGCACAAAAGCTTTTGATTTTGTACGCAAGGCCGACTATAAGAATCTACTTTCAATACTACAAAACGAGCATCCCCAGACTATTGCGCTGATACTGTCATATGCAAGGGCAGATCAAGCCAGTATGATTATAGGCGAGCTTGCGCCGGAAGTGCGATTGGACGTAGTGGAGCGTATTGCAAACTTAGACAGAGCTTCCCCGGACGTGATAAACGTGGTGGAAGCCACCCTAGAAAAGAAATTCGGAAACATTGTGTCTGTGGATCTTATGGAGCTGGGTGGCGTGCCGTATGTGGCCGAGATCATGAACAGTGTGGACCGCAGCACAGAAAAGCAAATCTTCGACGATTTGGGTGTCAAAGATCCGGAACTTGCCGAAAACATTCGCAAGCTTATGTTTGTGTTCGAAGACATTATCTTCTTGGACGACATATCCATACAGCGCTTCTTGCGTGATGTGGATACCAAGGATCTGGCGGTTGCGCTTAAAGCTGCAAATGCTGATGTTTCTCGCGTAATTATGCAAAATATGTCAAAACGTTCGCAAGAAACTATTGCCAGCGACATGGAATACTTGCACAATGTTCGCATGAAAGACGTGGAAGAAGCACAACAACGTGTTGTGGACACCATACGTCGCTTGGAAGAAGAAGGCGAATTGGTTATCAGCAAAGGCGGCAAAGACGATATTATTGCTTAGTGATGGCGGCAAGCGAAATGGTGTATGGGCAAAGGAGTAAAAAATGCCTAAGGTGATGAAAACAGGCGGAATCAATGTGCTGGATAATGTTGTCAAGATTCGTGATTTGGCGCCTAGTCACTTAGCGTATAAAAAACAGAGCAAGCCTAAGAAAGACGCCGAAGAAAACCCGAAAGACGCTTTTGTAGCAGAAGAATTTGCGGAAAATGAAGACGAACAAAAGCAAGAAGATGTGATAGCGACGGATGACCTTGAAAGCGGCTATACAGAAGAAAAAATCGGCTCAGGAATAAAAGAAGAAATTTTGCAAGCGGCTATGGCAGAGTCGGGACGGATTATTGAAGACGCTGTACGAAAAGCTGAGGAAATTCAAAGCCAAAAACTGCAAGAAGGCCAAAGCGAGATAGATCGTCTTAAACTTGAAGCTGTCGAAGAAGGCCGCAAAGAAGGCGCAAGTTCGGTGACAAATGAAATAAAAGACATAGCCGAAAAGATGGAAAATGGAATAGCAAGCTTTGAGGCTGAACGCGCTGGATTTGAAGCGGAGTACGAACAACAACTTAAATGGCTGGCAATAGAGATAGCCGAGAAAGTACTTGCAAAAAAAATCGATCAAAATGATGCTGAAGTGTTTGAAATGGTGGAAAAAGCTGTGCAAGGCATAAAAAATGAGCCATGGATTCGCCTGGAAGTATCAAAGGAAATGACAGCGCTGATAGATAAGCTGACAGATTTCTTTGCCACATGGGAACAAGTGGAAGTGAGCGCTGTGCCCACAGAAAAAGGCGAAGTGCAGATTGAGACACCGTCCGGGATAGTGGACGTGTCCCTAAAAACCCAAATAGCAAATTTGAAACAATACTTCACCACCACATAAAGGTGTAAAATGTTGAACTTTGTGGTATACTAAGCTGTTTGAAATGTGGGTGATAAAAAGCAGGCAAAATAAATATCGCTTTGTATGAACGTACTACATTTTAAAAACAGAAGGCGAGGTTGACTATGAAAAATATTACGTTGGCCTCGATTATGCGCCAGACAGAGGATTTATACACAAGAACCGGGAAAATAGATAAAATTGTAGGCATGACAGTGGAAGCCACCGGTCCTGCGTCTAACATAGGCGATGTATGCCGCATTCAGCTTACAGACGGCAGGGAGATTCTAGCCGAGGTGGTGGGCTTGAAAAAGTCGAAAGTTTTGCTAATGCCATATGAAGACACCGAGGGCATCGGGTATGGAGCTACTGTAATAAACACCGGTACAAAGCTAAAGATAAATGTATGTGATGAGCTTATTGGCAGGACAATTGATGCACTTGGGCGGCCAATGGACGGTGGAGATCCCATCCCGGATAGGGGAATTCACTACAATGTTGTGGGCGAGCCGTCAAACCCAATGGACAGACCACGTATCGACACACCAATTCAAATGGGCGTAAAGGCAATAGACGGCTTTATCACTATTGGCAAAGGTCAACGTATGGGAATCTTTGCCGGCTCGGGTGTTGGCAAAAGTACTCTTATGGGTATGCTGGCAAGGAACGTGAAGGCTGACGTAAACGTAATCTCTCTTGTGGGAGAACGTGGCCGTGAAGTGGTAGAGTTTTTGGAGCGAGATTTGGGCGAAGAGGGTAAGGCTCGTAGCGTGGTAGTGTGTGCCACCAGTGATCAGCCGGCAATGCTTCGTAACAAATGTGCACTTAGCGCAACCGCTGTGGCAGAATATTTCAGGGACCAGGGTAAAGACGTGCTACTTATGATGGACTCTGTCACTCGTTTTTGCATGGCGCAACGTGACATAGGCCTTGCTATTGGTGAACCACCGGTGGCACGTGGATATACACCTTCAATTTACAGCTCGCTACCTAAACTGCTGGAACGTAGCGGAAACTTCAAAAAAGGATCTATTACCGGCATTTATACTGTACTGGTAGAAGGCGACGACATGAACGAGCCCATTGCAGACACCGTGCGCAGTATCATAGACGGCCACGTGATGCTTAGCCGTAAGATAGCGCAGAAAAACCACTTTCCTGCAATCGATGTGCTGGCTTCCATCAGCCGTTTGATGAACGATATAGCCGACCCACAACATAAAGAAGCGGCCGGTAGAATGCGTAACTTGATGGCTACATACGAAGATAATGTTGATTTGATTTCCATCGGTGCCTATAAAAGCGGTACAAATCCGGTTTTAGACGACGCCATTGCCCATATAGACGCTATAAATGGTTTACTGAAACAGCGTGTGGAAGAAAAATACACGTATGATGAAACGGTAAAAATGATGCTGGATGTCGCCAAGTAATGGAGTGGGAAGATGAAACGATTTCAGTTTAGCCTACAAAGAATGCTTGGCTTTAAGCGCACCATGTACGAGCGTGCTCGAAACGATCTAGCCCGACTTCGTGCCCAGAAACTAGCGTTGGAACAGCGCAGGGATAACGCACAATTGCAAATGTTGCAAGTGGATGCCGATTTCAGAGAAAAAGCTGCAAGCAGTGGCGTGGGTATAAGCGAAGTTACTCAAATGAGCTTTCACAGGGACAATGCCGACAAGCTGATAAAAGAGCTGAATGCGGCTATAGCACTTAAAGATCAAGAGATTGAAGTGCAGTTGCAGATAGTGATTGCGCTGGACAAAGAAGTAAAAAGCCTTGAAAAGTTGCGTGAGCGTCAGTGGGAAGAATATCAAGCAGAGCTGACACGTGAAGAAAACGAGAGAATATTGGAGCTGGTCAGCAGACGTTTTACAGACGCACAAAGCGAAAAAGCCAAGGAAGAAGCGGCGTACGGCTAGGTTGTAACACAAAATATGGTTTTTATTCCCCTGTGGAATGAAAATATATGGCTCAAACGGCGGCAAGACGCCAAAGAGCAACAGGACTTTGAAAATTTGGTATATTGGTTATGTTTTTCATCCGTTAAAGATGAAGGATATACGTAAGGTATGCCGTAAAAAGGAGGTGAAAAAGAATGAATGCATATGCAATGAATCTTTCGATGGGAGCAATGCTTATTCCGGATACCGGTAGCACAGCTTCTTCGGCAGATCAAACGAGCGCAAGCGAGACTTTTGCCAATATGCTGGATATAATGACAAGCCAAACAAAACCTGTGGCAAAAAAGCAAGAAAATACCCAAAAGCAGGATAATAACTTGGCGAAGAATGAAAAGCCAGCAGAAGCTGCCACAGCAGACATAGCGCAGATTGAAGACGATGTAAAACAGTTGTCGGATATCGAAGACATACAAGGCGTGATATCTGTGCTGAGAGAGTATCTTATGAAACTTTCGCAAGACGATGGCAGTGAAATGGCGGCGTTGCAGCAGATTATGTCTATGTTACCGGCACAATTACAAGATATGTTGGGCGTGGTAAGTTTTGACGAAATGAATGCAATACTACAGCAAAATGGCGTGCAAGGTCTACTGGAAATGGTGTTGCAAAACAGCCCGGCGCTACAAGAAGTTTTTTCGCAAGATGTGTTTATGCAATGGTTGTCGCAATCAGGCCAAAATGATCTTTTAAAGCTTATGCAACAGCTTCAAGGCAATGAAGGCGAGAATGCAAGTGGATTTTCGCTAAACATGACACACAGCGAGACAAATACTTCCCAAAGCAAAAATGCTGAAATGGACTTTATGAACAGCGTGCGTTTAGTCAAAGAGCAAATGGCAAGTGGTACAAAAACAGCCACAGAGAACCCGGTAACAGATGTAGAAACGTTGCAAAACAGCGTAAACACCGGCGCATTTTTGACAAACACAGGCATGAATATGGTTCAGCTAGGCACAGAGCAAGCGGCGGTACAAGTACCGGTGCAGGTGCAGGTGATGACAGGTGTGGAAACGGCGGTTCAAAACGGCCTTGAAACACTTACCATAAAACTGGCACCCGAAGGCTTGGGCGAGCTTACCATTAAGCTGGTATCTACAGGACAAGGCGGTATGCAGCTGAACATCATCGCAAAAAGTGAAGAGGCTATACGCATGCTTGGCAACGAGATGGACCAGCTTCGCGACAGTTTACGTCCGATGAAAGTGGAAGTAGGCGCAGTGCTCAGTGAAAAACAGTACGAGCTTTTGTCTCAGCAACAGCAGCAGCAAAACGACCAAAACCAGCAAGGCTTTGGGAAGATGCGTGGAGCGGCTTACTACAAAGACGAACCGCTGAGTGGACAAGACGAGATTGGTGCTATAGTACAGGCTTTGGCACAAAAACCACAAAACATGCTGGACGCGTATATTTAGCATGAGAAAGGAGACTACACATTGAGTGATATTCGTATCGATAGCAATGGCTCTAGCGTATACAACGGAATAACCGTTAACACGCCTTTTACAGACGAAAGCGAAAACGCCGTAAAAGTTGAAGATTTTCTGCAACTTATGGTGGCACAGCTGGCCAATCAGGATTTCATGAATCCGGTGGATGACACACAGTATATTGCACAGCTGGCACAGTTTGCTTCAATGCAGGCAATGCAAGAGCTTAGCCAATATTCACAAACAAACTATGTGGCGACCCTTGCCGGAAAAACAGTGACGGTGGCAACACTTGGCCTTGGTGGTAGCGTAAGCAGAGACACAGGCATGGTTACCAGCGTGAACCTTTCAGGCGATACATACACAGTTACAGTTAATGGCAATCAATATGAACTAAGCCAGATAATGAGTATTGATGCAACAGAAAGCATGGTTACCGCAAATGAGCTCTCGGATGCAAACGGCATGGCGCTTATCAAAATGGACTCCGATGCAAGTAGTGTTTCTCTTCGCTGGATAGCACCAATAAGTGATGAGACTGCAGCTGCAGAACTGAGATATGATGTGTACATCTCAGAAAACGGAAACTTGGATCATGACAACGTAAGCGACGTGAAACAGGGCACAAGAGTTGCATCAAACCTTAGTGATTTGTCTTACAACATTACAGGTCTTGAAAGTGGAAAAACTTATTTTATCAACGTAGTGGTTCGCAATATTGAGGGCGATGAAGCAGTTTACCAACATTCAACCATTACAATTTAGAAAACAGCAAGAAGAAATAAACATCTTCTATGCTAGTATGCTTGACAAGGAGGTTAGGCATTGTGGCCGTTATAGATCAAACGAAGATTAATCGCCCAATTACTACCGGTTTGCCGACTTCCCAAACAGGATCGGTAGCGCAAGAATCCAGCCAGCCATCTGTTCCGTTTTTGCAGGTGTTGCAACAACAGCTGGAAATTGGTAGTAGTACAACATTTTCAAAGCACGCAGTGTCCAGGGTAGCGGAACGTCAGATTGATGTATCACAACAAAACCTGGAAAGACTGAACAAAGGCGTGCAACTGGCACAAGAAAAAGGACTTCAGGATGCACTGATTTTGATAGACAAAAGTGCTTATATCGTGAATGCCATGGCAGGAAAAGTAATCACCGTGACAAGCGAAGCACAACAAGGCAGTGTGTTCACAAACATCGACGGTACCGTCATTGTATAAGCCGGACCTAATGCAGGAGGCTTAGAAACCCCGACTGATTGACGGGTTTCGAATATCTTTACACAATTGTACCGCGTAGTCTGTAAGTACAGGCGAAATTTTTCCGTGCATAAAATATAGAATATGCTGTAAACCAGCAAAGCGGAAAATTTGTGTAAATGATGCACAATACTCTGTATGACGGTATCAATTCTTTCAAGTTTAACAAAAGGAGAATTGATTTATGGTACGATCTATGTATTCCGGTGTATCCGGTATGCGCTCTCACCAAACCAGAATGGATACGATTGGTAACAATATCGCCAACGTAAACACATATGGTTTTAAGAGCTCACGCACAGCATTTAGTGACATCTATTATCAAACCATGTCCTCTGCTTCCGAGCCAAACGCAGCACAAGGTGGTATAAACCCCTCGTCCGTAGGTTACGGCGGCAAGGTAGGTAGTGTGGACCTTATGATGGGTCAATCTACTTTTAGCATGACAGACCAAGCGATGGACTTTGCCATCGACGGCGAAGGATTTTTCCAAGTACAAGATGCGGCCGGTAATAACTACTACACCCGTGCAGGTATGCTGAAATTTGACTCACTGGGCAACTTAGTAGATATGCAAGGTAACTTTGTACTGGGCATAAACGGCGATCCAACAGGCCGCGACCCCGGCTCTGAGCGTATCTCGGTAGCTTTGCCGAACGTACAGCCGGCACCCGGCACGGCCGAGCACAGTGCCAACGGTAAAGAATTCACCATTTCTGCAGGCCAAAATAGTGTAGACGGCAACTTAAGCTTCAACTTTTCTTCCGGTAAATTGACAGACGGCGTTATGGCCGAGGCTGTTATTTCCAGTCAAGGCATCATCATCACCTTCAATGAAAATGAAGACTTTAGAACATTGGATGATGTAAATAATGCTATCAACGATGCTATTACACTAGCAAATGGCGGCGAGCAACATGTGGCAGGCCCTTTCACCATGGAATATTCGGGCGATCCTACAAACGATCCCTTTGCTGCGGCTAATTTACCGGATATCGGCTATTTAACAGGCGCAGATCTTGCCTCCACAAATTACGGTATCACATACGGTGATGTTGATTTTTCCACAACAGATAGCTATTTTGGCGGCATTCGTCCCACAGGTACGGTAGGCCCGTCTTTCGGTGATGCATTTACCGTAACACCCGCCACTTTGGCAAATTATACGGCTACTTATGCGGCAGGCCCGCCGGCTGCGTGGAATATTTCTCTTGATGTGGGCGGTGTCACATACACCGGTACCATCGAAGAAACAGCCAACAGTGACGGTAAATTCAACATGATAGGCTCGGGTCCGGATGACTTTATCGAAATGGCTCGTCCTACGTTTAGCGATATTACCGACGCGTGGATAACTGATGCCAATGGTGGCACAGTGGCTACACCTGCCGATGGTGCTGACTTTACAGCAGCAGGCTACGCAGCTATCACCGGCACAGCAAGCCCCTCCACACCCAGCTATGCGCTTGGCCTTGGCTCGGCAGCAGTTGCCCTTAAAGGTGGCACCGAAGGCGGCCCGCAAACTATTGCAGACATGACCGGTATCAGTGTTGCACCAAATGGTATCATCACCGGTTGGGACAGCGTAGGTACTGAGATAATCATCGGACGCATCGACCTTGCCACTTTTGCAAACCCAGAAGGTTTGAACCAATCAGGTTCTACAAACTTCACAGTTAGCGCAAACAGCGGCGATCCTATCATAAATCAGCCGGGTCTAGGCGGCGTGGGTCAGCTGGTAGGTGGCACACTGGAACTTTCCAATGTTGACCTTTCTCGTGAGTTTTCCGACATGATTACCA
>CAYJIG010000060.1:0-12662 GCA_964370165.1 uncultured Oscillospiraceae bacterium
ACGATTCAAAGTCAAAGCCAAGCGATGATATATTAAATTCCCGCCTACCGTTCAGTTGTTTGCACAATAAAAAGGTTTGCTTTCACTTCTTTACAGTGAAAACAAACCTTCTTTATATAACCATATTATTTAGTTTTAGATTATAACAACACCGAAAAACCCGAACTAACAACACCACCCGTAAATCACCATGTTTGCAAACAAATTGCAAACAAGATAGGGGAGAAGTGTTTGCATATACACACTAGTACAAAACACAGCCGAGCACTTTGTCCCTAAGAAAAGCCGACACTTCACAGTGTTTATGGAGAACACCAAAGAATACAAACCACACCACGGCCGAAACTCCTAAGGATGAAATGTAGGCCGGGTTCCTACTGAGGGTATCAGCCGAGAAGCTCGGCACCAAATCGGCACTCATATAGATGGGTGCTTTTTGTTTGCTCGAATTCAATACAAGTTCGATTCCTACTGAGGGTGCCAGCCGAGAAGCTCGGCACCAAATCGGCACTGAGTAAAGCTCAGTGTCTTTCTATTTTATCACGTTAAGAGTAATTTGGCAAAAGCAAGTCCCAGCTTAATTATTTTTCGCCGACAATGTTTTGAAAAGCAGCTCGGCAAGCTCGGGCGACTGACTGATAAGCTCTAACAGCTGTGTGTTTTTGTCGTCGGTGGCCGCCTGCGCTTCTTTTGGCGCGTCATCCTTAGTGGCCGATGAAAACGGCAAGATCTACATTCGGGGATAATGCCGTCATACCCACTGTCAAACCGTTTGCACAAAGGGTTGTTTTCTTGCATTAAAGTTTCGAATGCCATGTTGGTACGGTGATTTCGACTGCTCATTTTTGTTTCATCCTTTCTGATGTTTTGAATTTTGGGCACAAAAAAGGCTTGTTTTCTATTCCTCTCGGAATGAAAACAAACCTTTTTAGATCACGCTATTGAATTTTGGAGTACTTTTACGTTATCAAATGTATTGAAATCACTGAGTTACACTATTTCATTTTTCGTAGTTTCACCATGAGTTGCTTTACATTGTGGCTTTGCTAATTGTGCACTTTTTGATGGCAAACCCGCTTATATAATAAGAAATTTTGCCATTTACCCGGTAGATAGTTTATTACACACAGCTCTAATCTGCTTTGCACGTGATGAAAAAAACTTTTTGTATGACTCGCAATAATAATTTTTGTAACTGCCATCTATTTGCTTTACCCTGTCACGCATGCATCCGCTTCTGCAAAGAGAAAAGTAGGGACATTCTTTACACTCTTGTGAAATTAGCCGCGAGCGCTTCACAAAATCTTGCGCAATATCAGACTGTGCCATTTCATCAAAATCCATCTCGCAAATATTCCCAAGCTTATATTTATCTAAAACATAAAAATCACACGGATAAACGTCTCCGTTTCCTTCTATAACATGCTGAACACTGCAAATACCATTCATCGAACAAGATTCAGGCGGCCTGCCAAACAACATATGAAAAAGATTATCAAAATATCTAATACTTATATACTTATCATTCAGAAAATCCTTTGACCACATGTCAAATAGTGTTATTAAAAAATCAGCATAGTCTTTAGAACTGAGATGATAAGCCTCTTTTCCATGCTTTGCATCTAAAGGCTCAAGACATGGAATAAACTGCACATAACCAAAATTGTTTTTCTTTAAAAAGTTATATATTTTAACTATTGAACGAGCATTTTTACCTGTGACCACCGACAAAATATTATAAGAAACATTATGCTTGTTAAAAAGCTTTACTGCTTGCATGATTTTATTATAGCTACCCGTTCCATTTGATAAAAATCGGTTATTATTATGAATTTCTGCCGGGCCGTCCAGCGAAAGACCAACAAGAAACTGGTTTTCGGCAAGGAACTCGGCCCATTCATCATCAATCAGTACTCCGTTTGTTTGGATACTGTTTTGTATACGCAAGTTCTTTTTATTGAGCTTTTTTTGAATATCAACAAATTGCTTGAAAAAATCGAGTCCTCTCAGTGTGGGCTCGCCTCCTTGAAACGCAAAGTTGCACCCATCAGACGCTTCAGTTAATGCTTTTTCAACAATGGTATAAATTGTTTTTTCTGACATTGCACATTTAACCGTCTCGTGCATGTTTTTTGACAAGTCTTTATAAAAGCAATACTCACAATGCATATTGCACGCAGATGATGACGGCTTTATTAGTACACTTATTACGCGTTGCATTAAAACTCCTATAGTCATAAAATTTATATATTTATACAGCACCCTACATAAACCACTATATGACATGTAGCAAATTACTATGCTGTCATCAGCAGGACATCCAATATCTACACCGGTGATGACTAGTAAACAGTATGGCTTAAAATATCAAGTGTTTAACCAGTTGCTTCGTCATGCGCAAGTTTTAGCTTGCTATATTGCTGGGGGTTGATATAAATTTGGCCTCTTTTTAAGCACAATAAACCTTTTTCTTCGAGTTTGGGGATTAATCTATGTATTGTACGGATGTTCACACCGAAAAAATTGGCCATCTCCTGGCGAGATTCTAAGATTTTTACTGCACCTTGGTAATCGGAAGGGTAAAGACATTTGTAAAATGTATACGCATAGCATAGGTAGGTGATGGCACCTAAAGAAATGGGATGGCTGAAGCATTCACGTTGCAAATAATTGAAATTATGAATTCGATTAAGCACCGCTTTTGTAATCGAAAATGAAAAACACTTATACTGTCCAAAGCATTCAAGGATTAATTCCTCAGAAAACATCGCTAAGATCACGTCAGTCTTAGCATGTATACTGGCAGAAAAATCTCTGTTTTCGTTGAATATTCCCGAAAAGCCAATTACGTCGTTAACTGTAGATTTTTGCGAAAAGACACGAGAGCCTGAAGCAAATGTATGAATGGTTGAGCAAACGCCGTCTAAAATAACGTAAGTGTTACGGTTGTCTTGACATTTTGGCACAACTAAAGCGCCCCGCTTGAGACGACAAATTTTAATTTTTTCTAAAGTGTCAGCAGGTAATTCGAACAACAGTTGCTGCAAAAAGTTGTTTTTTTCATAAATACGTCGATTTGTGACATGCGTGACAACCTCATCTCTAAAAAATCTGCGATGTGGACGTGCAAATGATGCTGTTTTGCAGAATATTCTTATGGCGCCATTTATTATATCACAATTTAATAACAATTGTCATTTCTGTTGTTTTTATAGATATATATATATATTTTAGTCAAGGGATAGAATTTAGCTAAATAATAAAGAATAAATGCATTTTGGCGACAAATGTCACTTATAATCAGTGTGGCCTCATGATATCATTGGTATACAGTAAATTGGCTGACTACAAACACTTAAGGAGAAATACTATGAAAAAACTGATTTCGTTCTCACTAGCATTGATTTTGATCTTGGGACTCATAGGCTGTGCAGCTGAAACACCTGAAACCTCAGCGCCTGACGCAACTGCTTCACAAGCAGCATCAAATGCTGAAACACCTGCCTCTGAAGAAGGTGCCGAAGAAGCAATTGATTATCCAGATGGCGACCTACGCATTTTGGTGCCGTTTAAAACAGGTGGTGCTTTGGATGTGCAGGTAAGAACTACTGCACAGTTTTTGGAAGAAGAACTTGGCACAACTGTTATCGTTGAAAACGTAGAAGGTGCAGGTGGTCAACTTGGCACAGCGCAATATTTAGAGGAAGAAGCCAATACAACCACAATCCTTCTTACTGACGCTTGGCTGTTGGCGGTTACACCTGAGCTGATGGATGTGCCATATACCATGGAAGATTACATGCCTATTATCGACCACAACACCACAAACTTCTGTTTATACGCAGCCCCGGGTCAAAGCGGTATTGAAAGCTACGAAGATCTGGAAGCCTATGCAGCAGACAATAAAGTTATTTTTGGTAGCGGCGCTGTAGGCACATCCTTGTACATCGTGCAAAAAACTATGTTTGACCTTATGGGTGCCGAATCTGAAACCGTTACTCAGAACAATACAGCAGAAGGCATTGCAAACCTCATAGCCGGTACAGTGGATGTATCTATGTCTTCCTTCAAAGATGCTGCTGACTATGTTGAAAATGGTGATATCGTGCCTTTGGTGTGGTTTGGAGACGAAGCTTACTCTGATGATTTCTATGAGTCAGTACCTGCATTGACTGAAGTAGGTAGCGAAATGATCTATAAGGGTTTTTATTATTATTCTATCCGTAAAGGTACAGACCAAGCGATCATAGATCATCTTTACAATGCCTTCAACAACGTTTATAACAATCCTGATTTCCAAGCAGAGCGTGACACCCTTGGTTACGCACCTAGCGGAATCGATGCAGAAGAAATAAATACATTTGTTACTGCGTTTGGTGAGCAGGCAAAAACCACTTTCAGTTTGGATTAATTATCATATGGAGGCTGTGTAAACCATGCGATTGAACAAAACAATCTTAACTCCGCTGCTGATGATGTTCTTTGCGGGTGCGGTTTGGCTAGCCATTCCTTATGGCATTTCCAATGCGATAGCCAGTGGAGGTACCGGTCCGGACACTTTCCCGCGGCTAGCTTGTATAGCGATTATCATATTGTGTGCCCTGCAATTGATCTTGGTGTTTCTTGGAAAAAAGCCAAGTCAATACGTTGAGTTTACTTGGTTGACTCATGGCAAGGTGGTAATAGCAATGGCTATTGCGCTATGTGCAGTTGCAGCCATGCAATTTGTTAACATTTTGCTGGTGGCTGTACTCGCCTCAGAGCTGTTCCTGGTTTTGTTGCGTGCCAAAAAGCCCATATATTATGTGGCAGTTCTGATAACGGGTGGCATACTTTATTTAATGATGTATTTTGTTATGAATGTTAGATTTTAATTGACAAAAGCAGACGTGTACATAAATGTATCCGTCTGCTTTTGTGCTAAGAAATAAATTTAGAAAGGATACTTTCTATTTATGGAGAGCTATTTAGAAGCCTTACCACTATTGTTAAACTTGCCCACATTGTGTTGTATCGTTCTTGGCATTGTTGTTGGCATTCTTTTTGGTGCTGTCCCGGGATTTACAGGCGTTATGGCTATCGCAATAATTCTACCGTTCACGTTTTCACTTGACGCCACTCCTGCCATAGTTATGTTATACAGCTGTTTTTGTGGTGGCTGTTTTGGTGGATCTATTTCGGCGATTCTTATAGGCACACCCGGTGCTCCTGAAGCTGCAGCTACAGCAAAGGATGGTTATCAATTGGCCTTAAAAGGTCAGAGTTACAAGGCCATATCAATGGCATCCTTCGCGTCTTGTATTGGTGGTGCAGTGAGCGCAGTTCTGCTGATGCTTTTTGCTCCTGTCATTGCAGGATGGACGTTAGCGTTCACGCCACCCGAATTTTTCATGCTGGGCGTGTTTGGCATCTCTGTTATTGCAGGACTTAACGAGGGAAATATACTCATGGGTCTTGTAGCAGGTCTTGTTGGCATGCTTTTGTCCATGGTAGGCATGGACGCACAAAGTGGTGCACTTCGATTTACATTTGGCAGCCTCAATCTCTACTCTGGATTTTCCTTGACGCCCATCATTTTAGGCGTGTTTGCCCTGACAAAGATTTTTAGTACATTTGAAGGCACTCAGGATAAAAAGATTGAGAAGGGTGTAGAGCTCAGCAAAGAAAAACTGAAAATGAGCGACTATAAAGACTGTGCAGGAGCTATCGCTCGCGGCACAGTTGTAGGCAACATCATTGGCATCATCCCTGCTGCCGGCGCAGCCATTGCCGCATTCATCAGCTATAATATTGAAAAAATCACTTCAAAAAAGCGGCATCTGCTGGGCACAGGTATTTTAGAAGGCGTTGCTGCACCTGAAGCGGCGAACAACGCCGTAACCGGCTCGTCGTTGATTCCTCTGCTCACTTTGGGCATCCCGGGAAGTGGTGGCGCGTCTGCATTATTGGGTGCATTCATGATGCATGGATTGGCGCCTGGTCCTTTCTTGTTTGAGGACAACGCAGTGCTAATGGCAGCGATTATGATGGGTTTTGTTGTGATGAACCTCATTATGTTCTTTGTAATTAAGGCTACCTCGCGTTGGTTTGTTCATATTACAAGGGTACCTGAAGTGGCCCTAATCACCTGCTTGTTTGTAGTATGTATGGGCGGTGCATTTGCCAATAATACCTCGATTTTTGACGTGACTGTTGCTGTGGTTATTGGCGTTTTGGCATTTTGGCTCAACCGACTTGGTATACCCACCATTTCCTTTATGTTGGGCTTCATCCTAGGGCCGACAGTTGAATCAAACTTCCGCAAATCTATGGTAATCTCTGATGGGGATATAAGCATCTTCTTTACTCGTCCAATTTGTATAGTCTTTATTTTACTCACTGTTGCTCTGCTGGTTGGCACGCGTTATATGAATCGATCAATGAAGAAACTAGAGGATTGATATGGAAAAACCAAACATTTTATTTTTGTTTGCCGACCAATTTGCTTACGATGCTATTGGCGCACTCAATGGCGTGGCGCGAACTCCGCATCTGGATGCAATGCGGCAAAAGAGCATTTGCTTTGATACTTGCTACACGACCAGTCCACTCTGCATGCCTGCAAGGGCTTCATTGGCCACAGGGCTATATCCTGCTGAGCTTTGTATAATGGATAATTTTGCAGCAGGCCTATGCGCAGACGACGAAACTTGGATGCAACGTCTAAGAGACAACGGATACGAAACATCTTTGTTTGGCAAAGCGCATTTACACAAGTTTCCTAGTGACATGAGACAAAATGAACTGACAAAGGCACACGGCTACCAAATTGTAGACGAGATGCCCGGACCGAGAACTTATGGCAATATTGGCTCTAGCTATTACGATCATTTAGAGACGCAAGGACTGCTTGAAATTTACCGCGAAGACATGGATAAACGCTATAAAGGCTGTGTCTATGATAGCAGCCCCACTCCACTATCCATCGATGATTATGCAGACGTATTTATTACCGAGCGCGCATTAGAGTATTTACAATCAGCACCTTCGGAGCGTCCATGGTTTTGCACTGTGGGTTTTGGAGGTCCACATGACCCGTGGGATACACCGAGTGAATATGTTGATGGCTATGCCAATGTCGATATGCCAAAGCCATTGAAAAAGCCGATTTCAAAAAACCCACAGCGTCCTTGCGGAGTATACGACCGTATTTTGAACGGTAAATACGATCCGGGTTTAACAGAAGCTATTTGCGACATGACGCCTAAAGATATTGAGGAACTTCGCAAAAGTTATTACGGCCATGTTACACTAATAGATGAACAAATTGGCCGTTTGTTGTCCTGTCTTGAGGCGCGCGGCCAATTAGAGAACACTATTGTGGTGTTTTCTGCAGATCATGGCGAGCAAAACGGAGATTACGGCCTATTGTTCAAGCAAACATTTTTTGAAACCTCAGTACGCGTGCCGCTTATGATTCAATACCCTGCACGGTTGCAACCGCAGACGGTCGCTGCCCCTGTTGAGTTAATGGATTTAGGCCCTACGCTATGCACACTCACAGGCGTCGAGCCACTGCAAAGCAATGCATCATCCTTGTTGGCAGCAGATGGTAGTGTACACATCGAAAAAGATATGGTGATTTCACAACTCTTCGGTGAAACCATGGTGCTTTGCCAAAACATCAAGGGCGTTTTGAATAAAGACGGCGAAATTTATATTCTTTTTGATATGGAAAATGATCCACAGGAAAGTTGCAACTTAGCAGCTTGCGGAACTCAAATTGAGCAGCAATTGCGCCGCAAGTTAGACACATATGTAGGAGTAGGGAGGACTGTAAATGCTTAAGCGCAAGGATAATGCTCCCAACATCGTGTTGATCATGGCTGACCAACTACGCTTTGATTATGTGGGAGCATACAATGAAATGCCGATGATACAAACTCCTCATATTGATTCGTTGGCAAATGACGGCCTAAGATGTGACCAAGCCTACTCTCCTAATCCTGTTTGTATACCTGCGAGATACAACATGCTGACAGGGCTAGGTGCTCGATATCACGGATTTGACGATAACTATTTTGGCGAGCAGAGCAAAGCGTGCCCATGGCATCTGCCTACTTTTGCACAAATTCTATCCGACGCCGGTTATGCAACTGCGGCTATCGGAAAAATGCACTTTCAGCCTACAAGGCGTGCTACTGGCTTTGATATATTTGAAAGCATGGATGAAGTTGTTGGTGATATTGAAGAGGACGAATATGCCCAGTTCTTGCGCGCTAATGGATATGGACACATCGGAAGTCTCCACGGAGTGCGCAATGTGCTGTATATGCAACCTCAGCAATCTATACTCCCTGAAGCTTTGCATGGCTCGTGCTGGGTAGCCGATCGTGCAATTGACTATTTGAAACGCAGAGGTGATCAAAATCGGCCATATCTTTTGTTCGCCGGATTTATTCACCCACATCCTCCATTTGATGTTCCGCCCGAGTGGGCGCATATGTATGATGGAAAAATTCCGGAGTGTACGGTTTCAAGCACACCCCTGTCTACATTGGCAGAGGAAAACAAATGCATTGCGGAAAATCCGGACGCTGACACTTTGCGCCGTATGCGAGAGCTTTATGCGTGCGCGGTATCACATATGGATAGTCAAGTGGGACGAATTCTCCAAGCGATTGACGAAAGTGGGCAGAGAGATAATACGCTGGTGATTTTCGTGTCGGATCATGGGGAGATGTTGGGGGATTTAGGCACATATCAGAAATTTTTACCTTATGATGCGTCGTGCAAGATACCTATGTTGCTACGTTGGCCGGCACAAATTGAACCCGGACGCCACACAGAGGCGTTTACAGATTTAAATGACATTTTACCCACAATGCTCCATGCTGCAGGTGTAGACTATCCAGGAACACTGCCGCTGCCGGGCATGTCAATATTACACGACAACGGGAATAAAGATCGCAAGTATCAATATGTTGAGCACCAGCGAGGTAGCAAACGATGGTGTATGCTTCGAGACGCGAAATATAAATACGTGCATCACTATGGGGATGCACCTGAGCTATTTGATATGCTACAAGATCCCAATGAGACCACGAATTTATTGTACAACTGCCAAGATTCCGATGTGTGGGATATTGCACAGCAGTATAAAGAAAAGCTACTTGACTATGAGACGCGTCATGGATTGCAAGGAGGGGTTGTGGGCAACGATTTTGAGAAACGTCCGGCGTATATTGCTACGCCGTATCAAGAAGGGTGCTTTCCTACGTCCATGGTGCGTTACGCCGGTGACGATCCCGCTGGATGTTTGTGCGATGAAATTTTAGAAGCTGTTCGCAATGAGCCTACAGTAGACCTTTCGCGTCGATCGGTGGTAGAGCGCCTAGTACAGGCAGGCCAATGTACTACTGAGCAGGGAGATTCGTTTGTCAAAATGGCAAGGCAAATAAACCGCTACAGGCAAGAAAATGTATAAGTAATGCAAAAACAAAGGGTTGGTAAAACATGCAGTTTCTGGGTGCGTCAAGTTGATTTTGACAAGTTCTTATGGTGGCGGCATCGCCGATATGGATATAGACATTTAAGATGCGAATCATCTGGTATGCTAAAAATTGCCAAAATAAACAAGGGGACATTTTATGAACATCAGGTTTTACAACGCCAGACTGCTCACTATGACCAATGGTCTGGAGATATTAAAAGCGGAGCTATGGGTGGAAAACAATATAATTACGCACATTGGCGATGACAAAAAAAGCGATGTAAAATGGGATCGTGAAATTGATGTAAATAACAATTTGTTGATACCCGGATTTAAAAATGCACACACGCACTCGGCAATGACATTCTTGCGCTCATATGCCGACGACTTGCCTTTATTACAATGGCTCGAAAAACAAGTTTTTCCTATGGAGAAAAAACTAACTGAAGAGCATGTATATTGCTTTGCTAAATTGGCCATCATGGAATACCTAACCAGTGGCATTACCAGCAATTTTGATATGTATTTTCATCCCAAAGCGGTTGCACAGGCAACAATGGACACAGGATTTCGTACCGTAATGGTTGGAAGTATCACCGATGATTTACCGGTGGAGGAACTTGAAAGAGATTACTTACATTACAATGCGCTGCATCATCGTTTGTCATACAAGCTGGGATTCCACGCACAATATACGTCATCGCTTGAACAAATGGAGGAAATTTCCGAATTAGCGCATAAATACAAGTCACCGGTTTTCACACACAATTCTGAATCTGTCACAGAGGTGGAAGCATGTGTGGCAGAATACGGCATGTCGCCAACCCAGCTCATGGACAAAATCGGTATGTTTACATACGGTGGTGGGGGATATCATTGTGTGCAGCTTAGCCATAAAGACATGGAAATATTCCGTGATCGTGGACTTTGGGTTATCACGAATCCGGGCTCGAACACAAAGCTAGCCAGCGGCATTGCTCCTATCGTGGCAATGGATAATATGGGCATACAGCTGGCATTGGGAACAGATGGCCCCGCTAGTAACAACTGTCTGGATATGTTCCGTGAAATGTTTCTGGTCACCGGTCTTGCTAAGTTGCGTGAAAAGGATGCTGCGGCACTATCCGCAGAAAAAGTGCTGACTATGGCAACAACAGGTGGCGCACACGCAATGGGCCTGCCTGAGTGCGACAGTTTGGCCGTTGGCAAAAAGGCGGATATTGTCATGATTGATCTTATGCAACCAAATATGCAACCAATAAATAACATTGCCAAAAATCTGGTGTACAGCGGAAGTAAAATGAATGTAAAAATGACGATGGTTGACGGCAAGATTTTGTATGAGGATGGTGTTTTTCATATCGGAACGCCGGCATCTGATATTTACAAAGAGGCCAATCGGCTTATGGATGAAATTAGGCCTCGTTGATAGCTTTGCTAGCTAAACCGATATAAAATGACCATGTTTTCAGTTAGATAAAAGCTTAAAACGTCGTAACTTTAGCAGATTTGGTTTGTATACTCGCTGATTGACCTGTACAATTTTGATGTAAAACAGCCCAGCGTTTGATCGGAAATTTTATTTTATATAGTCTATTTAGGAGGTTTTCATGGATAATATACTCAGCCGTATTGACTCGGCCACAAACTATATCAAAGGCATTACATCGGCAAGACCCAGCATGGGGCTTATTTTAGGCAGCGGCCTTGGTAGCTTTGCTGATACTTTGGATGATGCTACCATCATTCCGTTTTCCGATATTCCCGGCTTTCCTGTGCCCAGCGTGGCAGGCCATGCCGGCAACTTGGTTTTTGGCACACACATGGGTAAGACCGTTGTCGCCTTAAGTGGACGTGTCCACTATTACGAGGGCTTGCCACAAAGCGAAATCACCATCCCAGTTCGTGTGCTTGCACGTCTTGGCGTTAAAAAGCTACTACTTACCAACGCCGCAGGTGGCGTGAATTTGGATTTCGGCGCAGGTGCACTCATGCTCATCACCGATCATATCAACTATTCCGGCGGAAATCCGCTCATTGGTAAGAATTTAGAGGAGTTTGGCCCGCGTTTTCCCGACATGAGCGACATTTACACCAAATCTCTGCGCAATCAACTTAAAGAGAAGGCGCTACAAGCAGGCATTAGCCTACGCGAGGGTGTGTATGCCATGTACTCCGGCCCGAACTATGAGACGCCTGCAGAAATCCGCATGTTCCGCGTCCTTGGCGCAGATGCCGTTGGCATGTCTACCGCACCTGAGGCTATTGTCGCCTCGCACTGCGGCATGAACGTAATGGGTATCTCGTGCATCACAAACATGGCCGCCGGCGTGCTCGATCAAAAGCTCGATCATGCGGAGGTTGTCGAGGTTGCAAACCGTGTAAAAGGCGAGTTCTTGAAGGTTGTATCACTTGCCATTGAATTGTGTGCAAACTGAGCATAAAAAATCGCGTTGCAAAATTTTTGTTTTGCAACGCGTGTTTTTTTGCCGGAAAACATATGGATTATTATATCACCGGCTCATTAAACACCTTGCCATTATATACCAATAATAATATGTAGTTTTAGCTTATACCAACACCGGCGAAATCCGAACCGGCAACACCACCCGTAAATCACCCTATTTGCAAACAACCTGCAAACAACCTGCAAACAAGACAGGGAATGAGCGTTTATATATACACACCTTCAAAAAACACAGCCGAGCGTTTCATCCCTAAGAAACCACACTACACCGAAATGATATTAGAGAATACCAAAGAACATAAACCACGCTACGGCCGAAACTCCTAAGGATGAAATGTAGGCCGGGTTCCTACTGAGGGTGCCAGCCGAGAAGCTCGGCACCAAATCGGCACTCATATATATGGGTGCTTTTTGTTTGCCTGCCGAAAATCGCCGTTAATACACAGTTCGAATCGTTCTTTTGAGCCCTTATGTTTACTGCTTTTTATTTTATCATGTCAGGAGTAATTTAGCAAAAGCATACACTGATAACGCTTAATCACTTTTCGCCGATAACGTTTTGAAAAGCAGCTCGGCAAGCTCGGGCGACTGACTGATAAGCTCTAACAGCTGTGTGCTCTTGTCGTCGGTGGTCGCCTGCGCTTATTTTGGTGTGTCATCCTTAGTGGCAGTGGCCGATGAAAACGGCAAGATCTGCATTCGGGGATAATGCCGTCATACCCA